>JACREC010000041.1 GCA_016218445.1 Nitrosomonadales bacterium
GAGTTCGAATCTCTCCACCCCGACCAGGTTTATAAATCGAATTGGTTGCCGAAAGAATTGTGCCCGTAGCTCAATCGGATAGAGCACCAGCCTTCTAAGCTGGGGGTTACAGGTTCGATTCCTGTCGGGCACGCCAGAAGTACGATTTAAGTCAGTTCAATGGTGGCTGTAGCTCAGTTGGTAGAGTCCCGGATTGTGATTCCGGTTGTCGTGGGTTCGAGCCCCATCAGTCACCCCACCCAATTCCAGCAAATTCAATGGGTAATCAAATTTTGTTTGATTCCCTTTAACCTCAACCCGGCAGTTCTCTTTTTCGGTATTCTATTCCAGCGGAAAAAGGGTAGGGCGTGTGGTTGATTGCTTTTTGCGAATGCTTGCGCCTGAACACGGCGACTGTTTAAGCGGAGATTTCCAAGATGAAGCCAAGAATCCATCTCACCACTGGTATGACTGTTCTCGCGGCGTCCATGCTTTTGCTTGCCGCTTGCGGTTCCAAGGAAGGAGGGCCGCAACCACCCTCAGGCGGCGCCGCGCCGCCCCCGCCGGAGGTGGACGTGGTGACGGTCTCCACGGGTTCCGTGACGCTGACTCAGGATCTTCCCGGACGCATGGAGGCATACCGCACCGCGCAAGTACGGGCGAGGGTGGAAGGAATCATCGAGAAGCGCTTGTTCGCCGAAGGCAGCGACGTGAAGGCGGGCGATACGCTATTCCAGATTGATGCCCGCAACTACCAGACAGCTTACGCTTCCGCCAAGGCCGACGTGGGCGTGGCGCGCCAGACAGTGGAGCGCTACAAGCCGCTGCTTGCGGCGAAGGCGGTCAGCCAGCAGGATTATGACCTGGCCGAGGCCAAGCTCAAGCAGTCCGAGGCTGCTCTGTCCAGGGCGCAGCTCGATCTGGAGAATACCCATGTACCCGCGCCCATCGCGGGGCGCATAGGCCGTGCGCAGGTGACGGAGGGCGCGCTCGTCGGGCGCGGTGAGGCCACGCTGCTTGCCACCATCGAGCAGGTTGACCCCATTTATGCCAATTTCACCCAGCCGGGCGCCGATGTGCTGCGCCTGCAGCAGGCGTTCAAGTCCGGCAGACTGAAGCGCGCGGGATCTGCGCAGGTGGAGCTTGTCCTCGAGGACGGCAGCGTTTATCCGCAGCCGGGCAAGCTGCTGTTCTCCAATCTTGCGGTTGACCCGGGCACGGGCAGCATGTCATTGCGTGCCGAATTCCACAACCCGAAACAGGAACTGCTGCCCGGCATGTTCGCGCGCATCCGTTTTCCGGAAGGCAGCGCCGACAACAGCATCAGGGTGCCGCAGCCTGCGGTACAAACAGGTGCACAAGGCCAGTTCGTGATGGTGGTGGATGCGGAAGGCAAGGCTGCGCCGCGCCCGGTCAAAACGGGCGGCATGACGGGCGGCGACTTCGTCATCGCCGAAGGCTTGAAGCCCGGCGACCGGGTGATCGTCAACGGGTTGCAGAAGGCGCGGCCCGGCACGCCGGTGAAGCCCGTGCCGTGGAATCCGCCAGGAAGTGTGCCAGCTCCGAATGCACCTGCGGCTCCTGAGAAGTAGAGAGGGGCATCGTGTTCGCAAAGTTCTTCATTGACCGCCCAATCTTTGCCTGGGTCATCGCCATCATCATTTTGCTGGGTGGCGGGCTGGCCCTGCGCAGTCTGCCGGTCGCATCCTATCCGTCGGTAGCGCCGCCGGCTCTGTCCATCACGCTCAACTATCCCGGCGCCTCGGCGCAGGTAGTGGAGGAAACTGCCGTCGCTTTGGTCGAGCAGGAAATGAACGGCATCGAGCACCTGCTCTACATGGAGTCATCCTCCGAGTTGGGCGTCGGCTCCATCACGCTGACCTTCGAGTCGGGCACCAATCTGGATGCCGCTTCTGTCGAGACGCAGAACCGCATCAAGCGCGCCGAGGCGCGCCTGCCGGAGGATGTGCGCCGCCTGGGCGTAACCGTGGCGAAGTCGGCGCGCAATTACCTGATGTTTGTCGCGCTCATCTCGCCGGACAAGAGCCGCGACAACGTGGCGCTCGGCAGCTATGCCGCCGCCAACCTGCTGGAGAATATCCGCCGCATTCCGGGCGTGGGCGAGGCGATACTCTTCGGCACCGAATATTCGATGCGGCTATGGCTGAAGCCGGAGAAGCTCCATGCCTACAACCTTTCGCCAGGCGATGTCACCAAGGCCGTGCGCGCACAGAATACGCAGTTGGCCATCGGCGAACTTGGCCAGCTGCCAGCAGCGGCAGGGCAGCAATTGAACGCGGTGATCGTCACCCAGAGCAGGCTGTCCACGCCTGAAGAATTCGGCAATATCATCGTGCGCGCCAATGCAGATGGTTCCTCGGTGCGGGTCAAGGATGTGGCGCGGGTGGAGTTGGGAGCGCAGGACTATTCCATTGCCGCCCGCTTAGACGGGCAGCCGGCTTCGGCCATCGCCATCCGCCTGGCACCCAGCGCCAATGCGCTGGATACCGCCCAAGCGGTCAAGGTCAAAATGACGGAACTGGCCAAATTCTTTCCCGAGGGCGTGGACTGGGTAGTACCTTATGACACGTCCCAGTTCGTCGAGATTTCGATCAGCGAGGTGGTAAAGACACTGGCGGAAGCCATGCTGCTGGTGTTCCTGGTCATCTATCTGTTCCTTGGAAACCTGCGCGCCACCTTCATCCCCAGCATCGTCGTGCCGGTCGCCCTGGTCGGCGGCACCGTGGGACTCTATGTGGTCGGCTATTCGATCAACACCCTGACGCTGTTCGCCATGGTGCTGGCCATCGGCATCGTGGTGGACGACGCCATCGTGGTGGTGGAGAACGTGGAGCGCATCATGACCGAAGACGGCCTTGCCCCGCGCGAAGCCACGCGCAAGGCCATGGACCAGATCTTCGGCGCCATCATCGCCATTACCCTGGTGCTGTGCGCCGTGTTCGTCCCCATGGCCTTCTTCAGCGGTTCGGTGGGCGCGATTTACCGCCAGTTCGCGGTCACGCTGATCATGACCATCCTGTTCTCGGTGCTGATGGCATTGACCCTGACCCCGGCCTTGTGTGCCACGCTGCTGAAGCATGCGCCCGGCCAGGGGCTGGCGCCGGCAACCGGTTCCCTCGGCTGGTTCAACCGCTATTTCACCAGGACCACCCAGCGCTACCAGCGCGGAGTGGGCAGGGTGCTGCAACGCACCGGGCGCGCGCTGGTGGTGTACGCGGCCATTTTGGGTGCGCTGGGCTGGCTGTTTTTCCATCTGCCGACCAGCTTCCTGCCCGAAGAGGATCAAGGCTATTTCATCAGCGTGATCCAGTTGCCGCCGGGCGCCACGCGGGAGCGCTCACGCGAAGTGCTGTCGGAAGTGGAACAGTTCTATCTCAAACAGCCCGAGGTGAAGCACGTCATCGGCGTGCTCGGATTTTCCTTCTTCGGCCGCGGTCAGAACGCAGCGACCGCTTTCGTCCGCCTGAAGGATTGGGATGCGCGGCCAAGTCCCGACAACTCTGCCTCTGCGCTGGTGAAACGCGCCAACATGATGCTGTTCCGCATCAAGCAGGCGATGATCTTTGCCGTCAATGTGCCGCCGATTCCCGAACTGGCGGCCATCGGCGGTTTCGATTTTCGCTTGCAGGATCGTGCCGGGCAGGGGCGGGACAAGCTGCTTGAAGCGCGCAACATGGCACTGGGCACCGCGAGCAAGAGTCCTGTGCTGGCGAGTGTGCGGCCGGAAGGGCAGGAGGCCGGGCCGCAACTGCAACTCGACATTGACCGCCTGAAGGCGCGGGCATTGGGCATAGACATCGCCGACCTGAACGATGCCCTGCAATCGGTGCTCGGCGTGGCCTATATCAACGACTTCGTGCGCGACGGCCGCATCCTGCGTGTGCAAATGCAGGCGGAGGCGGGTAACCGCACGACGCCGGAGCAGATAATGCGGATACCGGTGCGCAACACACAGGGCGGGATGGTGCCGCTGTCCGAGATCGCCACGCCGCACTGGGTGGCGGCCTCGCCGAAACTGGATCGCTACAATGGCCTGCCCGCGATGAAGATTTCCGGCAGCCCCGCACCGGGCCACAGCAGCGGCCAGGCGATGCTGGCGATGGAGGAGGTGGCGTCCAAACTGCCTCCCGGCTTCGGCTTCGAGTGGTCTGGAACCTCCAATGAGGAGCGGCTTTCCGGCAGTCAGGCGCCGTTCCTGTTTACCCTGTCGGTGATCGCGGTGTTCCTGTGCCTCGCGGCGCTGTATGAGAGCTGGGCCATCCCGTTCGCCGTGATTCTGGTGGTGCCCATCGGCATACTCGGCGCGGTGCTGGCCGTGAACCTGCGCGGCCTGCCCAACGATGTTTACTTCAAGGTCGGGCTGATTGTCATCATCGGGCTTGCGGCGAAAAATGCGATCCTGATTATCCAGTTTGCCCGGGATTTGCAGGATCGCGGGCACGACCTGATTGAGGCCACGCTGGAAGCATGCCGCCTGAGATTTCGCCCTATTTTGATGACCTCCATCGCCTTTATTCTGGGTGTACTGCCGCTGGCTATTTCCACCGGTGCCGGTGCTAATGGCCGCATTGCAATCGGCACCGGCGTCATGGGTGGCATGATTGCCGCGACAGTATTGGCGGTGTTTCTGGTGCCGGTTTTTTTCGTGGTTGTTCGCCGCATCTTCCCCGGCCG
This sequence comes from Nitrosomonadales bacterium, assembly GCA_016218445.1. Classification (GTDB taxonomy): domain Bacteria; phylum Pseudomonadota; class Gammaproteobacteria; order Burkholderiales; family Gallionellaceae; genus CAITJF01. The sequence goes on from JACREC010000041.1 coordinate 4,675, forward strand.
TGCGCGGCAGCAGGAGGACAAGCATGAGTAAGATGAAAAGAAAATTGAAAGCGGTTGCAGTCCTGCTGCCAGCCTGCCTGTTGGCGGCATGCGCCAGCGGACCGGACTATAAGCGCCCGGACATGGCGCTGCCGGAAAACTGGCCTGCGAAGCAGGACAGCACGGCCAAGCCGGTTAGTGGAACAAGTGAGCAGTGGTGGCATCTCTATGCCGATGCTTTCCTCGATCAACTCGAAGAAGAGGCGTTGGCCCAGAATGCGGACATCCAGGTGGCAGCAGCGCGGGTGCTGGAAGCGCGCGCGCAATTGGGCATTACCGAGGCGGATCAATACCCGTCAGTCAGCGCGAATGTGGCGGAGAGTCGCACCAAATACAGTCAGATCAGCACTTTTCCACGCCCGACCCAGAATTTTTCGCACGTCACGCTGGATGCGAGTTATGAACTTGACCTGTGGGGCAAGCTTCGCCGCGCCAGCGAAGCATCGCGCGCAGATTTGCTGAGCGCGGAATCGGCGAGGGATACAGTGCGCCTTACCCTGACCGCGCAGGTGGCCCAGCAATATTTCGCCCTCGTGTCGCTGGATGCGCAGGAAGCGGCCATCCGCCGCGTGCTGGCAGGCCGCCAGGAAAGGCTCGCACTCAACCGGAAGCAGCTTGCGGTCGGCGTGATTTCCGAATACGACCTGCATCAGGCGGAAGCCGATGTGGCCGCCGTGCAAGCGCAACTCACCTCGATAGTCCAAGCGCGCGACAAGCAAGAAACCGCGCTAACCCTGCTGCTGGGGCGCTCGCCGCGCGACGTGATGAGCAGCGAGCTGCATCGCGGCAGCCCCAGTCTTGCAAATACATGGGTGCCTGATGGGTTGCCAGCTGAACTGCTGTTGCGCAGGCCCGACCTGAAAGACGCCGAGTCGCGCTTGGTGGCGCTGAACGCCCGCATCGGCGCAGCTCGCGCACAGTTCTTTCCCTCGATAGCCCTGACCTCGTATCTCGGCAGCGAAAGCGCCGCTTTCGCCAACCTGTTTACCGGCCCGGCGGGAATTTTCCAGTTTGCTGCCAATGTCAGCCAACCGATTTTCAATGCGGGACGCGTGGAGCACTTGGTAGAGGCGGCGGAAGCGCGCCGCGACCAGGCGCTGGCACAATACAAGCAAGCTGTCGCCAGCGCATTTGCCGATGTGCGCAATGCCTTGTCAGCGCAGGAATCCGCCCGGCAGGTACTGGCTTCAGAAAGCACGCGTAGCGAAGCACTGGCACAAGCTTACAAACAAGCCGAATTGCGCTTTCAAAGCGGCATTGCCAGTCGCTTGGAATTGCTGGACGTGGAACGGAATTATCTGCAAGCCGAGTTGAATCGCCTGGATGCCGAACGAGCGCAGCGGGTCGCAGTTGCTGACTTGTTCAAGGCGTTGGGAGGAGGATGGCAATCCTCTAATTAGGTTTAATTTAATTTGTTAACAGCCAGAATAATAATGAATATCACTATTTTAACTATACCCGACCTTCGAATTTCTACTGCGCATAATGTATATTATGTCAAATGATTAAAATAGTCATCTGATGGAGTTGTTGTTATTGGCTCTTGCTTATATTTCCATGCACTCTCGAAACTGACATTTGAGTTTGCCCTTCTCGGAACATTGTAATAAACCTTACACTGAAACCTCGCCGGTTATTATCAGGCAAGAATTTAAAAATTGGGGAAGTTATGCGCATACCAATACAGGCAGACGGGAAAAACATACTTAACACGACAGACGCGGAATTGTTATTCCAACTTGCCATGCTTGGCGGGGGTGGGTACGTTCCCAAGCCCGGAACCATTCTTACCAGTACTGCAACAACAGACGCTGGCACCCTGTCAGACACGTTTGTTGCGCCAGATCTTGAAGATTAATGCAGCCGCCTGTCTTGTATGGAATTGGAATAACCCGCCGCAATCAGGGGATTTTCTTATCCTCAGAAACCGCCGATGCGGGCAATGACGGTGGATGGTCACCTACTATCTGGAAGAACACTTCGTCGCGCTTGACCATGCCCAGTTCGCTGCGCGCACGTTCCTCAATCGCTTCGGTGCCCTGCTTGAGATCACGCACTTCGGCATCCAGCACCGCATTGCGCGTTTGTGTCTGTTGATTAACCTGCTTTTGTGCCTCGACCTGCCGGTCGAGATCCCACACTTTCAACCAGCCACCCTTGCCTAGCCAGAGCGGATACTGCAACAGCAGGATCAGGGCGACAAATATCAGCGAGATCCAGCGCATCTAACAAGGCCATTCCTACGCCAACTGGTAATACGCGTCGCGTCCGGGGTAAGACGCGCTATCGCCGAGGTCTTCTTCGATGCGCAGCAGTTGGTTGTATTTCGCTATGCGGTCGGAGCGCGACAGCGATCCGGTCTTGATTTGCAGAGCGTTGGTGGCGACGGCAAGGTCAGCAATGGTGGAGTCTTCCGTCTCGCCGGAGCGGTGCGAAATGACGGCAGTGTAGCCTGCGCGCTTGGCCATTTCAATCGCCGCAAAAGTTTCGGTCAGGGTACCGATCTGGTTCACCTTGATCAGGATGGAATTAGCGATGCCGCGCTTGATGCCTTCGCGCAGAATCTTGGTGTTGGTCACGAAGATATCGTCACCCACGATTTGAATCGACTTGCCCAAACGGTCGGTCAACAGCTTCCAGCCGTCCCAGTCGTGCTCGCTCATGCCGTCCTCGATGCTGATGATGGGATACTTGTCCACCCATGTGGCATACAGATCAATGATCTGGGCGGAATTGAGGGTCAGCCCGTCCGCCTTCAGATGGTACTGGCCATCCTTGTAAAACTCGGAGGCGGCGGCATCTATGCCGATCGCCACGTCCGCGCCGGGCACATAACCGGCCGCCTCAATGGCTTCCACGATAACTCTCAGGGCGGCCTCGTTGGAACCCAAGGCAGGCGCAAAGCCGCCCTCGTCGCCCACCGTGGTGCTCAGGCCACGATGGTGCAGGATCTTTTTCAGGTTGTGAAACACTTCCGCACCGCACCGCAACGCCTCGCGGAAACTCTGGCTACCCACCGGGATGATCATGAATTCCTGAATATCTGCACCGCCGGTGGCGTGCGCCCCGCCATTGATGATGTTCATCATCGGCACCGGCATTTCCATGCGCGCCGCGCCGCCCAGATAGCGGTATAGCGGCAGGCCGGCTTCTTCCGCAGCAGCCTTGGCCACGGCAATGGAGACAGCCAGGATGGCGTTCGCGCCGAGGCGTGATTTGTTTTCGGTGCCGTCCAGGTCGATCATGGTCTGGTCAATAAAGGCTTGTTCCGCCGCATCCAGGCCGACAATTGCCTCGGCGATCTCGGTGTTCACATATTCCACCGCGCGCAACACGCCCTTGCCGAGGTAGCGCTGCTTGTCGTCATCGCGCAGTTCCACCGCCTCCTTGGTGCCGGTGGATGCGCCGGACGGCACAGCGGCGCGTCCCATCACGCCCGATTCCAGCAACACATCCGCCTCGACCGTGGGGTTGCCACGTGAGTCCAGTATTTCGCGCGCTACGACATCAACGATTGCACTCATAATTTTTCTTCTTTCCCTCTAAATATTCTTGGTAATTAGGGCGTTTCGTAACCAGTGTATCCTTGGAGATACTTATGGTTACTGGGGTTCATACAGTATTTAGTTGTGCGACCAACTTTTTGAATGGTCGCAAGTGTGTTTTTTGCGGTTCTTTTAAGACCATGAA
>JACREC010000040.1 GCA_016218445.1 Nitrosomonadales bacterium
GAAGGCAACCTTCTGGTCATCGGTGATGATGACTTGTTGCAGCAGCGGAAAGGCGCAATCCTCCAGCTCCATCATCACCCCGCGCAACACTGGTTGCGCCTGCGGCAAGTCCAGCAATTGCAGGATGATGGGTTGATCGTGTCCCAGCATGTCGCCGTTGGCGATGCGGAACAGGGTGGCGTAGCCGATTTGCCCGGCGGCTCCGGTGACGGTGATGCGAACGGGTGCTTTCATGGGGTCTCATGCGCGGTGAACAATGGCGGTATTTTGCCAGTATTCTGTTGCCCCGCAAAGCGTGTAATATAGCGGCGTCTATTTGCGGTAAAAACAATGAACGAGAATCGCCCCAAACATCTGGCTCTGAGCCAGATCAGGCTGCCCCTGCCGGCCTTTGTTTCCATACTGCAACGCATCAGCGGCGGGCTGTTGTTTCTGGCGCTGCCATTGCTGTTGTGGGCACTGCAATACAGCCTGCGCTCCATCGAGACCTACACCCGACTGGCCGGAGTGTTACACCATCCTTTCAGTAAATTGTTTTTGCTTATTATAGGGTGGGCATTCCTGCATCACTTTTGCGCGGGCATCCGCTATCTGGTCATTGATCTGGATTACGGCGTCAGTCTGGCGCAGGCGCGCGCCAGCAGCAAGTGGGTCATATTCGCGAGCCTGGTGCTGACCGTTTTGACCGGAGTGCTGCTATGGTAGACCGCATCGTTACCGGCGCGCATTACGGGCTGCGTGATTGGCTGATGCAGCGCGTCACTGCCGTGGTGATGGCGCTCTATGCGCTGGCTATGGCAGGCTGGCTGCTGCTGCATCCCGGCCTCAATTACGATATCTGGACAGGCTTGTTTGCCAGCAGCGTGGTGCGCACGTTTTCGTTGCTGTTCCTGCTGGCCGTGTATTGCCATGCATGGGTCGGCGTGCGCGACATCGTGATGGATTACATCAAATCGGCGGGCGCCCGCCTTGTTATTTATGTGGTGGTGATACTGGCGCTGCTGCTGTACGTGATCTGGTCGGTGCAGATTTTGTGGGGCTTCTAAAATGATTCAAGGTTCGTCATTCCGGCGCAGGCCGGAATCCAGCAGTTCAAAGGCTCCGCGTATAACCAGCGACTTTGCTGGCGTTTTTTGCCAGCTTAGTCGAATGGCTAGTTGTTTCATCAGCGGACAAAACCAAAACGTTGTCCCGCTACGCGAGGTTTGTTCAATCACCTGGATTCCGGCCTGCGCCGGAATGACAGCTTAGGAAAATGTAATGACAGTCGTTAAACGGACATTCGACGTGGTGGTGGTAGGTGCGGGCGGCGCGGGGATGCGCGCGGCCTTGGCGTTGTCGGAGGCGGGGCTGAAGGTGGCGGTGCTGTCCAAGGTGTTTCCCACGCGCTCGCACACCGTGGCGGCGCAGGGCGGCATTGCGGCATCGCTGGGCAACATCAGCACGGATAGTTGGCATTGGCACATGTATGACACGGTGAAAGGCTCGGACTACCTCGGCGACCAGGATGCCATCGAGTTCATGTGCCGCGCCGCACCGGAAGTGGTGTACGAACTGGAACATTTCGGCATGCCTTTTGACCGTCTGGCAAACGGCAAGATTTACCAGCGCCCGTTCGGCGGGCACATGCAGGAATACGGCAAGACGCCGGTGCAGCGTGCCTGCGCCGCCGCCGACCGCACCGGCCACGCTATGCTGCACACCTTGTACCAGCGCAACGTACAGGCCAATACCAATTTTTTCGTGGAATGGATGGCACTGGATTTGATCCGCGACCAGGACGGCGATGTGCTCGGCGTGGTGGCGATGGAAATCGAGACCAGCGAGGTGATGATCCTGCAGGCGCGCGCCACCCTGTTCGCCACCGGCGGCGCGGGGCGCATCTTCCAGGCCAGCACCAATGCCTACATCAATACCGGCGACGGGCTCGGCATGGCGGCGCGGGCGGGTATTCCGCTGCAGGATATGGAGTTCTTCCAGTTCCATCCCACCGGCGTGTACGGCGCGGGCGTGCTGATTTCCGAAGGGGTGCGCGGCGAGGGCGGCTATCTCATCAACAAGGACGGTGAACGCTTCATGCCGCGTTATGCGCCAAATGCGAAAGACCTTGCCAGCCGCGACGTGGTGTCGCGCGCCATCGCCACGGAGATCAAGGAAGGGCGCGGCTGCGGCAAGCATGGTGACCATATCCTGCTCAAAGTTGACCACATCGGCGAAGACGTCATTCGCCATCGCCTGCCCGGTATCCGCGATATCGCGCTCAAGTTCGCGCACGTTGACCCGGCCAAAGAACCCATTCCGGTGGTGCCCACCGCGCACTACATGATGGGCGGCATTCCCACCAACTACCACGGCCAGGTGGTCGCGCCGTATCACGGCGGGCCGGAAGAAGTGGTGCAGGGTTTTTATGCGGTGGGCGAATGCGCCTGCGTGTCGGTGCATGGCGCGAACCGGCTGGGCTGCAATTCGCTGCTCGACCTGCTGGTGTTCGGGCGCGAGGCGGCGCGGCAGATCATCGAAGACCTGGAGCACAATCCGCATCCCAAGCTCTTTCCACGCGGTGCGGCAGACCGCTCACTGGCGCGGCTGGCGCGGCTGGAAACACAGAAGGATGGCGAAAGCGTGGCCGAGGCCGGCGCGGAAATGCGCCGCGTGATGCAGGCGCATTGCGGCGTGTTCCGCTTTCTCGACCTGCTTGCCGAAGGCGTGGCAAAAATCCGCGAAGTGGCGGAGCGTGTCAGGAACATTGCAATCAGCGATCAGAGCAAGGTGTTCAATACGGCGCGCGTGGAAGCGCTGGAACTCGATAATCTCATCGAGGTTGCGCAGGCCACCATGATTTCCGCCGCAGCGCGCCAGGAAAGCCGCGGCGCCCATGCGCGCGACGACTATCCGCAACGCGATGATGACAACTGGCTGAAACACTCGCTGTATTTCAGCGAAGGGCAGCATCTGGATTACAAACCGGTGCGGCTGAAGCCGCTCACCGTGGAATCGTTTCCGCTCAAGGCGCGGGTGTATTAAGAAAGAGTGGCTTGGTTTTAAGGTAGAATACCGCGCGCTTTTAGACAAGCAGGTTGGCGCAAAATTTTACTGGTAGCAAAAACTACACCAGCCTTAAATCAAGCAGTGGTGCGGTTTTCATGGTATTTGATGGTGCCCGGAAGAGGACTCGAACCTCCACACCTTGCGGCACACGGACCTGAACCGTGCGCGTCTACCAATTCCGCCATCCGGGCATTGCTTGAGAGCGCGCAATTTAATCGTTATAGGATTTTGTGTCAATGAAAAACAAGAAAAAAAATATCCGTGAACTCGATCCATTTCTGGAACGCGAACGCGCACAGTACGAAAACCCTTTACCCAGCCGTGAATACATCCTGCAATTGCTGGCCGAGCAAGGCGTGCCGGTAGCCGAAGAGGAACTGTGCGGCCAGTTGCATATCAAGCCGCATGAGGCTGAGTTGTTCACACGCCGCCTGCGCGCCATGGAGCGCGACGGCCAGATCATGCGCAACCGCAAGCGGGCGATCTGTGTGGTGGACAAGCTCGACCTGGTCAAGGGCAAGGTGCAGGGCCACCCCGACGGTTTTGGCTTCCTGATCCCTGAAGACGGCAGCGCCGACCTGGTGCTGAGCGCCAAGGAAATGCACAAGGTGCTGCACGGCGATACTGTGATGGCGCGCGTGGGCGGAATAGACCGGCGCGGGCGGCGCGAAGCCGGCATCGTCGAGGTGCTGGAGCATGGCACGACGCGCCTGGTCGGACGCCTGTACGAGGAGCATGGCATCCAGTTCGTGGTGGCGGAGAACCGCCGCATCAGCCAGGACATTCTGGTGGCGCCGGGCGAACGCAGTACGGCAAAGGCAGGGCAGGTGGTGATGCTGGAGATTATGCAGCAGCCCAGCAAGCACGCGCAGCCCATAGGCCGCGTCGTCGAGGTGCTGGGCAACTACGCCGATCCCGGCATGGAAATCGAGATCGCGCTGCGCAAACATGACCTGCCATACGAATTTCCCAAGGATGCCGAACGCCAGGCAAAGAAATTTGCGCCCAAAGTTGCCGCCGACGATTACGCCGGGCGCGAGAGTGTCGCCAGGATGCCGCTGGTCACCATCGACGGCGAAACCGCGCGCGATTTCGACGATGCGGTGTATTGCGAACCGGCTGGCAAGGGCTTCCGCCTGGTGGTGGCGATTGCCGACGTGAGTTCTTACGTGAAGCCCGGCGATGCGCTGGACAAGGAAGCGCTGAACCGCGGCAACTCGGTGTATTTCCCGCGCCGCGTGATTCCGATGCTGCCGGAAGAATTGTCCAACGGCCTGTGCTCGCTCAACCCGGATGTCGAGCGCCTGTGCATGGTGTGCGACGTGCAGATCAGCAACAAGGGCGACATCGAAAAATACCGCTTCTATCCCTCGGTGATGTTCTCCCATGCGCGCCTCACTTATACCCAGGTGGCGGCAATGCTGGCCGATCCGCAGGGCAAGGAGGCGCAGCAATATGCCGCCGTGCTGCCGCACATCCACCACCTGCACACCCTGTTCAAGACGCTGCTGCAGGCACGCGAAAAGCGCGGCGCGATTGATTTCGAAACCATCGAGACACAGATGATGTTCAACCAGGATGGCAAGATCGAGCGCATCGTGCCGGTGGTGCGCAACGACGCGCACAGATTGATTGAAGAATGCATGCTGGCCGCCAACGTGTGCGCCGCCGATTTTCTGCATGAACATAAACATCCGGCGTTGTATCGCGTGCACGAAGGCCCCACCCCGGAAAAGCTCGAGGCGGTGCGCGAGTTCCTCAAGGAATTCGGCCTGCAATTGGGTGGCGGCGAAGTGCCGGAGGCGGGCGATTACGCCAGGCTGCTGAAGCAGATCAAGGGCCGCCCCGACACCGCGCTGCTGCAAACCGTCATGTTGCGTTCCCTGCGCCAGGCGCGCTATTGCCCGGACAACGTCGGACACTTCGGGTTGGGTTATGAAGCCTACACGCATTTCACCTCGCCCATTCGCCGCTATCCAGACCTGCTGGTGCATCGCGCCATCAAGGCAGCGCTGAATGGCAAGCAATACAAGCCGCATGAAAAATGGGATGCACTGGGCGAGCATTGCTCGCAGACCGAGCGCCGCGCCGATGATGCCACGCGCGATGTGGAAGCGTGGCTCAAGTGTTTCTACATCCGCGACCACCTTGGCAGCGTGTTCAACGGCACCGTGTCTTCGGTAACCGGTTTCGGCCTGTTCGTCGCGCTGGACGACCTGTACATCGAAGGACTGGTGCATGTATCCGAACTCGGTGCGGATTATTTCCACTTCGATCCCGCCAAGCACCAGATGCTCGGCGAGCGCACCGGCAAGCGCTACCGCCTGGGTGACCGCGTGCGCGTGAAAGTCGTGCGCGTGGACATGGAAAGCACCAAGATCGATTTCGTGCTGGTGGAAGATACCGGGCCGCTGACCACGAAGAAAAAGGAACTTGGGGCGGGCGTGTGGGGCGATACTGCACCGAAGAAAAAAGTAGCTTCGAAGGAAAAGGCAGCTTCAAAGAAACATCGCAATTAGCATATTGAACGGCAACCCAATATCCCCTCCCCCATACAGGGGGAGGGCTAGGGAGGGGGTAGAAACGTAGCTTTCCTGCCCTAACCCCCACATCCCGCGACACGTTACTGGCGAAGCCAGCCGCTTGCGGGAGCGGGTGTGAGGCGGCCATTCCCGCCCCGGATGCTTCGCAACGCCGTGTCATGGCCGCCATCCTAACCTTCCCCCTGGCAGGGGGAAGGGACAGTTTGGTTATAAGGGGTTATCCACACTACATTTTATTTGAAAGCGAACACGTATCATGGCTGAAACCCGCATCATTCATGGCTTCCACGCTGTCACTGCGCGCATCCGCCAGCACTCGGACAGCGTGCTGGAATTGTACGTGGACACCCAACGCCGCGACCCGCGCGCGCGCGACTTGCTCAAGCTGGCAGAAGCCAATGGTGTGCGCGTGGTGCCGGTGGATGGCAAGCGTCTCGACGGCATGGCCGGGAATGCCCGCCACCAGGGCGTCGTCGCGCGGGTGGATGCATCGCGCCGGGTGGTGCATCTGGACGACGTGCTGGACACGCTCAATGAACCGCCGCTGCTGCTGGTGCTGGATGGAGTGCAGGATCCGCACAACCTCGGCGCCTGCCTGCGCTGCGCCGACGCTTTCGGCGCCCATGCCGTCATCGCACCCAAGGACCGCGCCGTCGGCTTGAATGCCACGGTGGAAAAGGTTGCCTGCGGTGCGGCGGAAACCGTCCCCTACATCACCGTCACGAACCTCGCGCGCACCCTGCGCGAACTGAAGGAGCGCGACATCTGGGTGGTGGGCGCGGACAGCGAGGCCGAAAACTCATTGCACAACTTCTACCATGACAATGCGCTGGCCGTGGTGATGGGAGCGGAAGGCGAAGGGCTGCGCCGCCTCACCAAAGAAACCTGCGACCAGCTGGTGGCCATTCCCATGCGGGGCAGTGTGGCAAGCCTGAATGTGTCAGTCAGCGCGGGCATTCTTCTATACGAAGCGAGGAGCCAGCGGGTGGAAGTGCCGGTATATGGTGCACACGGCCTGGGAGACTGATCCGCGCGAGCGTGTTCGGCGCGAGGCGGTCTATTTCGTTCGCGGCTGCTCCGGGGGAATGATTTCCCCGGCACAGCACAACCCGCTCATCACCGCCCCCTCCAGCGTCGCCGGATAGTCCCCCGCCGTGTAGTCGCCCGCCAGCAGCACGCTGGCAAGCGGCGTGATGTGGGCGGGGCGGTGGAGATTGGGCTCACAGGAAAAGGTGGCGCGTTTTTCCGCGATGACTCGATGCCAGAGCGGTGCTGCCGTGATGTCGAGTTGTTCGCGTAATTCCTGTGCCACCTTCTGCGCGAGCTGTTCGTGTTCCAATTCCTGATGCAGACCTTCCGCGCTGATGACGGCAGCGATAAGGCCGTGCTGTCCGGCGATCTGTCCCTTGTCGAACAGCCATTGCGTAAAGCAGCGGTCGAAACCAAACATGGAGTGCGGCAGACGCACCATTGCGGGATATTGCAGATATACGGTGTAGATGGGCTGGAAGGGGATGGTTTCGATCTGCTCTGCGATGGGCGCAAGTTGCGGCACGGCACGGAACAGGCGCGCAGCCGTTGTGGGCGAGGCGGCGCAGATGACGTGGCTGAAGCGCATCGCACCTTGCGCAGTTACCAATTCGATTCCGTCGTCCTGCGGAACAATGGCTTCAACGCCGCAAGAGGTGAGCACTGTGCCGCCGCGTTGCCTGACGTATTCCGCCGCGCGCTCCGGAAACAGCATGGAGAAATTCAGGCGCGGCAGCAGCATGTCGCTATCGCCGCGCGCGCCGCTCAGGCTGTCACGCAGGACGTGCAGCAGCACTTGGGCGGAGGCTTTGTGTATCGGCGTGTTGAGCGCGGAAATGCAGAGCGGCTCCCACAGCAGGCGCACCAGTTCTTTATCCTGGTTATGCGCACGCAACAGATCGAGCACGGTCATGTCATGCGACAGGGTGAAGTTGATGCGGCGCATGGCGAGCATGAAGCGTGCGGCGGAAAGCCGTTGTGCGAGCGACAATCCTTGTGCAGTCAGCAAACCAGAAAAAAGATGCAGCGGGGCGGGCAGGCGCGCGGCTTTGAGCTCAAAGCGGTTATACAGGGTGAGTTGCAGCGGCAGGCGCAGGAAGTCGCGCTCGATATTGCCGCCGACCTGTTCGATGAGTCGCAGCGTGTGGTGGTAGCAGCCGAGCAGGATGTGCTGGCCGTTATCCATTTGAGTATCGTCATGCCAGACACCGCGCGCGCGCCCGCCGAGTTGCTTCGCGCTTTCGAATACAGTAACCGGGACACCGCGTTCAGCCAGCGTGACAGCGGCAGCCATGCCCGCGTAGCCGCCGCCGATGACGGCAACTTGAAGTTTCTGATGGTTGCTCATGAAATAATGGCGAGTGGGTTTGCCTTTAGTTCCTTCCCCATTTTAGGGGGAAGGTTAGGATGGGGGTGCAGCAGTTAGATTTTCAGCAATCGTTAACAACACTCCGTTCAAATTATTCAAAACATCATTATTCCAAAAGCGCAGAACACGCCGCCGTGCGTCTGCAAAAAAGCAGTCCTCTGTTCATCGTAAGCAAGACGTTCTTGATGCTGACCACCATCAAGTTCAATCACTATTTTTTGCTCAATACAGGCGAAATCGGTGATGTATTGTCCAAAGGGGTGCTGGCGGCGAAAACGATGGCTGTTAAGCTGTTTTCCCCGTAATGCCTGCCAGAGCAAACGCTCGACATCGGTCATCTCACGCCGTAGGCATCGCGCCCTCACGGTTGTATCCAAACTGATTCTTCTTGTCATCGAGTGTTGCACCCCCATCCTAGCCTTCCCCCTGAAAGGGGGAAGGGATTAGCCTGGTTATTTTGCAAACTACGATTTTAGCCACGTCTTGTAAGCCAGCCACAGCTTGCGCAACGGGGTCAGCGAGATGCGCTCTTTCAGTACATGGCAGCCGCTGGCGAGGACTTCATCCAAAGTGGCGCGGTAGATCGCCGCCATGATGAGGCCGGTGCGCTGCGCCTTGCGATCCACGCCGGGCAGTTGTTCGAATGCCTGCCGGTAGAAATGCTGTGCACGTTCGATCTGGAACTGCATCAATTTATGGAAACTGTCGCTTTCTTTCGCGTCGAGGATGTCGCCGGTATGCACGCCAAACTGTTGCAGCTCGTCCAGCGGCAGGTAGATGCGCCCGCGCCGCGCATCTTCGCCCACGTCGCGGATGATGTTGGTGAGTTGGAAGGCGATGCCCAAGTCGTGCGCGTATTTTAAGGTCTTGCGGTCGGTGTAGCCGAAAATTTCCGCAGCCAGCAGCCCCACCACCGAGGCGACGCGGTAACAGTACAGTTGCAATGCCTTGAAATCGGCGTAGGTGTGCTGCGTGAGGTCCATCTCCATGCCGTCGATAATTTCGTGCAACTGTTCCTGCGGCAGGCTGAATTCCCTGACCACCGGCACCAGCGCCTGGCATACCGGGTGCTGCGGCGTGCCTTCATAGATGGCCGCCACCTGCGTGCGCCACCATGCCAGCGTGGTGCGTGCCACGTTCTCATCCGAGCATTCGTCCACCACATCGTCCACTTCGCGGCAGAAGGCGTACAGCGCGGTGATGGCGCGGCGCTTGTCCGGCGGCAAGAACATGAAACTGTAGTAGAAGCTGGAGCCGCTTTGAACGGCCTTGTCCTGGCAATATTGATCAGGTGTCATAGTGTTTGCAAAGTATTAATCAGCCACAGAGAACACAGAGTTCACAGAGAAGACGACGTAGCGCCAAGTTTTGTTTCTCTCTGTGTGCTCTGTGATCTCTGTGGCAAATGATTCTTTATAAATGGAACGGAGCACTCTTGGCCAGCATGATAACCCAGTCGAACGGGCGCAATACCGGACGGTGGCGGAACATGTCGAACTGCGCGTTTTCCAGCTTGTCGAGAATGCGCAATCCGCCCGCGATGATCAGGCGCATCTCCAGCCCGATGCGTCCGGAGAGGATGCTGCCCAGCGGCGCGCCTTGCAGCATCATTGCGCGCGCGCGCCGCACCTGGAATTGCATCAGTTCCCGCCAGGCCGCGTCCACGCGTCCTTCGGCGATGTGCCCTTCGGTTACGCCGAAACGCGCCATTTCATCCTGCGGCAGGTAGATGCGCCCGATGGCGAAATCTTTTTTTACGTCCTGCCAGAAATTGATGATTTGCAGGCTGGTGCAAATTGCATCCGAGTAAGACATGTTTTGCGGAGTGGCTTCCTCGTACAGGTGCAGCAGCAACCTGCCCACCGGGTTGGCGGAGCGGCGGCAGTAGTCCAGCACCTCATCAAAATTGGCGTAGCGTTTTTTGGTTACGTCCTGCGCAAATGCGTCGAGCAGGTCGTGGAACAGTTGCAGCGGCAACTGGTATTGCGCAACGATAGCCGCCACGTCGTGGAACAGTGGCGTTTGCGGAGTGTTGCCGGCGGCGATGCGATTCAGCTCAGCGTGGAAATGATCCAGTTTGGCCAGGCGCTCCTCGTTTGAAATGTCGCCTTCATCGGCGAAGTCGTCGGCTTGGCGCGCGAAGTTGTAGATGATTTCCACCGCCCGCCGCAGGCGCCTGGGCAACAGGATGGAAGCGACCGGAAAGTTTTCGTAGTGGTCAACGGACATCAGATCAGATTTTCGCGGCGCAGCAGGAATACATACTCATCGCCTGCCGCCACATCCAGCCAGATGAACGGCAGGTCGAGGTAGGCGGCTTCCAGTGCAGCGCGGTTGTGGCCGATCTCCACGATCAATATGCCGCCCGGATTGAGGTGTGCGGCAGCTTGCTTGAGAATGGTGCGCGTTGCGTCCAGCCCATCCGCGCCGCTGCCGAGAGCAAGTTGCGGTTCGTGCCGGTATTCCTGCGGCAGCGCGGTCATGGAGGGCGCATCCACATATGGCGGGTTGCTGATGATGAGGTCGTATCGCCTGCCCTTCAGGTTGGCGAACAGGTCGGACTCGATGAGATGCATGCGATCTTGCAGCCCATAGTCGGCCACATTTCGCAGTGCCACTTGCAGTGCGTTCGGGGAAATATCCGCCGCGTCAATTTCTGCATTGGGGAAAGCATGCGCGGCGAGGATGGCGAGACAGCCGCTGCCGGTGCATAAGTCCAACACCCTGTTGATTTCTTCCGGTTCGGCAATCCAGGGCGCGAGTTGCTCGTGCAGCAGTTCGGCGATGAAGGAGCGCGGCACGATGACGCGCTCGTCCACGTAGAAACGGAAGCCGCCCAGCCATGCTTCATGTGTCAGATAGGCAGCCGGTACGCGCTGTTCGACGCGCCGCTGAATGATGTTCAGCACTTCGGCGCGTTCGCTGCCGGTGAGACGCGCATCCAGAAAGGGGTCGAGCCTGTCCAGCGGCAGATGCAGCGTATGCAGGATGAGATAGGCGGCCTCGTCGTAAGCATCGCTGCTGCCATGCCCGAAAAATAATTCGGCTTGATTGAAACGGCTCACCGCAAAACGCAGGCAGTCACGCACGGTGCTCAGATTCTGCACGGCTTCGGAAAAACAATCATTCATTTTAATGTTCACTTGGCCAGCAGCTTGACCAGCGTCAGGCGGTAAATTTCCGAGAGCGCGTCCAGATCGGCCACCGCCACGCATTCGTTGAGCTTGTGGATGGTGGCGTTGAGCGGGCCGAGTTCGATTACCTGCGGGCAGATATCGGCGATGAAGCGCCCGTCCGAAGTGCCGCCGCTGGTGGAGAGTTCAGCTTCAATGCCGGCCACCTGCTTGATGGCGGCGCTCACCGCATCCACCAGGTCGCCGCGCGGGGTGAGATAGGGCTTGGCAGCCAGCAACCATGCCAGATCATAGCTCAGGCCATGTTTATCGAGAATGGCGTGCACCTTCGCCTTCAGGCTGTCCACCGTACTGGCGGTGGAGAAACGAAAATTGAATTCGATCTCCACCGTACCCGGAACGATGTTGGCCGCACCTGTGCCGCCGTGGATGTTGGAAATCTGCCAAGTGGTGGGCGGAAAATATTCATTGCCCTGATCCCACACCGTGGCAGCCAGTTCGGCGATGGCCGGGGCGGCGAGGTGGATGGGGTTTTTGGTAAGGTGCGGATAGGCGATGTGGCCTTGCACGCCTTTCACGGTCAGCGTACCGGACAGCGAGCCGCGCCGTCCATTTTTGACCGTGTCGCCGGTTTTTGCCACCGAGGTCGGCTCGCCCACGATGCAGTAATCCAGTTTTTCCCCGCGTGCCTGCAACGCTTCCACTACGCGCACCGTGCCGTCCACCGCCGCGCCTTCCTCATCGGATGTCAGCAGCAGGGCAATCGAACCGGCATGGCCGGGATGCGCCGCCACAAATTTTTCGATGGAGGTGACGAAAGCCGCCAGCGAGCCTTTCATGTCGGAGGCGCCGCGCCCGTACAACATGCCGTCGCGCACGGCGGGGGTGAACGGGTCGCTGAGCCACTGATCCAGCGGGCCGGTCGGCACTACATCGGTGTGGCCGGCGAAACATACGACGGGACTGCTGTACCCACGCCGCGCCCACAGGTTGTCCACATTGCCGCAGCGCATCATCTCCAGCTTGAAACCGAGCGGCTTCAGGCGCTCGCCGATGAGAGCCAGGCAGCCTTCGTCCTGCGGCGTGATTGAACGGCGGGAGATGAGTTCCCTGGCGAGTTGTAGGGTGTCGGGCATGTCATCTACCGGGATCGGGAATCTCGATGTTCAGCGTGATATTGCCGAAATCCGCGGCTGACCCATCATGCGGAGTTGCCGATTGCGGGGCATTGGGGTCATACGCCTTTACCTTGGCGGTTTGCGAGAAGTCGAGCAGGGAAGACAGGTTGCTGGCGGAATCGGCATTGTGCAAAGCTTCTTCCTTGGTGATAAGACCGCTCTTGAACAGCTTGTACAGCGCCTGCTCAAAGGTTTGCGAGCCGGGCGATACGCTCTGGCCGATGGCGTCGCGGATTTTCTCGATTTCATCGTTTTTTATCAGGTCGGCGATGAGCGAAGTGTTGAGCAGGATTTCTACCGCCGGTACCTGTTTTCCCTTTGTGTTGCGGATGAGGCGTTGCGAAATAACCGCGCGCAAGCACATGGACAAGTCGGACAACACGCTCTGGCGTGCATCGTAAGGGAAGAAGTTAACGATGCGGTTCAGCGCGTGGTAGCTGTTATTGGCATGCAGAGTGGACAGGCACAGGTGGCCGGTCTGGGCAAAGATGAGCGCATGCCTCAGGGTTTCCCGGTCACGGATTTCGCCTATCATCAGCACATCCGGCGCCTCGCGCATGGCGCTCTCCAGTGCATGGCTATATGACACGGTGTCTGTGCCGATTTCGCGCTGGTTAACCACGGATTTTTTATGCTGAAAGATGTATTCGATGGGGTCTTCGATGGTCAGGATATGGCCGGTAGTTGTCATATTGCGTTGTTCGATCATGGATGCCAGCGTGGAAGATTTGCCCGATCCGGTTGCGCCGACCATCAGCACCAGGCCGCGCTTTTCCATGATGAGTTCCTTCAGCACCAGCGGCAGGTTCAGTTCCTCGATGTTGAGAATCTTGCCGCGCACATAACGGATGACGATCGCAATATCGCCGCGCTGGCGGAAAATGTTGACGCGGAAGTTGCCGATCTCCGGCACGCGATAGGAGAAATTCATCTCCATGTGCGCTTCAAAGGAATCAATCCGTTCCGGCGTCATCATCTCGTAGGCGATGCGCTTGATGGTTGCCGCGTCGAGTGCCTGTGCATTCACCGGCATGGCCACGCCATCGATCTTGATGTTGATCGGCGCGCCTGCGGAGAAGAATAGATCGGAGGCCAGTTTATCGGCGGCGAGTTGCAACAGTGGTGTGATGATCATGTTGTCTCCTGAAACAGTTGGTAGACGTAAGACGTAAGTTATTAGTTGGTATTGTCGCTACGCGGTTTTGCTTTAACTAACGACTTACGTCTTACGTCTGTATTTAGATGCCTCTTAACAATTC
>JACREC010000043.1 GCA_016218445.1 Nitrosomonadales bacterium
ACTTCTGGCGTGCCCGACAGGAATCGAACCTGTAACCCCCAGCTTAGAAGGCTGGTGCTCTATCCGATTGAGCTACGGGCACAATTCTTTCGGCAACCAATTCGATTTATAAACCTGGTCGGGGTGGAGAGATTCGAACTCCCGACATCCTGCTCCCAAAGCAGGCGCGCTACCAGGCTACGCTACACCCCGAGAGCGCGGCACTATACATGGCGTACGGCGAAAAATCAATTTTACTCCCGGGATTTTTGCGTGATTTGCGGCATCGCCAGCCTCAGGTAATAAATCATCGACCCCAAGGTAAGCAGAGCGGCAATATAAACCAGCAGTGTGCCTACTTCGTGTGCGGAAAAAATCAGCACCGGTTCGTGATAGAGCAGCAGCAAGATGGCTATCATCTGAAAGGTGGTTTTGACTTTTCCCAGCATGGACACTGCCGTGCTTTTGCTGTTGCCCAACTGCGCCATCCACTCACGCAAGGCGGAGATGGCAATCTCACGGCCAATGATGATGAACGCGATGACGGCATCCACGTAAGCCAGACTAACCAGCATAATCAGTGCGGCTGCCACCATCAGTTTATCTGCCACGGGATCCAGAAAAGCGCCGAATGCGGAAGTCTGGTTCAGCGTGCGCGCCAGATAACCATCCAGCCAATCAGTAATGGCGGCAAGCGCAAAGATGAGTGTACTGGCCAGATGCTTATGGTGCAGGCTGAGCGTGCTGTCGGATACATAAAACACGGCAAAAAACACCGGGATCATCACTATCCTGAACCAGGTCAGCAAATTGGGGATATTGAATGGCATGGGTAGGTTGAACTGAAACAGAAATTCCTCAATGCAATTGTTGATAAATTTTTCCCGCGAGCGCCTGACTGATACCTTCCACCTGCGCCAACTCGTCCACGCTGGCCTGGCAGACACCTTGCAGGCCGCCGAAGCGGGCCAGTAGATTGCGCCTGCGCTTCTCACCCACCCCGCTGATTTCCTCCAGCATGGACGCCGTGCGTGCCTTGCCGCGCTTGGCGCGGTGTCCGCTAATGGCAAAACGGTGCGCTTCATCGCGCACCTGCTGAATCAAGTGCAGCGCCGGGCTATCAGGCGGTAATTGTAACGGCTTTTCCTGTCGTGGAAGAAACAATTGCTCCATCCCGGGCTTACGTTCCACACCTTTAGCCACGCCTATCAGCGGGATGTCAGGCAAGTTCAGTTCCGCCATCACCGCACAGGCAACGCCCAATTGCCCTGCTCCGCCATCAATCAACACCAGGTCAGGTCGCTTGCCCTCCCCCGCCTGCAATTTCTGGTAGCGGCGCAACAAGGCCTGGCGCATGGCTGCGTAATCATCGCCTCCGGCAATGCCGCTCCCTTCGACTTGGCTCAGGACAGGCCCTTCGACTTGGCTCAGGACAGGGATGTTGTAGCGCCGGTATTCGGCAGTGCGCATGGTCAGGTTGTCATACACCACACAGGAAGCGACCGTCGCCTCACCCATGGTGTGGCTGATGTCAAAGCATTCGATACGCGACAGTTGCGGCAACGACAATACCTCTCGCAGAGCTTCCAAACGGGCCAGTTGCCCTGCTTGCTGCCCGGTATGCTGGCGCAACGCCAGCAGCGCATTACTCAGCGCCATATCCAGCCATTGGCGGCGCTCACCGCTGACGCTGTGGCGTATCTGCACCTTGTGTCCGGCCTGCCCGCTAAATAAAGTTTCCAGCGCCTCCGTCGCAATTTCAACGCTGGTGAGTATCAACGGCGGCATGCTGCGATTCAGATAATGCTGCGCCAGAAATGCCTCCAGAACTTCGCCGGGCGCCTGCCCTTCGGCGTTCTGTGGAAAAAAGCTCTTGTCGCCCAGATGCCTGCCGCCGCGCACCATAGCCAGATTTACGCATAGCGCGCCGCCCAGTTCGGCCACGGCGACGATATCCGCATCCGTTGCGCGGCCGCTTGCCATAAACTGCTTTTGCTGCACCGTATGCAACGCGTGCAACTGGTCGCGCAGTGCTGCGGCCTGCTCGTAATGCTGTGCTTCCGCCGCCTGCTCCATGGCCTGACGGAGCAGCCCCTCCACTTCGCCCTGCTTGCCCTGCAACAACAGCGCGGCGTTGCGTGTATCGCCGGCGTAGTCCTGTTCGCTGATCAATCCAACGCAGGGGGCGGTACAGCGATGAATCTGGTGCAGCAAGCAGGGGCGCGTGCGGTTTCTGAAGAAACTGTCCTCACAGGTGCGGATGCGGAAAACCTTTTGCAGCAGTTGGATGCTTTCCTTCGCAGCATGTGAATTGGGGTAGGGTCCGAAATATTGATGCTGCTTGCCGGTCGCACCGCGATAGTAAGCCAAACGTGGAAAACGATACCCGGTCAGCACAATATACGGGTAAGACTTATCGTCTCTAAACAGTATGTTATAGCGTGGTTTTAATGTTTTAATTAAGTTATTTTCCAGCAGCAACGCCTCGGCCTCGGAGCGCGTCACGGTCACCTCGATACGGGCGATATGCGACACCATCAGGCGGATGCGCGGCGAAACATTGGTTTTCTGGAAATAGGAGGCGACGCGTTTTTTCAGTTGCCCCGCCTTGCCGACATACAACACCTGCTCGTTCGCATCCAGCATGCGATATACCCCGGGCAACAGGGGCAGACTGGCAATGAATTGCTTAGGGTCGAATTCGATTTTCTGGGTCAAGACTGTGCAAATACCCGGTAATTGCGCTGAATACAGCGTGGAACATTGCCTCGTTCAGGCGCCTAGTCTGGGTATTGTAGCGGCTGCAGTGGTAGCTGTCATACAGCATCAAGCCGTTCGGCGTCACATGTTGCGCGCCATGACCAAACATATAATCCCTGGCGCGCAAGCCCAGCGCACGCAGCACCGCCTGATGGGCCACCGTCCCCAAAACCAGCACCGCTGCGCCTTGCGGCAAGGAGGACAGTTCACCTGCCAAATATAAATTGCACTGCCGCACCTCGGCAGGTTCCGGCTTGTTCTGTGGCGGCAGGCAGCGCACGGCGTTGGTGATGCGGCAATCACGCAAGGCCAGCTCGGCATTGGGCTGACCTGCCGCATCCAGCGGCTCGGCACGGCTGGCAAAACCGAATTGATGCAGGGTGGAATACAGCAAGTTGCCGGCATAATCGCCGGTGAACGGGCGGCCAGTGCGGTTCGCCCCGTGCATGCCGGGCGCCAGCCCCACTACCAGCAAGCGTGCCTGCGCATCACCGAAGGACGGCACCGGCCGCGCATAGTAAGCAGGCTGTGCCTGGCGTACCTGATCCAGAAAATCAGCCAGGCGCGGACACAGGCGGCATGCAGAGAGTCGTTCCGGATTTGAATTGTTCATGTCAGATTGTCCATTGGCTTGGCATTATGGACTCTTGAAAAACAAAAAGCCCCATCATGGGTGACGGGGCTTTTTGTTATGCCATTTTTCGGTGCTACTCTGCGATGCGGTTTGCAGCCCCTTCGGCAAGAAGAGCCTTCATGCTCAAACGCAGACGGCCTTTCTCGTCCGCCTCCAGCACCTTGACCTTTACAATCTGGCCTTCTTTCAGGACATCCGTCACAGCGTTAATGCGCTCATTGGAAATCTGCGAAATGTGCAGCAAGCCGTCTTTCCCCGGCATGATATTCACAATCGCGCCAAAATCCAGCAGCTTGACCACCGGGCCTTCGTAAGTCTTGCCCACTTCCACTTCCGCCACGATGTCTTCGATGCGTTTCTTGGCCAGCATGCTGCCTTCGCTGCTGACGCTGGCGATAGTCACATTGCCTTCATCGTCAATGTCGATGGTGGTGCCGGTTTCTTCGGTCAGGGCGCGAATCACCGCCCCGCCCTTGCCGATCACGTCACGGATTTTTTCCGGATTGATCTTGATCTTGATCATGCGCGGCGCATGCGCCGAGACCTCGGCGCGCACGGCAGGCATGGCCTGCTTCATGATGCCGAGGATGTGCATGCGCCCTTCGCGCGCCTGGCTCAGGGCAACCTGCATGATTTCGCGCGTGATGCCGTTGATCTTGATGTCCATTTGCAGCGCAGTGATACCTCGTTCCGAACCCGCCACCTTGAAATCCATGTCGCCCAGGTGATCCTCGTCGCCGAGAATATCGGTCAGCACGGCAAAACGATTACCTTCCTTGATCAGCCCCATGGCAATGCCCGCCACATGGGTCTTGAACGGCACGCCGGCATCCATCAGCGCCAGACAACCGCCGCACACCGAAGCCATCGAGCTGGAGCCGTTTGATTCGGTAATTTCTGAAACCACGCGGATGGAGTAACCAAACTCTTCCTCACTCGGCAACGCCGCGACCAGGGCGCGCTTGGCCAGACGGCCATGGCCGATTTCGCGACGTTTGGGCGTGCCAACGCGGCCGGTCTCGCCGGTCGAATAGGGCGGGAAGTTGTAATGCAGCATGAAACGATCCGAATACTCGCCTTGCAGGGCATCGATTTTCTGCGCATCGCGCGCGGTGCCCAGCGTGGCCACCACCAGCGCCTGGGTTTCACCGCGGGTGAACAGCGCCGAGCCGTGCACGCGCGGCAACACGCCGGTACGGATGGTGATCGGCCGCACGGTGCGGGTATCGCGCCCGTCAATACGCGGGTCGCCATTCAGAATTTGGCCACGCACGATCTTGGCTTCCAGCGTACTGAACAAATCGTTGACATGGTTTTTTTGCAGCGTGGCATCTGCCGCCAGCAGTGCATCCACTACACGGGCGCGAATCGCATCCACCTGGACTGTGCGCGCCTGTTTCTGGCGCACGGCATAAGCCTGTTGCAGATCGTTCTCAGCCAGTTCGGCAATCCTGGCAACCAGCGCTACGTCCTTTGTAGGCGCTGTCCAATCCCAATCCGGCGCGCCAACTGCGTCCGCCATTTCGATAATCGCCTGGATCACCGCCTGCATCTGCTGGTGGCCAAACATGACCGCGCCCAGCATGACATCCTCAGGCAACTCTTGCGCTTCCGATTCCACCATCAGCACCGCCTGTGCCGTCCCGGCAACTACCAGATTCAATTTGGACTCTTTGAGTTGGTCGGCAGTCGGGTTGACCACATAGCCACCATCGAGGTAACCCACGCGCGCCGCGCCTATCGGACCGTCAAACGGAATGCCGGAGAGCGCCAGTGCGGCGGAAGCGCCGATCATGGCGGGAATATCGGAATCAATCTGGCTGTCGGAAGACACCACTGTGGCAACAATCTGCACCTCGTTGTAAAAGCCTTCCGGGAACAGCGGGCGCAACGGGCGGTCGATCAGGCGCGAAGTCAGGATTTCCTTCTCGCTGGGGCGCCCTTCGCGGCGGAAGAAGCCACCGGGAATCATGCCCGCGGCGTAAGTGCGCTCCTGATAATCCACAGTCAAAGGAAAAAAATCCTGTTCCGGCTTGGCGTCTTTCCTGCCCACCACGGTGACCAGCACCACCGTATCATCCAGGCTGACCATCACCGCGCCGCTTGCCTGGCGCGCGATTTCACCGGTTTCCAAAGTGAGTTGATGGCTGCCATACGCTAACGTTTTTTTATAATGACTCAAGATTCGCCTCTCTTTGTACATGGCATGGCGCGACAATGCGCCACGAAGGATGGTTAAACTCTATACCTGAAACAAAATGGGCCGCATCCGCGACCCACTTGGTGTGTTGTCTATTTGCGCAAATCCAGGCGTTGAATCAACGCGCGGTAGCTGTCCTCATTCTTGCCCTTGAGGTAATCCAGCAGCTTGCGGCGGCGACTCACCAGGCGCAGCAAACCGCGGCGGGAATGGAAGTCCTTGGTATGTTCCTTGAAATGGCCGGTCAAATAGTTGATGCGCGCAGTCATCAGTGCGACCTGTACTTCCGGGGAACCGGTGTCGCCCTTGCCGCGTTGGTAATCGGTCATGATTTGCGCTTTTTGCGCTGCCGTAATAGACATGATCTTTAAGCTCTCCACTAAAAAGTGCCGCATTTTACCCTCGAATGCGGTGGTTGCTCAAGTCTATTCATTCAGATTTTTTTGGGCATGGATAATTTGGGCATCCGAACCGAGCATGTCAGCCATTCCGGACGAGCGAGGCACGGAGTCGGAGTGCAGGCAATTTACTGGTTATTATGTTTCGACTTCGCTATGCTAGACTTACTTTGAACTTTACCGATGGCTCTAGACGAACGGTTCTCATATTTTTTGTGAATCAATCACGAGGAAAACACAAAATGAAACGTTGCCTGCCGATTTGCCTGTTATTACTCAGCTTCAGTGCCCATGGTGCGCTCACTAAATGGGTGGATGCCGATGGCAAGGTGCATTATTCCGATGAACCGCCGCCTCTCGATGTGAAAGCGAAAATACTGGCTACCCCATCAGCGGCCAGCGGCGTGCCAGCACAAAAAACCTATGTCGAGCGTGAGGCGGAATGGAAGAAAGCCCAGAAAGCCAGGGAAGAAGCTGCTCAAAATGCATCACAGCAGCAGGAAGAAGCGCTTGCCAAACAAAAAGACTGTGCGGCTGCAAGGGCCAATCTGAAAGCCCTGGAAAATAGCCCGCTAATCGCAACCTACAATGACAAGGGCGAAAGCAGCTACATGGACGATTCGACACGCCGGCAAAATATCGAAGTGGCACGCAAACAAATCAGCACCTTCTGCCAATAACGCAGTTTCACAATTTTATCCGTTCGGGCTGGGCGGCGGCGCAGCTTGGTACCGAAGCCTGTCCCTGAATAATCAAAAGTGAGTTCTATCAGGCGGCAATCGTACTGTCGTCGCGCAGGCGCAACGCTTCCTCGATATCCACCGCCACCACGTGGGACACGCCGCGTTCCTGCATGGTCACGCCCACCAGTTGCTGGGCCAGTTCCATGGTGATCTTGTTGTGGCTGATGAACACGAACTGGGTGTGCTGCGCCATTTTCCGGATCAGCTTGCACAGCCGCTCGGTATTGGTATCGTCCAGCGGCGCATCCACCTCATCCAGCAGGCAGAACGGCGCGGGGTTGAGCTGGAACAGCGAGAACACCAGCGCAATCGCAGTGAGCGCCTTTTCGCCGCCGGACAGCAGGTGAATCGAAGAGTTTTTCTTGCCCGGCGGTTGCGCCATCATCTGCACGCCGCTGTCCAGAATCTCCTCGCCGGTCAGCACCAGGCGCGCCTCGCCGCCGCCGAACAGCACCGGGAACATCTCCGACAGGTGGCGATTAACCTCGTCGTAAGTCGCCATCAGCAAGTCGCGCGATTCCTTGTCTATGCGGCGAATCGCATCTTCCAGTGTTGCCATCGCCTCGGTCAGATCTTTCGCCTGCGCATCCAGATACGCCTTGCGCTCAGTCGCCGCTTGCAGCTCTTCCAGTGCCGCGAGATTCACCGCGCCCAGCGCCGCGATCTCTTCGTTCAGCCGGTTCAACTCGTTCTGCAGCGCATTCGGCCTGGCATTTCCCAGCAGGGGCAGCAGCGGCGCCTCATCCACGCCCTGTAACTGCTCCGCCCATTGCTCATAGTGCAAACGTGCTTCCTGTTCCTTGAGCGACAGCTCGCTGACTTTCTCGCGCAACGGCTGCAACTTCTGTTCGCAGGACATGCGCTCCTGTTCCAGCTTGTTCAGGTTGAGTGTGGCGTGCTCCAGCGCATTCCGCGCCTCTGCCAGCGCCTGTTCGCGCACCTGGCGCTGCTGTAACGCTTCCTGTAATTGCTGTTTGCTGCTGCCTTCTTCGATGCGCGCCAGCTCGTCGCGGCTTTGCGCCAGAGTCTGCTCCAACTGCGCCAGCGTCAACCCGATCTGCTTCAGGTTGTGCTCCAGATCGGCAATTTTTTCCGTGCAGGTTTTGGCAAAGAAGCATGCTTCCTGCAATTCGTGCTGCGCCTTTTGCGAACGCTCGCGCTGCTCGCGCAGCCGCCCATCCTGCACCATGGACTGCTGCCGTACCTGCTCCGCCTCGGCCTGCTGCACCGAAATTTTTTCGCGCATGATTTCCATGCGCCCGGCGATTTCCTGCCGCTGGCGCTGCTCACCGGCGGACTGGTCGGCCAGCTCCTGCAATTCGTGCGCAATCTGCGCGGCGCGCTCATGGCTGCGCTCGTTGGCCTGGGTCAATTTCAGAACCTGCATCTGCAGCGTGTGCTGACGTTGCTGCAATTCGCTTCCTGAAATGCGCAGTGGTGCGATGCGGCTTTCGATGGCGTGATACGCCTCTTCCGCCTGCACCGCCAGTTGTTTGCCCTGCTCCAGCGCCGCCGTTTGTTGTTGCGTTTCATGCTGCAAGGACTCGATCTCGCGCTGGCGTGCCAGCACGCCATGCACCTGGCTGTCCGGCGCATGGAACAGCACGCTGTGCGCGCCGACCAGGTGTCCCTGCGGCGTCACCAGCCAGGCACCGCCAGGCAGGCGTCCGCGCTGGTTTAATGCCTGCGCCAGCGTTTCGGTGGCGTACACGCCGGACAGCCAGTCCGCCACCACCGGTGCGGCTCGCTCGTCCTGGCAGGTCACGAATTTCGACAACGGCGTAAGTTCGCTGCTTTGCTGCACCGAGGCACGCGCGCCATCCGGCGCGAATACCGCCAGCTTGCCCGGCGGCGTATCGCTCCAGGCGGCGGCCTGATCCAGCCCTTGCAGTGCAATCGCATTGAGCCTTTCGCGCAATACGGCTTCCAGCGCGTCTTCCCAGCCCGCCTCGATGCGGATGGATTGCCACAGGCGCGGCAGCTTGTCCAACTGATGGTTGTCCAGCCACTGTTTCAAATTCTTGTCATTATCAATCTGCTGCTGCAACTGCCTGAGCGCGGCGAGTTTCGCCTCCACCTGCGCCAGTTGCCGCTCCAGTTCCTGCGCCGCAACGCGCTGGCTGTGCCGTGCCGCATCGGCTGCGGGCAATTGCTCCTGCAATTGCGCAAGTTGTTGCTGCTGCGCGTCGCACTCGGCTTCCAGTTCGGTAGTTTGTTGTTGCGCCTGCGCCAGCGCTTCGGTATTGGGTTGCGGCAGGTTGTCCTGTTCCAGCAGCAGGCGCGAGCGGCGCGAATCCAGTTGCTGCACGTTGTGCTGGATATGCTCGCGCTGTGTTTCGGCCAGTTGCAGTTGCTGCTGCAACACCAATTGTTCGCGCTGCACCGCGTTGTAGCGCTCCTGCGCGGCGCGCGCCGCCTCTTCCGCCTGCGGCAGGTGTTGTGCCTCGGTGGCCGCGCGGTTTTCGCACACCTCCACCCGCACTCCCGCATCCTGCTGCTGTTGTTGCCAGTGCACCAGCAAACCCTGCACACCCTGCAACTGGCCGCGCTGCTGCTCCATCTGCAATTCGCCGTTGGCAAGCTGCTGGGTCAGGCGCGTGCGCTGTTCGTTCAGGTGCGCGATGTGCTGCTCCAGCCGCGCGATCTCGGCATTGGTGGCATACAGCTCGCCCTGCTTGCCGTGCAGCGCATCGGCCAGCGCGTAATGCCCGCTGCGCGCGCTTTCCAGCTGGCTCTCCACCTCGCGCAGACGCGCGGTCTCGGCCTCCAGTTCGTTTTTGGATTTTTCGATCTGCTGCACAAAGCGCGCACGGCGCGTCTCGGCATCCTGCTTGTTCACCAGCCACAGCAGGTGCTGCGTGGTATCGTGCTGGCCTTCCAGCGCGCGGTATTGCCTGGCCACCTCGGCCTGTTCGGTCAGATGCGTGAGCTGCTTTTCCAGCTCCAGGCGGATGTCATCCACGCGCAGCAAATTTTCGCGCGTGTCGCCCAGGCGCAGTTCGGTCTCGCGGCGGCGGTCGCGGTATTTGGATACCCCCGCTGCCTCTTCCAGAAATACGCGCAACTCCTCCGGCTTGGCCTCGATGACGCGCGAGATCATGCCCTGCTCGATAATGGCGTAGGCGCGCGGACCCACCCCAGTGCCGAGGAAAATATCGGTGATATCCTTGCGCCGCACATGCTGGTTGTTGATGTGGTAGCTGGAATCGCCGTCGCGCTGCAACACGCGCTTGATGGCAATCTCGGCGTAACTGGACCACTGCCCGGCGGCCTTGCCCAGGCTGTTGTCGAAGATCAGCTCGACGCTGGCGCGCCCCACCGCCTTGCGCTTGGCTGAACCGTTGAAAATCACATCCTGCATGGATTCGCCGCGCAGCGCGGTGGCGCGCGACTCGCCCAGCACCCAGCGCAGCGCGTCAATCACGTTCGACTTGCCGCAGCCGTTGGGGCCGACAATGCCGACGATCTGCCCCGGCAGCGCGATGTGCGTGGGGTCAACGAACGACTTGAAGCCGGAGAGTTTGATGTGGGAAAGGCGCAATTGGGAACTGTCTTAACGTTATAATTCCGCCTATTCTAACCGAAGCGGAACCCGGCACAAAATGAACACTCCATCCAACAAAACCTTGGCCAATAAAACCCTTGAAACTTTTCCCAATCCCAAGCCCGGGCGCGATTACCACATCCACATGGAAATTCCCGAGTTCACCTGCCTGTGCCCCAAGACCGGCCAGCCGGATTTCGCCACGCTGATCCTCGACTACATCGCCGACGAGAAATGCGTCGAACTGAAAAGCCTCAAGCTCTACATCTGGTCGTTCCGCAATGAAGGCCATTTCCACGAGGACGTGACCAACCGCATCCTGGACGACCTGGTCGCCGCCACCCAGCCGCGCTTCATGCGCCTCACCGCCAGGTTCTACGTGCGCGGCGGCATCTTCACCAATGTCGTGGCGGAGCATCGCAAGCAAGGCTGGCAACCGCAGCCACAGGTTGATCTGACGCAGTTTGAAACGCAGTCGAATACGCGCGGGTAGAATCAAAGGGGGAAAAGAAATGTTCCAGCTTATGCGGCAAGCAACTCCAGAATATGCAGCGGTTTTTACCGCATACTTTACGTTAAACGTCTTATGGCTGAACCAAATATCATGAACTGGGATGATTTTTTTAAGGTGTGGGCTGTAATTGGCCCGTTACTAAACATAGCGTCTTAAATAATGCCGCATAATCTGAACAGCACCGCATTCGGTTTTCGCCAGCAATCGAAACATGATTCGACTGCATGGAGCAATTCGCCCAGAGTGGCGAAGAACCGGTTGTGTGTGGCCAGCCG
>JACREC010000042.1 GCA_016218445.1 Nitrosomonadales bacterium
TCATTGCGAGGAGCGCAGCGACGTGGCAATCCAGAAGCTCGTTTGTTATCCAAAAACTGGATTGCCACGCTTCCTGCCGCGCTTTGCTCGCAGCTAAAGGCTTTTTGCTATGACAGTTTGAGTGAATAAATCTGCGTTTCCCTAACTTCTTCAGGTGCATGATCGCTTGCGCACCGAATAAGCTTATGTGAATTGGATTAAACGCTTTATTTTGTTTTATGACAAGCGCCATCCCCAAGCCATGCCGGCAGTTGGGCTGGAGGCCTTTCTTTCACATCTCGCGGCGGAAAGCGGCGTCCCGGTTTTTACCCGGTATGGCTTTAGCATGATGCGCTGCGCGCATTAGTTTGCGCAGCAACAAACTTTGCGTGCTGTCGGCCAGGAGTGTTTTGCGAAGGTGAAGGGTGTGCGGGAAAAGCCCCTGGTATAACCACTTTTGTTTATACTGCTGCATCTTTGGAAAGCCGAACATGAACCCGTTGAACATCGTTATCCTCGCTGCCGGCAAAGGCACGCGCATGTATTCCGGAAAGACCAAGGTGTTGCACGCGCTGGCGGGCAAACCATTGGTTCAGCATGTGCTGGATTGCGCGACGGCGCTCCAGCCGCAACAATTATGCGTGGTGTATGGACACGGCGGCGAAGCCGTGCCGGGCGCCATGCAGCAGTACGCCGCCAGGTTTGTCCTCCAGGAACCGCAACTCGGCACGGGTCATGCGGTGCAGCAGGCCATGCCGCATCTCGCCGATGGTGGCCAAACGATGGTGCTGTATGGCGATGTGCCGCTGATACAACAGGGCACGCTGCATCAAATGCAGCAGGCAGGCAGCGGTTTGGTATTACTGACGGTCCATCTGGACAACCCCACCGGCTATGGGCGCATCGTGCGCAATGAGCAGGGTGGCGTGCTGAGCATCGTCGAGGAAAAAGATGCGTCGCCCGAGCAGCGTGAAATCCGGGAAGTGAATACCGGCATCCTGCTCGCACCGACGAACAAACTGCGCGAGTGGCTGGCGAAGTTGTGCAATAACAACGCGCAGGGTGAGTACTACCTCACCGACATCGTCTGCATGGCTGTGCAACAGGGCGTTGCGGTGCATACCGTGCAACCTGCCCACGAATGGGAGATACACGGGATCAACAGCAAATCGCAGTTGGCTGTACTGGAGCGCACCTGGCAACAGGTCGAGGCCGCCCGCTTGCTGGCGCATGGCGTGACGCTTGCCGATCCGGCGCGTATTGATGTGCGCGGAAAACTGATCTGCGGCCGCGATGTTGAGATTGATGTTGGCTGTATTTTTGAGGGCGAAGTGCGGCTGGGCGACAACGTGCGAGTAGGGGCTTACAGCGTCATCAAGAACTCCACCATTGCCGACGGCACAGAGATCGCGCCATATAGCCACATTGACAGCAGTGAAGTGGGGGCTAACTGCCACATTGGCCCCTACGCGCGTCTGCGACCAGGTACCAAGTTGCATAACGACGTACATATCGGCAACTTTGTCGAGGTAAAAAACAGCGAGATCGCCGCCGGCAGCAAGGCCAATCACCTCAGCTACATCGGCGACAGCAGCGTGGGCAGCCGCGTCAATATCGGTGCGGGGACAATCACCTGCAATTATGATGGCGCGAACAAACATCGCACCGTTATCGAGGATGATGTATTCATCGGTTCGAGCACGCAATTGGTCGCGCCGGTGAAGGTCGGGCGCGGTGCGACTATCGGTGCAGGATCCACCATCTCACGCGATGCTCCGGAAGGAGAACTGACACTGTCACGCGCCAAACAGACAACCGTCATAGGATGGAAACGACCCGTCAAGAAAAAGTAGGCGCGCCATCTTGCGCGCCTTGCTAAAATCGCGGCAATGAAAACCCCCAGGAATAAATTATGTGCGGAATCGTAGGCGCGGTCGCGCCGCGCAATGTCGTGCCCATCCTGTTAGAAGGATTGCAGCGGCTGGAATATCGTGGCTATGACTCGGCCGGGCTGGTGGTGGTCAACAACAGCCGGCTGGAGCGCGTGCGCAGCATCGGGCGCGTGGCGGAGTTGACCGCAAGAAGCGCAAAAACCAGCGGGCACCTCGGCATCGCTCATACTCGCTGGGCCACGCACGGCGCGCCCAGCGAGCGCAACGCACACCCGCACATCAGCAGCGACCTGATCGCCGTGGCACACAACGGCATCATCGAAAACTATGAAGAGCTGCGCGCACAATTAACCGCACAAGGCTATGTGTTTACTTCCGATACCGATACCGAAGTCATCGCACACCTCATCCACAGCCACTATGCGCGCGGCAACAGCCTGCTGGCTGCAACCCAGGCGGCGCTTGCCGAGCTGGTGGGTGCCTACGCCATCGGCGTAGTGGCGGCGGACAATCCCGATCAACTGATCGGCGCGCGCAAGGGCAGCCCGCTGTTGCTGGGCGTGGGCGGCGGGGAGCATTTCATCGCATCGGATGTGTCGGCACTGTTGCAGGTCACGAAAAACATGGTGTATCTGGAAGAGGGCGATGTGGTCGAAGCCAGCCTGCATGGCTACCGTATTTTCGACGCAAAAGGCCAGGCGGCACAGCGTCCGGTGCATGTCAGCGAACTGACCAATGACAGTGTGGAACTGGGCGAGTATCGCCACTACATGCAGAAGGAAATCCACGAACAACCGCAGGCGCTGGCGGATACGCTGGAAGCCGTATGCAACAGCCAGTCGCTGGTGCCCGGCATTTTCGGCGCCGCGGCCGCCGCCGCGTTCGCGCAAGTGGACAGCATTCTCATCCTTGCCTGCGGCACCAGCCATCATGCGGGACTGGTGGCGCGCTACTGGCTGGAAGAAATCGCGGGCATCCCGTGCAACGTGGAAATCGCCAGCGAATACCGTTATCGAGTGAGTGTGGCCAACCCGAAAACGCTGGTGGTGACCATCTCGCAATCCGGTGAAACTGCCGACACCATGGCGGCACTCAGCCATGCCAAGGAGATAGGGCATGAGCACACGCTTTCTATTTGCAACGTGCCGGAAAGCGCACTGGTCAGATTGTCCAAATTGCGCATGCTGACACGCGCCGGGCCGGAGATCGGTGTGGCCTCCACCAAAGCATTCACCACGCAATTGGCCGCCCTGTTTCTGCTAACCATCGTCCTCGCCAAGCAGCGCGGCAGGTTGAGCAAAGAAGCGGAACAGCAGCATCTGCACGACTTGCGCCATCTCCCCAGCGCGGCACAGGCCGTGCTGAAACTTGAGCCGGAGATTGCAAAGCTGGCGGAACACTTCGCCGACAAGCAGCACGCCTTGTTCCTCGGGCGCGGCCTGCACTACCCCATCGCGCTGGAGGGCGCGCTCAAGCTCAAGGAAATTTCCTACATTCACGCCGAGGCCTACCCCGCCGGAGAATTGAAACACGGCCCGTTGGCGCTGGTTGACAGCGACATGCCCGTGATTGCGATTGCGCCTAATGATGCTTTGCTGGAAAAGCTCAAGTCCAATCTGCAAGAGGTGCGCGCACGCGGCGGCGAGCTGTATGTATTCGCCGATGCAGGTACGCGCTTTCATTCCAGCGACGGCGTCCATCTGATGCAAATGCCGGAACACGCCGGATATTTGAGTCCTATTCTGCATACCATCCCGTTGCAGTTGTTGGCGTATTACGTGGCATTGCAGAAGGGCACCGATGTAGACAAACCTCGCAATCTTGCCAAATCAGTCACAGTTGAATGATGGATTTGGTGCGAGGTTTGCGGTGGTCGTATAAATAAGAAGTGTCATTACAAAATAAA
>JACREC010000004.1 GCA_016218445.1 Nitrosomonadales bacterium
CCAGCCCCAGATCACTCGCCAACCGATAGGCGGGTTGCTGTTGGTAAAAACCTTGCAAGATGGCAATCTCCCGGCGCAACTTGGTCAAGCTTTTTTGCTTGCCACAGCGCATGCATTTCACATAGCCTCGTGCGGTCTTCACGGTCTTAAAAGAACCGCAAAAAACACACTTGCGACCATTCAAAAAGTTGGTCGCACAACTAAATACTGTATGAACCCCAGTAACCATAAGTATCTCCAAGGATACACTGGTTACGAAACGCCCTAATTACCTTTTTTTCCATCCCTGCATGTTAGAAAGAGGTTCGCGGCAAGTCCATCAATTATTTCGCCTCGCCCGGCAACACAAAGCCATAGCGCACCATGACCGTGCGCGCTTCCTGCCCCGTCATGAAGCGCGCGAATGCCTGCGCCAGCGGATTGGCAGCAGCGCGCCGGGTGACGATGAAGCCCTGCTCCAGCGGCTGATGCAGTCTGTCTGGGATCAGCGCATAGCCGCCCTGCTTCGCCAATTCCGGACTGAGCGCCAGCGACAACGCGATGATGCCGACTTGCGCATTGCCGCTCTGCACGAATTGTGCGGTCTGCGCGACGTTCTCGCCGTAGACCAGCTTGGCTTCCACCTTCTCCCACACGCCCGAGGCTTTCAGTGCCTCTTCGGCGCGCTTGCCGTAGGGCGCATGCTTAGGGTTGGCGATGGCTATCTTGCGAATAGCCGGGTCGGCGAGATCGGCGAGCGTCATCTTGCCGGCATCGCGCGATGGGCTCCACAACACGATGCGCCCCACCGCGTAGGGTTGCACCTCGGAAGCTGCAAATCCCTCCGCCCTGAGCGCGCGCGGATAGGCGATGTCGGCGGAAAAATACAGGTCGAAAGGCGCGCCCTGCCGGATCTGCGTCTGAAATTTGCCGGACGAGCCGTAGATGGTTTCCACCCGGTCGGCGGGATGTAGCCTGCTGAACAGCACGACAATCTCGTCCAGCGCGAACTTGAGATCGGCGGCGGCGGCGATGGTGATTTTCTCGCCCGCATGCGCCGTTTGTCCCGCGACAAACAGGCAGACGAAAATCAGCAACCTTGCTGCGAAACGGCTAACTAAGCGCATCCTGATCCTATCCGTAAGGTAGTCGATATTATCTTTGTTAAATGTCGGCTTCAAATTCAAGGTTACTGTAAGCAGAGAAGAGGAACCTTCATTGACACAAATTCGGCATCTCCTCACATCAAAATTAAAGGTATTTTGCTACAGCTCTCAGGATTTGCACGGCTGTCTAATTGCTCAATAGCTCTAATGGTGTTGGCATCTTGATCTGTCTTTTTCGAAAGTTTGAATAGTATGCAGGCAAGAAACACATTCTCTTTAGCCGTCTCCAATGAAGCTGCTTTTTGCAACCACTGGTTTGCTTTTATTGCGTTCGCGGTAACATTGCACCCCCCTAATACATACAAAGCAGCCATATCCAGTGAAACACTAAAAATTGGGTCGCTTTGAATCGAACGGTAGTGCCGACTGGCAATTTCGTCAAACCTGCCATCATCTGCAAGCGTTGGGTATTCCGTATTATCGTGAGGGCAAGCCAAGGGCAATTCCCAGTTTAATTTAAACATTTCAGCATCTATAGCAGCGGAGACTTCTATATCTCTAAGCACCTTATAAACTACATCGCTACTTACCCGATCAATGGCACTTTCAAAAAACTCGATTTCACGAACTGCATAAGGCAACTTCTCTGAACCGTATCGTGCGACAAGCGCATTCACCTTTGCGGCAAACTTATGGAGCGTTGACTTTTGTTTGTACAACTCCATATAAGTTCGAATATCAACGAATAAAAACGCAGGTAAACCAATGGTTTTAATAATTGCAGAAAACTCGGCCTGTTCAGTAGCTGGTAAAGACAATTCACTTTGATAAGTTGGCCTAGATAATCTGGAACGCAAAAAGATATTGCGGTGAAATATTTTAGCCTCTGACTCTATATCCCCAAGCTCTTGAACAAATGAGGCATCATCCGGATTTTGTAGATTGATATGTTTGCCATCATCCGGATATTTGCTGGCAAGCGATTTGTATTCATCGAGTTTCTTTTTGTAGTCACCAACCATTTCATTGTTTCTTGCTGCGATAAGAGCCTTTGCCTTTGGGGAGGCTACTTTATGAATTTTATCGAGGCTGAGTTCGACCATATTGCGTACTTTGTCGAGATGCTCCTGTCGGGATGCAAAATTACGAGATATGGTAGAGCGCAACTGTGCATGTAAGGTTGCATCAACCCAACGGCTCGCTTCTTCAGATATGGCTGGAGCGGGATTTTCCCATCTTGGTGCAGCATAGGAAACGGTAGGGGCGATGAATGCTCCCACGAACATAGCAAGTGTAACAACCAAATAAAGTCGCTTCGATTTGTTTTTCATAGCAGGAATTTGGCGTAGAAAATATGCACACCCTATACAGATAGACGTACTTAATCAATATGGAGGGTGTAAGCAAAGTTAAATGTACCGTAGTCAAATTGTTTTGACCATCCGCACAAAATTTATCGGACACCCAATCGACTACTCTTGGCACTCAGCAGACATTACCTAGGTTTGGCATGCGCCGGACGGAATGCCTTGCATTGCTCCGAGTCAGATTCTAGGTACGCACCTGCTATCAGGTCGATGCAGTACGGGATGGCCGGAAACACGGCGTTCAGGCAGTCGTCGATCGCGGAGGGTTTGCCGGGCAGATTGACGATCAGGCTCTTGCCGCGTATCCCGGCGGTTTGCCTTGACAATATCGCAGTCGCCACGAACTTCAGCGACGCGGTGCGCATCAGTTCGCCGAAGCCCGGCATCATCTTCTCGCATACCGCCTCGGTGGCTTCCGGCGTGACGTCGCGCAACGCCGGGCCGGTGCCGCCGGTGGTGACGATCAGGCAGCAGTTCTCCATGTCGCTCAACTGGCGCAGCGCGGCTTCGATCTCCGGCTGTTCGTCGGGGATCACTCTCGCCACCGCCTCCCATGGCGAGGTCAGCACGCGCGTTAACCAGGCGTGTATCGCGGGGCCGCCTTTGTCTTCATATTCGCCGCGGCTGGCGCGGTCGGAAATGGTCAATATGCCGATGCGTGCGATGCTCATGATTCATTCCTTAAAACCTGCATGATCCTGAAGCACCGTGCCGTCCAACAACTGCACGGTCGAGGTATGTTATTTCAATGCACTTTCATCACTGCGTCCGTATTCAGTAGTCATCTTCGCCAATGCCTGAGTATGCTCCGGCTTGATCTGATCCCATGAAAACCGCCACTCCCAGTTACCAATCGGATGGCCGGGAAAGTTCATGCGATGTTCGCCGGATAGGCCGAGAACATCCTGCATGGGGAAGATGACTATATTTGCCACTGACTTGGACAAAGCGCTCATCATGACCCAATTGATCGCCTCTCCATCGCTGTCAAGATACTGCCGGGCAAATGCTTTTTCATGGTCGGGCAACGAGTCCCACCAGCCGATGGTGGTGTCATTGTCGTGGGTTCCCGTATAGGCGATAGTGTTTTGCACATAGTGATGCGGCAAAAAGTGGTTGCCCTCCCCTTCTCCGAATGCGAACTGCAGGATACGCATGCCTGGCAGCTTGAATTTGTCGCGCAGTTCCACCACATCCGGGGTGATCAAGCCCAGATCTTCGGCGATGATAGGTAGGCCTGGAAATGCTTTTTCGAATGCTTCAAACAATTTTTCCCCCGGGCCGTGCACCCATCTTCCATTAACAGCGTCAGTTTCACTTGATGGCACCTCCCAGTATGCAACAAAGCCACGGAAGTGATCGATACGTACCAGATCGGCAAGCTGCAGAGCGTGTCTCAGACGCGCTATCCACCACGCAAATCCGGTTTCTTCATGGATGACCCAACGATAAAGGGGATTACCCCATAGCTGCCCGGTTTTGCTGAAGTAATCGGGTGGCACGCCTGCAACGACAGATGGGCGTCCATTTGCGTCTAATTCGAACAGTCCCTGATGCGCCCATACGTCAGCACTTTGATAGGCCACAAATATCGGTACATCGCCAATAATCCGAACTCCGCGTTCGTTGGCATATTGTTTCAATTTGGACCATTGGCGCGAGAAACTCCATTGGCAAAATTTCCAGAAGCCAATTTCATCAGGGCAGGACATTTTTATGCTGAGAAGTGCTTGCGGATCCCTGTGTGCCAGATTCTTCGGCCATTGATCCCACTCGCGCCAATTTTCACGCTCGGCAATCGTCATGAATAATGCGTAGTCTTCCAGCCACACGCTTTCAGCAATACAAAACTCTTCATATACCCAAAACACATTGTCTTCACGATTCGCAAAAAAATTCCTGGCTGCGCGGCGAAGCCGCTCCATGCGAAATGGCTGTAAGAGTGTGAAATCTATGCGGTCAGTGCGAAATCCCGGATGGGGTTTTAAATCCTCGTCGCCAAGCCAGCCTTGACTGGCCAATTCAGCGAGATCAATTAGCAGGATGCTGCCAGCAAAGGCCGACCTGCTCATGTATGGAGAGTTCCCAGGGCCGATTTCACCAAGGGGCAGAACCTGCCAATAAGTTTGACCGGCACTTACCAGCCAGTCGATAAATTTGCGCGCGTCCGAGCCAAAGTCGCCCGCACCATACGTGCCCGGAAGCGATGTTGGGTGCAGCAATATGCCGCTGGCGCGATCCGTTAACATGCCAAGGTTAATCAGGAACCACGGCGCATCGCGCCGCCTGCTTCCGGCGCACCACCGCCCTGGCTGATCGGGTTACTCAGCGTCGCCGGGACGGGCAATTTCAATAAACGGTAAAGCTGCATCAAATTGTGGCGGTACAGGTGGTCAAAACTCGCCACCGCAGGGGCAGGATTGTAATCGCCGAACCACCAGAACCAGTCGGAGCTTTCGCATGAAGCCAGCTGTCTTTCCGCGGCTTGCCGCTCCGCCTCGTTCAGGCGGCCGCTTGCCGTTACCATGTCATAGTTCTGCTTCGCCACACACAGCAAA
This sequence comes from Nitrosomonadales bacterium, assembly GCA_016218445.1. Lineage (GTDB taxonomy): Bacteria > Pseudomonadota > Gammaproteobacteria > Burkholderiales > Gallionellaceae > CAITJF01. The sequence continues at coordinate 5,011 of JACREC010000004.1, forward strand.
TCCCAGGCGCGGTTCTTGTCGGGCGAACCGATCCAGGTGGAAAAAGTGCCATACACCCAACTGCCCGCTACCAGGCGCGGCAACACCCCTTCCTTGGCAAACCCCTGCCCGCCTCCCGCATCACGCCGGTCCAGATAGTCGCGATACGTCGTGGTGCGGATTTTCGGGTGGGTTTGCAACACGGAATACATATCTTGCAGAAAGTGATAGCCGTTATACGGATAATATTCCCAGGCGTTCTCACCATCGAGGATGACGCTGACCAGCGGCGTTTCGCCCTCAGGCGCCTGTTGTGCAATCGCTTCGAGCTGGGCGACAAAGTGCAGCGCGGCATCTTTGCCAAACCATTTTGAATATACAAAGCCGATCAAGTCGGACAGGTGATCATCGCGGAAAAAACAGTGCACGCCGCTTGCCGCACCTTGCAACTGATAAGGGCGATAAAGGTATTGCACATGCTCAGACAGGGATTGATTCGCGGCGCGCAGACTATTGGCCAGCACACCCTGGCCGCTCGCTGTCCAGCGGCACTTCTGCTCAGCCAGCACTTCCAGCAGCGCAGTTGAAACCGCGCCTTCCGCCGGCCAGATGCCTTGCGGGGTGACACCAAAGCGGGTGTGGTGGCTTTCCCTGGCGGAAGCCAGGTGCGCCTGCACCCGGCTCTTCCCGCCGGGATAGTGCTGCGCTTGCGGCAGGCTGCAATCCGGCGCACTTTCACGCGCACTGTTCAAATCAATCAGCAGAGGCGCAAGCGGGTGATAATGCGGCGTGGTGGAAATCTCGATTTGCCCGCTCTCGGCCAGCTTGCGGTAACGCGGGATGACGCCGGTGATGAGCTGGCCAATCAGGTCGAACAGGCGCTTGCGGTCTGCATAGTCAAAGCCTCCATCCTTGCTTAGCAGCTGGATGACCACGTCATGTTCGCGGCGCACGCTTTCGCCACACCACACCAGGTGGTACCACACCAGCAAGTCAGCAAGGTATTGCCCGGACAAATAATCAAGCCCCTCGCTGCCGCCCGGCTCGAGCGTCTTGAACAGGTTGAACAGGCGATGGTAAGTGGGATAGGGCTCGATCATCTTGTGGTGGTTACTGCAGAAGCAGCCTTTCAACACCAGGTCGCGCTCGTTTTCACTCAGGTCATTGAGATTCTCGCGCGCCAGCAAGCGCAGCAACGGGTCGCGTATCTGGCCGCTGGCGAATTGCCGCCCATAATCTTCCAGCTGATCCAGCAGCACCGGCACGAAATTCACCACCGCCTTGACCTGCGGGTGTTGCTCCAGATGATAGGCCATGTCGGTGTAATCCTTGATGGCGTGCAGGTAGACCCACGGCAACACGAAATCACCGGTGGCATAATCGCGGTAGTCCGGCTGATGCATATGCCAGAGAAAAACCAGATCAAGGGGTTTAGTCATGAAAAACTCTAGTTGGATCGGCGAAAATCCCTTACGGCAGGGCGCCCGCAGCCATGATCAACGAATGCCGTGCACAGCCTGCCCAAGCATTTCCGGCGTAATGAGCGTAATTCCTTTGTCCGTTACATAAAAGCGTTTTTTGTCTTCCTCGGGATTCACCCCGACGGTCAAGTCTGCGGGGATCACGCAGTTCTTGTCCACCACCACACGCTTGAGCGTGACATTGCGCCCCACCTCCACATTGGGCAGGAGCACCGAATCCTCAACATTGCTGTAACTGTGAATGCGCACATTGGAGTACAGCAGCGAACGGCGCACGGTTGCGCCGCTGATGATGCAACCGCCGGACACCAGCGAATCAATCGCCTGGCCGCGGCGCTCTTCATCATCAAACACAAATTTTGCCGGGGGCAATTGTTCCTGATGGGTCCAGATCGGCCACTCCTTATCGTACATATTGAGGTCGGGAGTGACCTTGGTGAGTTCCATGTTCGCCTCCCAGTAGGAATCTATGGTTCCCACATCGCGCCAATACGGTTCGCCGTTATCCATTTTTACGCAGCTACTGTTGAAACTCTGGGCAAACACGCGGTAGCCCGTTGACACCAGATGCGGGATGATGTCCTTGCCAAAATCATGGGAGGAGTGCGGATCATACGCGTCACGCGCCAGCTGCTCACACAGAAAATCCATATTGAATATGTAAACGCCCATGCTGGCCAGCGCCAGACCAGGCTTGCCGGGAATCGGCGCGGGATGCTCCGGTTTCTCACTGAAATCCACTACCCTCGACTCCGCATCCACCGCCATCACACCGAAACCCCTGGCGTCGTTGACAGGCACCTCGATGCAGGCAACGGTCATGTCGGCCCGCTTTCCCACATGGAAGGCCAGCATCTTTCCGTAATCCATCTTGTAAACGTGGTCGCCTGCCAGTATCAGCACATAATCGGGTTCTGATTCACGCACGATATCCAGATTCTGGAACACCGCATCGGCAGTGCCTTGGTACCACGACTCCTGCACCCATTGCTGGGCAGGCAGCACATCTATGAATTCGCCGAATGCGCCATTCAGGAAGCTCCAGCCATGCTGGATATGCTGCATCAGGCTGTGCGACTTGTATTGCGTGGCCACGCCGATGCGCCGGATGCCGGAATTGACGCAGTTCGACAACACGAAATCAATGATGCGGAATTTCCCGCCAAACGGCACCGCCGGTTTGGCCCGCCATGCCGTCAGTTGATGCAGACGACTGCCACGCCCGCCCGCCAGCACCATGGCGTAGGTGTTTCTGGTCATCCAGCTCACTAAATGAGATTGCTCTTGCTGTGGCATGATTCCGGCACCAGGTCTTGGGTTACTTTGTGTACTGTATCAGATTACGGCTATAGTCCGCAAAATTGTGGTTATAATCGGCCGGTCATGAAAAAAACCAGCATCAAACCCGATCCGCGCGCCGCTCTGCTTCTGCAAGGGCGCTTGCATGACCCCTTCGCCTATCTCGGCCCGCACCACGAAAAAGATGGTTATGTGTTGCGGGTATTCAATCCCTATGCAAACGAAGTCAGCCTCGAAACCGCGTCGGGTAGCGAACCGCTGCAACGTGTTCACCCCGATGGTTTGTTTGAATGGCGTGGCAGCAACGAACCGCCTCGTCCCTACCAGTTGCGCATCATGGAAAATGGCAAACAACGTTTGGCCCATGACCCTTACGCATTCACCCCGCAAATTTCCAGCTTCGACCTGCACCTGTTCAACGAAGGCAAGCTGCATCAGGGCTATCGCATCCTCGGCTCGCATGCAATGCGGATAGACGGCATTTCCGGCGTATGTTTTTCCGTATGGGCGCCGAATGCCGAGCGGGTCAGCGTGGTAGGCGAATTCAACCGCTGGGATGGGCGCATCCACCCGATGGCGGTGCACGGTTCCAGCGGCGTGTGGGAGCTATTCATCCCCGGCATTGAACAGGGTGCGCTATACAAATATGAGATTCGCAATCGTACAGGCGAATTGCTGGTCAAGACCGATCCTTATGCCAACGCTTTCGAACTGCGCCCCGGCACCGCCAGCCGCGCCGGAGTGGAAATCAAACACACATGGCAGGATGCGCCATGGATGGAGCAGCGCAGCCGCTGGGACTGGCTGCATGCCCCGCTCAATGTCTATGAAATCCATGCCGGTTCATGGAAACGCCACCCGGATGGGCGCTTCTACACTTACCGCGAACTGGCCGAAAACCTGATCCCTTACCTCAAGGACATGGGTTACACCCACGTTGAACTGATGCCGGTTTCGGAGCATCCGCTCGACGAATCCTGGGGCTACCAGGCTACCGGCTATTTCGCCGCGACCAGCCGCTTCGGCTCTCCGGATGATCTGTGCCACTTCGTGGACAGCTGCCACCAGGCCGGGATCGGCATACTGCTGGACTGGGTGCCGGCGCACTTCCCGCAGGACGCTTTTGCCCTGGCGCGCTTCGACGGCACCGCGCTGTATGAACACGAGGACCCGCGCCTGGGCTTCCACCTGGACTGGGGCACGCACATTTTCAACTATGGCCGCAACGAGGTAAAAAGCTTCCTGCTGTCGAGCGCGCATTACTGGCTGGCGCAATTCCATTTCGACGGCCTGCGCGTGGATGCGGTGGCCTCCATGCTGTACCTCGACTACTCGCGCAAGGCAGGCGAATGGCTGCCGAACAAATACGGCGGACGGGAAAACCTGGAGGCCATTGATTTCCTGCGCGAACTCAACATCATGGTACATGACGTATTTCCGGGTGCGCTGACACTGGCCGAGGAATCCACCTCCTGGCCTGCGGTATCGCGCCCGGCATATCTCGGCGGGCTGGGCTTTTCCATGAAATGGAACATGGGCTGGATGAACGACACGCTCAGCTTCATGCGGCATGATCCGGTACACCGCCGTTACCACCTCAACCAGCTTACCTTCAGCCAGCTTTACGCCTACACCGAAAACTTCATGCTGCCGTTCTCGCATGATGAGGTGGTGCATGGCAAAGGTTCGCTGCTCGACAAGATGCCCGGCGATGCCTGGCAGAAATTCGCCAACCTGCGCCTGTTGCTGGCTTACCAGATGACCAGCCCGGGCAAGAAGCTCAACTTCATGGGCAACGAATTCGGCCAAGGCCTCGAATGGAGTTCAGGCTGGGAACTTGAATGGTGGCAGCTCGGGCTTGAACCCCATCGCGGCATACAGAATATGGTGCGCGACCTGAATCACCTGTACCGCAGCCTGCCGGCACTGTATGAACAGGATTTCGAGCAGAGCGGCTTTTCCTGGATAGACTGCAATGACGCCAATCTCTCGCTGCTTTCCTTCCTGCGCTTCGCGCGCAATGGCGAAACCGTTGTTGCCTCGCTAAACTTCACCCCGGTGCCGCGCCAGCGTTACCGCATCGGGCTGCCGTTCGATTGCGTTTACCGGGAAATCTTCAACAGCGATTCGCGTTATTATGGCGGCAGCAACCTCGGCAACGCGGGTGAAATTAACGCCGAGCAATTGCCCTGGATGGGACAGCCCTATTCCGCAGAAATTGAATTACCGCCGCTGGCTTGTATCATGCTGGCTCCGGCATAAGGGAACCTCTAAAAATTCAAATTTTGTCATTCCGGCGAAGGCCGGAATCCAGTCCAATCAAGCAGCTGGATGCCGGCCTTCGCCGGCACGACGAATTTTTAGAGGTGCCCATAAGTTGTAACAGCCTATTACCAACTTTATAAGGAGGATTAACATGGCCACATCACGCAGCGCAACCGGCAAGAAAACCACCGCCAAGACCGCAGGCAGCACACCGGCCAAAAAGCCGCTCGCCAAAAAAACTGCTGCGGCAAAACCGGCAACCAAATCCAAAACCGCCGCCAAAAAAGTGGCAGCAACCCCGGTAAAAAAAGCAGGCGCGCCGAAAGCCGCAAAAACCGCCGCAACCGCAACAAGCACCTTAAAGAAGACTGCGAAGAAAGCCACCGTCTCACCCGAAGAGCGTTACCAGATGATCGCCACCGCCGCCTATTTTCTTGCCGAGCGGCGCGGGTTTTCCGGCTGTTACGAGATGGCGGACTGGATAACTGCCGAGGCGGAAATTGATGCGAAGCTCAAGGCCTGAATAACGGTGTTGCTTAGCTGTAGGAGGTAGGAGCGCAGCTTGCTGCGCGATATCGCCCGGCAAGCCGGGTTCCTGCGGCGCAATGATTGGCTTTGCCTCGTTGATGACAATCCGTGCAAGTCCGCAGCCGAAATGTTTTCTGAAGAAAAATAATACTGCATACCATGTCGAACCTGACACATTCAACCGCCTGGCAAGCCCTATCGGCGCATCAAACCGTCATCAGCAAGCAGGCCCTGCGCGGGATGTTCCGCGCGGACCCGGCGCGCTTTGACAAGTTCTCGTTGCAACTCGAAGGTCTGCTGCTGGACTACTCGAAAAATCTCATCACGGAGGAAACGCTCGCGCTGCTGCTGAATCTGGCGCGCCAGTCGAAACTGGACGACTGGATAGCACGCATGTTCAACGGCGAGAAAATCAATACCAGCGAACAACGCGCGGCACTGCATACCGCATTGCGCGCCCCGCGCGGCACCGAAGTTAATGTGGATGGCAAGGACGTCATGCCGGACGTGCACCGCGTGCTGGATCACATGCGCCGCTTCTCCGATGCCGTGCGCAACGGCTCGTTGCGCGGGCACACCGGCAAGCCATTCCGGGACGTGGTGAATATCGGCATCGGCGGCTCCGCACTGGGGCCGTTGATGGCCTGCGAGGCGCTCAAGCCTTATGGCAGCGCGCAATTGAACGCACATTTCGTTTCCAATGTGGATGCCACCGACCTGGCGGAAACCCTCAAGCGCCTCGACCCGGAAACCACGCTGTTCATCGTCAGCTCAAAAACCTTTACCACCCAGGAAACCCTCACGAATGCGGACTCCGCACGTGCATGGCTGGTTAAACACTTAGGGGCTGAAGAAGCCGTCGCCAGGCATTTCGCAGCGATCTCGACCAATCTCACCGCAACGTCCAAGTTCGGCATCAACCCGGACAACGTATTCGAATTCTGGGATTGGGTCGGCGGGCGCTATTCGCTGTGGTCGGCGATAGGCCTGCCCATCGCGCTTTATATCGGCATGGATAATTTCGAACAGTTGCTCGCCGGCGCCCATGCCATGGACGAGCACTTCCGCGAAACACCCTTCGAGCGCAACATGCCGGTAATCATGGGCATGCTCGGCATCTGGTATGCCAATTTTTTCGATGCAGACTCGTATGCCGTCCTGCCCTACGACCAGTATCTGCAACACTTCCCCGCCTACCTGCAGCAACTGGAAATGGAAAGCAACGGCAAGCGTGTGGACCGCGACGGCCACGAGACGGATTACGCGACCCAGATGGTGATATGGGGCGAACCCGGCACCAATGGCCAGCATTCGTTCTACCAACTGCTGCATCAGGGTACGCGCATGATCCCCGCCGATTTCCTCGCGCCGCTTGCCAGCCACAACCCGATGGGCGAGCACCATGCCATGCTGCTGGCGAACTGCTTCGCGCAGACCGAGGCATTGATGCTGGGCAAAACTGCTGAAGAGGTTCGCGCCGAACTCATGGCGCAAGGAATCGGTGATGAAGCGCTGGAATCGCTGCTGCCGTACAAAGTGTTTCCGGGCAACCGCCCGAGCAACACGCTGCTGTTTGACCAGCTCGATCCACGCACACTGGGAATGCTGATCGCCCTCTACGAACACAAAGTGTTTGTGCAGGGCGTGGTGTGGAATATCAATTCATTCGACCAATGGGGCGTTGAATTCGGCAAACAGCTCGCCGGGAAATTATTGCCGGAACTTCAGGGGAAGCAGCACACTTCTTCGCACGATGCTTCTACCAATGGTTTGATCAACCACTATTTGGCACGTAAATCATGAGCACAGCAAACCTGCTTTTCAGGAAACCGTATAGGCGTAACTACGCGGTAGGCATGACCGGCTTGGCCTCCCAAATCTGCTCGGCATACTGCATGATGGTCCGGTCGCTGGAGAATTTGCCCATGTTGGCGACATTCAGGATCGCCTTTTTCACCCACTGCTCCTGGTCTTTGTAAGCGGTTTCAACTTCCTTCTGGCAGGCGATATAGGAAGCGTAGTCCGCGAGCAGCAGGTAATCGTCGCCGTGCAGCAGAAGCGCGTCCACGATGGGCTTGAAACGGTCCGGCTCACCCGGTGAGAAAAAACCGGAGCCGATCATGTCGAGCGCTTCACGCAGCTCTTCATTGGCATGATAGTAATCCCAGGGCTGGTAGCCGCTCGCCTTCATCCTTGTGACCTCTTCCGCAGTGAGCCCGAAAATGAAAATATTGTCCTCCCCCACTTCATCGCGTATTTCGATATTGGCGCCGTCCAGCGTGCCGATGGTCAGCGCGCCGTTCAATGCCAGCTTCATGTTGCCGGTGCCGGATGCCTCCGTGCCTGCGGTGGAAATCTGCTCCGAAAGGTCTGCCGCCGGAATGATATTTTCCGCTGTTGATACATCGTAGTTGGGCAGGAACACCACTTTCAGGCGGTTTGCCACATGCGGGTCATTGTTGACGACATCGGCGACATCGTTGATGAGCTTGATGATGAGCTTGGCTATGGCGTAGCCCGGCGCAGCCTTGCCGCCGAAAAGCACCGTGCGCGGCACACAGTCGGCGGCTGGGTTATGGCGGATGCGGTTGTACTGCGTCACTACGTGCAGCAGGTTGAGCAACTGGCGCTTGTATTCGTGGATGCGCTTGATCTGCAAATCGAAAAGGGAATCCGGGTTGGCGTCAATGTTGCACTTCTGTTTTAACAGCGCGACAAGGCGCGCCTTGTTGGCGCTCTTCACGGCTGCGAATTCCTTGCGGAATGAAGCATCGTCGGCCAGCGGGATCAGGCGCTTCAACTGGCTCAGATCCTTGATCCATCCAGCCCCGATGCGCGACGTGATCAGCCCGGACAAGCGCGGGTTGGCCTGATTCAGCCAGCGGCGCGGCGTAATGCCGTTGGTCATGTTGACGATCTTGCCGGGATAGAAACGGTCAAAGTCGGCAAAAATGGTCTGCTTCATCAGGTCGGTGTGGATTTGCGCCACCCCGTTTACCTTGTGGCTGCCGACGATGGCCAGGTACGCCATGCGGATACGCCTGGCCCCGGTTTCATCGATGATGGACATGCGGCGCAACATATCGCCATCACCGGGATAGCGGTGCATGACATCCTTCAGAAAGCGATAGTTGATTTCATAAATGATCTGCAAATGGCGCGGCAGGATATCCTCAAACATGGCGACCGGCCAGGTTTCAAGCGCTTCGGGCATCAGCGTGTGGTTGGTGTAGGCGAAGGTGCGGGTGGTGATGTCCCACGCCTTTTCCCACTCCAGATGATGCATGTCCACCAGGACGCGCATCAATTCGGCGATGGCAATTGAGGGGTGGGTGTCGTTCAACTGGATCGCAACCTTGTCAGGCAAGGAATCAAAATTATCGTGGTGTTTGGCGTGGCGGTTAAGAACATCCTGCAATGACGCGCACACAAAGAAATACTGCTGCTTCAGGCGCAACTCGCGCCCCATCGTCGTGGTGTCGTTCGGATAGAGCACCTTGGACAGATTTTCAGATTCGTTCTTGGCCTCCACCGCCTTGATGTAATTGCCTTCGTTGAAGTAGCGCAGCTCGAAATCGCGCGTCGCCTTCGCCGACCATAAGCGCATGTTGTTGACGGTATTGGTGGCATAGCCGGGGATCGGGCTGTCGTAGGCCATCGCCATCACATCGTCCGAATCTACCCAGTGGTGGCGCTCCACGCCGTGCTCGTCGGCGTATTGAACCACGCGGCCGTGGAACTTGACCTGATACAGCACCTCGGGACGGGGAAATTCCCATGGGTTGCCATAGCGCAGCCAGTTGTCCGGATGCTCGACCTGCCTGCCGTCCTCGATGCGCTGCGAGAACATGCCGTATTCATAGCGGATGCCATAGCCGTAGCCGGGCAGGTTGAGCGTCGCCATGGAATCCAGGAAGCAAGCCGCCAACCGCCCCAAGCCGCCATTTCCAAGCGCGGCGTCATACTCCATTTCCCGCACTGTTTCCAGATCCACCCCTATCTCGCCCAGCACCTTGCGGTATTCCTGCTCGAAGCCCAGATTAAGCAGGCTGTTCATCAGCGTGCGCCCCATCAGGAACTCCATGGAAAAATAATAAACCCGCTTGACGTCGTTGATGTAATAACTCCGCATGGTTTCCATCCAGCGGTCGATCAGGCGGTCGCGCGCCACGAATGCGGCGGTAAAAAACCAGTCGCGATCCGTGGCGGTGATGGTGTCCTTGCCCACCGAGTAGGTCAAACGTTCCAACAGGGATTGCTTGATAGAAGCTGCGTCGAGCCCGATTTTTTCATGCGCAAGAAATGGTTTTCCAGGATTCTTCGACATTATTTATCCCGTTGAATTTATTGTGATCACTAAATTTAATGATATTTGATGGATTCGTCTATTCCAATCACAACATACCGTGACCTCTGCTGTCAATCAAAGAGTCCAACGGGTTAAGCAATGAACATTGTTGCATAGTGTCGCTGCGTAAACGCGGCAGGTGACAGGTAGTCCAGTCTTTTCTGCTTGCGTTGTCGGTTGTAGAAGACCTCGATGTACTCGCTGATCTCCTGTTTTGCCTGTTGCTGTGTCCCGAACTGGCAGTGATGCACCAACTCGTTCTTGAGTGTTCCCCAGAAGCTTTCCATCGGTGCGTTGTCCCAGCAATCCCCCTTGCGGCTCATGGAGGCCATCATGCCGAACTGGCGCAGTAGCTTCTGGTAATCCAGCGCGCAATACTGGCTACCTCGAATGGCCGACTCTATAAGAAAAATTTCCGTTCGCCCTGAGCTTGCCGGAGAAGCTGAGTTACTTTTATGACATCGAAATCGATATCAGCCTGCGTAAAAATTTTACCAGCGAATAAGGGACAAGTAACAGCATCGCAGGAAACAGAAACGGTATTTCCCGGCAGGTGGCCCAGTAGGTCTGCAGCTCCCCGATTTCCATGTGTACCATATCCGCGCTCAACCCTGACTCACCAAACGGAGCCTTGTAAATACATGCCAGTTCATCCTCAAGTCTGACAATGCGCTCCCTTCGCGCAGCAACAGTCAGCCAGAGCCTGAAGTCCTCCATATGCCGTTGCCTGGTTGCAAAGCGTGCCGCAAGGTTGCGCCTTACCATCGCAGAGGATGTAATGAACCGGTTTGCCAGCAGCAGATGAACCAGCTTGACTTCGTAGCTGCGCCCAGTCAGCTCGTAGCCATTCCAATCTGCTCCGGCAATTTCTTGCCGGTGGCGATGCCCACAAACGGCAACGTCAGGGTGGTTTGCGACATAGCCATACTGAATCTCGATTTTGCGAGGATGCCACGCATCGTCAGCGTCCAGAAAGGCGACGTACGCACCTCTGGCTACCGCCCATCCAGCATTCCTGGCTTCGCCCGCACCAGCATTTTCAGGCAATGTAACGATTGCAAGCCAGTCGGCTCCGTACTGAATCTGAAGGTCTTTAAGGGCGTTGCCGACGCTCTCGCCACCACCATCATTAATCACGATGAGCTCCAGCGGCCGGGCACTCTGTCTTGCCACCGACGCAACAGCACGTTCCAGCGTTTCGGCGTGGCGATAACACGGAATCACCACACTGACCGGCACCACCGTCATGGAATGAATTGATTCAGCCACGGCTTGGCACAACCTTGAAAAGAACTGCGGCATACTGGTCGGCAATGGCATCAACTTTAAACTGTTCAATCCATCGGTCATTGCAGTGAGCGCCAACAGCCTGAATCGATTCATCGATGAATTGCCCTGCCAGCCGGATCTGTTCCGATGAAGGAGGAATGCCTGAATCGTGCAGATTCAGAATGGCTCGATAACTCTTCATGAAATCCCCGGATGCATCTCCACTGTTTCGGACGATGTTCAGTATCGGTTTGCCGACTGCCGCGTATTCGACAAGTTTGCTTGGAAGCTGACAAGGATTAGTGTTACCCAGATTGACTACGATAGCCGCTTCGCTAACAGCAGCAAGCGCATCTTTTCGCGGTACTACTCCGTGCAACTGAATAGTTCGACCGATCTGGTTTGCATATGGAACAAACGCATCATTGCACTCACGAGTATCGCCAAAAAAGTGCAACTCCAAACGGCGTACTCCGCCCGCTTTCACCAAACCCATGAACAGCGCCAGAAGAAAACCCGGGCGGCGCAACTGCCGGTATAGTGAACCTACATACACGATACGTATTGGATCATCCAATGCCAAGGGGACTGCAGGCTGCATTTCTGGTTGGAGGAATGTACCGGTCAGCAACGGCGGTATGACATACAGCCTGTCTGCGCATTCGGGATACAACTCCGCATATCGCTGCCGCACATTCGCGTTCGTCAATGTCACCGCATCAGCATTCCGGAACAGCTCGCGCTCCACGCGCCTGTTGAGCCCGCCATAAAGCCGGAAATTATTGGCTGGCGATTCGTCCGCAATCGAGAACGGGTCTCCCATATCAAGAACCCATCGAAGCACACTTTGCCGTCGGGTGATTGCATTCCCCACCAGCGCGGCAGTGAAGGTGGGCGATACCGACACAATCGTCGCATTGGGAGTTTCCCTCAGCAGCGCCTCGGCCTTACGCAGAGCGGCCGCATACCAAACGCACGTTGTATCCGGCCAGGCAACTTGGCGCCAAATCCAGCCAACCAGATTCCCCAGCGGCGCCACTGGTTTTTGTAACGATGTCTCTGCCCCCTCCCGAGGGTGCCGTCCTCTGAGGCGTGCCAACAAGGCACGGATTCGCTCGATAAACCGATTGCCCACGCGATGAATCTCGACACCATTGATTGTCTGCAGTGGCGCCGCGCCCGGCTGCCAGGAGCACACCACGCGCACGCGCACCCCACGGCGCGCGAACTCCTCGGCCAACGCAGCCCAGCGGAAAGCGCGCGGGTTAAGCATGGGGGCATACGAAAAGCTCACGATGAGCAGGTCCTCGCCATTGCCAAAGCGCCCTGTCATCGCAACAACCCGCCGTATCGATCGGAAAAAGGCATGCCCGTGAAGCGGGGTGGCTGCCCCTCAAATGGACAGCGCTCGATGGGTGCCGATTCGGAAAAATCACGCACCACAAGGCGATTCCCCTCGATGCTGACCATTCGATAAGCGGGCCCGCCAAACCTAAAATGACGCCCCACCATGCCATCCGGATAGAAGTACAGACATTCCGCCAGATAGTTATTCTGAAAGACGAACAAACCGCCCTCCGGCGAGTCGTGGTTCCCGATAGCCGGCCATGGCGCAAAATGTGCCCGAAGCGACCGGTAAGTATTTCGGCTGGCTGGCAAAGGCGTATAGACATAGCTGCCCGGGTCAAGCGCTATATTCTCTCCGCCGATGACCAATTCGAGCGACAGTTGATCGTGATGCAGATGGCTTCCCTGCCCATATTGCGCTGCCGGGCCGCACCGGAAAGCGGCATAGAACCCGCTTCCGCGCAGCACAAAAATACCAAACTCCGCAAATCCCACGGCAGACAACTGCCCCAGCGCATCCTCATCGGGCAGCGCAAACTCGTAGTGCTGCCGGTGCGTAGCTGGTGTCTTGTCAAATACCCCGATGTACCGGTTCAAATCACCCGCCCGGCCGATTCGACATACAGTGGCTGCCTGCATGGATCTTTGGCCATCGCTTCCAGCAATGGCACCGAGCATGCCTGCTTCCAACTGGTGTTCGGAACCAAGTGTTGAGAATTCGCTGTCATCGAAAAATGCAGCCAGCGCGCCGAAAAGATGCCGATGATCCAACACAACCTCACTAGGATAGATTGCCCCGTCAGGCAGTTCGCAGTAGCCGCCCAGATGCGCATAGCGCTCACGTGCGGATGCAACGGTCAACCGATCCATTACCGGCTCAATTTTCAGGAACCGCCCGCTGTCATTATCCCCCACTTGCGGCACACGACCATCCGGCTTGGTAATCGCGGCCACAAACCTGCCCATGCCATATAGTCGATGCCAGTACCACGACGGCAAATCCCCTGCCGATAGATCCTGCACGATGCGGGCCAGTACCGACTGAGGACGCCCACCCCATCCCGATAGACCGGGAACCCGGCGCATACCCGCCGTTACGTCCTGCAAGCGGCCTTGCAGCAAACGGCGGGCAAATGCAGTGCCGTAAATCACCATCTCGGCGCTCAAGCGGTGATAGCTGGTTGAACCCTCGCGGTTGCAGCCATCGCCGTCGAATTGCCCCTCCACCTCCAGCACCAATTCCCGCAATGCCCAGCCTGACCACGCATCGGTCTCGATGGTGCGCGGCAGATAGGCGGCAACGGCTAACAGTCCGACCACATTGGAAAGATAATGATTGCTGCGTCCCGATTCCGACCATTCGAGATTACCGGCGATATGGAGTGCATGTTCTCTTGCACTGCGAAGAAATAGCGCATCGAAATCATCATCGAACCGCGCATCGGCGGCTGCAAACAAGTCGTAGGCGATCAGCCAGTTGGTGATCCTGATGGCCACATCCATCGTGCAACGCCAATTGACGCCGAACCCGGGCGGATTGTTGGCCAAAAAATCCAGCACTTGGTTGCGAAACTCCCGTGCGTAGCGTTCCTTATCCTCAAGAAGCCCGCATGTTCCTGCGGCGTAAGCCAGGGCCAGTTGCGGCAGGTGCTGACACCTCGCCAGTTCCCATGGCACCTTGATATCTGCACCGGGACAATCGGATGGAATTTCGATATCGAGATGCCAGGCCGAATCCTTCCAGCGATAGCCAGACTTGAAATCAAGCTGCCAATCGATCGGCTCGTAACCTGGATTAACCAGTTGCCAGATACGCTGCGCTTCACTTAGATTCGCTGGATTAATCCGGGCGGAGAGCCACTTGCCGGTGGCGTCGCATTCCGGATATCGTCGTGCCGAATACTGATGTCCGCCAAACCCGATGCATTCCCGCCCATAGACCACCTTCACCCAACCGGAACCCAGGAGATCAAAGCGGTGCTCCAGATAGAGGCCCGCCAATTGCGCCAGTTCCTGACTGATACCAGCCAAGTCCGATTTCTCGGGTACCCGCACACAACGCGCCAAGGAACCGACTGGCGCAGTCTGCAGGAAAGTGCTTCGCAGCCGCCCCTTCCAGCGATTAACCCGTTGCCGACCCGCAACTTCCAGCCTGCGCATGATCTTGCGCTGAAGCTGGTCCGGCGGTGTCCGCAACTGACGAATGATCCATGCGAGCTTATTGATCTTTACGTAATTCATGACAAATGCTTTATACCGCAACCGTCATTCCCGC
>JACREC010000044.1 GCA_016218445.1 Nitrosomonadales bacterium
CTGGTATCTTTCTACTTCAGTAAGGTGTGTGTAATTCATCTCGTGCAACTCGATTTGGCGATCAAGAAGCTCGGCAGATTACCTCACCTTACTCCTTGTCGCGTTGACTCATCGTTGCACTTCGTTGTTGAATCCGCGGTCCGTAAAACTAGGGTTAGCTCAGAGACAAATTCTTTTCCTGTCAGTGCTGGGCAAGCACCGCGAGCATCGCCTCGACATCGGC
This sequence comes from Nitrosomonadales bacterium, assembly GCA_016218445.1. GTDB lineage: Bacteria > Pseudomonadota > Gammaproteobacteria > Burkholderiales > Gallionellaceae > CAITJF01. Next base: position 224 of record JACREC010000044.1, read on the forward strand.
AATCTTGTCGCGTGGTGCGCCGCGCCGTTCCCCGCGCGCCACCTCCACGTCATCGAGCCGCTTCCAGTCGCTGAAGGAGACGATTTGCACGCCGCGCTGGCGCAGCAGGGAGTCGATGGCCTCGCGGTCCGGCAGCTCCCGCGCTTCGAGTCCGGCGCCGTCGGCGATCATGTGCTCAACCACGTGGGCGGATGCGCCCTTGTGTGCCCCGATGAGCCCCCGCGGCCCGGTGCGCGCCCAGCCGACGACGTATTCGTTGGCAATCACGCTGCGGCTGGCGGGGTCAACGACACGCCCGTCTTCGTTGGCGATGACCCGCGCTTTCTCGTCGTAGGGGACGCCGGCAATCCGCTTGGCGGCAAAGCCAATCGCAGTCAACACCATCCCGACTTCAAGCACTTCGGTTTCGCCGGTACCGCGTGCGCTGACCGTGCCGTCCGGCTGAACCTCAAGGCGGTTTTTCTCGAGCACCAGGCCGGCCACATTGCTGGCAGCGTCGGCAATTATCTCGGTCGGCGAGACGAGGAAGCGCAGGTGGAGTTTTTTCGCTTTCGTACCGGACTGCCGCGCGGCGAAGGATTGAAGTATTTTCAGATTTTTTTCCTGCTGCGAATTGTCTGCGGTTTCCGGAATGACGCAGCCCGCAAGTTCTTCCGGGGCGACAATCGGGTCAACATCTTCCATCTCGCCGAATTCTTTTAGTTCGGGCGGTGTAAACGAGGCTTGCTCCGGCCCGCGCCGCCCGAGAATAAATACCTCGCGCACCCGGCTGTTGCGCAGAGCCTCCAGCGCGTGTGCGGCAACGTCGGTCTTCTCGAGTTCGGCTGGCGTGCGCAGCAAAAACCGTGCGGCGTCAATAGCGGTGTTGCCGTTGCCCACCACCGCGACGCGCGACACCGACAAGTCGATCTCTGCCTGGCGGTAGTCGGGATGCCCGTTGTACCAGCCGATAAACACCGCCACCGGCGTGCAGCGCGCTATGCCCTCCCCCGGAATGCCGAGGCGGCGGTCGGCCTCGTTGCCCACCGCGTAGACGATCTGGTGATAGTGCTGGCGCAACTCCTCTACCGTCACGTCACGCCCGAGGCACACATTGCCCAGAAACCTGAAGGTGGGCCGCGCGGCGGTCTTTTCGTAAACTCGGGTGACGGTCTTGATGCTCTGATGGTCGGGCGCGACGCCTCCGCGCACCAGCCCGTACGGGGTGGGGAGGCGGTCGAATATGTCGACATGGACGACCGTATCGGTGCGCCTGAGCAGTGCCTCCGCAGCGTAGAAACCGGCAGGCCCGGAACCGATGATTGCGACACGCATGAATCACCTCCACGGCGAGTAAGGATGTGCCCCGTAATACTACACTCTTACGGTTTTCTGCCAATGCCGGGGAAGCGCCGATTTAACAAGCCGTTCGCCCCGAATCAGCCGGCGGGTTTGAAATATTCCGCCAAACTGGTCAAGCCAAACGCCAATACCGCAACAGTCATCGCGCCGGTAGCCAGCCACCCCAGCCACTTCAGGTGAACGCCAATCACGAATCTGCCCATGGTTTTTTGTTGTGTCGCGATACGCATCATTGCGATCATCAAGGGCACGGATATCACCCCGTTAATGACGGCACTCCATAACAGGGCTTTGACCGGGTCAATGGGGCTGAAATCCAGAAGCACGCCAACCAAAGTTGCCAAGGCGATAATTGCATAAAAATCCTTCGCCGCTTTCAACTCCAGGCCAAGCCCGGACGGCCAGCGAAAGACTTCCGCCACCGCATAGGCTGCCGAACCTGCCAGCACCGGCACGGCCAGCATCCCGGTGCCGACGATGCCCGCAGCAAATAATAAAAATGTAAATTCGCCGCCGATCGGGCGCAACGCTTCAGCGGCCTGGGCGGAAGTCTGGATGTCATGCACGCCGTGGGTATACAGGGTGACCGCAGTGGTCAGCATGATGAAAAAGGCGATGATGTTGGAAAACGCCATGCCCAGTGCCGTGTCTATGTTGATGCGCTGCAAGTGTTGTTGGGCGCCTTCCGGCACCTTGTGCAAGGAAGCTCCGTCGCGCTGCACTTTCAGTTCCTCCACCTCCTGGGCTGCCTGCCAGAAAAACAAATAGGGGCTGATGGTCGTACCAAAAATTGCCACGATGAGAAGAAGGTAGTTTTGTGAAATTTCAAGTTTCGGCACAAACGTTCCGCGCAACACCTCGCCCCACGGCACATGGGTGGCAAATACGGTCCCCACATAAGCAAACAGTGTCAATGTCAGCCACTTCAATACGCCTACGTAGCGTTGGTAAGGTATGAACACCTGCAATAGCAAACAGATCATGCCTAATGCGACGGCATAGATGTGTCTCGGCCCGCCAACCGACAATTTAAGGGCGTCTGCCATTGCCGCCAGATCGGCTCCGATGTTGATGGTATTGGCCAACAGCAGCAGTGCGACCAAGGACAGTGTGACTCCGCGCGGGTTGGTCTTTGCCAGGTTGGCCGCCAGACCGCGGCCTGTGACGCAGCCGATGCGTGCGCTGATCACCTGGATTCCGACCATCAGCGGATAAGTGATAAGCAGCGTCCACAATGTGCCAAAACCATATTGCGCACCGCCCTGGGAATATGTGGCAATGCCGCTGGGGTCATCATCGGCGGCTCCGGTAATCAGTCCGGGTCCAAGTTTGTTAAGCCATAGTGAGAGCGTTTTTTTCATCAGCAGAATGACCGGTCGGGTTTGATGAGATGAGCGGCGGCGATTTTGCCATACTTTGCCGCTGGCAACAGGATTAACTACTGACCAGTGCGATATCCCATGGCTGCACATTGACCTCTCCGCCAGCCGTTGTGAAGATGGGTTGGGCATCGTCGCGAGCGACATCACCGGCTCCGGCGTGGTGTGGGGATTGGGGATGCTGAGCGGCAGTTAGCAATGAATGTGGAGTGGCTGGAAAATGCCACAAACTGACGGTCAGCTTGTGATTAATTCCGCGCATGATTATCCAGCGCACTCTATTGAGATTTCCGTAATTCATGACGTGTTAGCCTTTTCAGTTTGCGACTAAAATTTTGAATGATGATGCCATGTCTTCAATTATGAAAATCTCAATAATGAACAATCTGGATTCATGATTAGCCGATGACCTCGAAGTTGGTGTAACTGCCGTTATCCGGCTCGATTTCGACTAGCTCCACCTGCGCGCGCTCCGGGCCGCGCCGCGCCCAGCGCACGATGGCGTCCACATCGGCGGATTCGCCCTGCACCGCGGCTTCCACCGTGCCATCGCTGCGATTCCGCGCCCAGCCGGCAACCCCCAGCCTTTGCGCTTCGCGGCGCATCGAGTCGCGGAAGAACACGCCTTGCACGCGGCCATGAATCACGAGGCGCAGCGTTTTCTGGGGCATAGCTTGGATGTTCACTCTTTTCTCTCTGTAATAGTTAGCGCGCGGGACAGCGTTCTGTTACGCCACCAAAAATCAACTAGAACTTGATCGCCGAAAAGACTTTCCGCGCCAGGCTTCCTGTTGCTTCCAATGGGTTTGCGCGGATCGCTTTCTCCTGCTCGGCCATCATCAGAAATAATCCGTCCATCGCCTTGCGCGTGATGTAGTCGTCCAGCCTGGCATCGCGCTCGTCCACCAGGCCGAACTTCACGCCCTTGCCGGCAAACTGGTCGTATTTTTCCGCGACCTTCACCTTCAGCATCGCCCTGTTGATGATGGGCTTGAACTTGCCTGCCAGCGCAGCTTCGGTATTTTTGCGGAAGTACTGCGTGGCGGCGTCATCGCTGCCGGTGAGGATGCTTCTGGCATCTTCCACGGTCATTTTTTTGACTGCGCCGGTCAGCAGGTTTTTGGCTTCCGGCACGGCGGCTTCGGCGGCGCGATTCATTGAGGTGACCAGTTCATCCGCATATTTGCCCATGCCGAATTTACGCAGCAGGTCGTCCGCCTTCTGCAAACTTTCCGGCAGCTGGATGCGCACCTTGTCGTTGCCGAGATAGCCATTTTCCTTTGCCAGATTTTTTACCGCGGTTTCCGCGCCCTGGACGAGCGCCTGCTTCAGGCTGCCGACCTGATCCTTGTTGCTGAAGCTGGAAAGGTCGAGAGCGGATGCATGGGTTGCGGCAAGCAGGAACGAGGCAACAAAGATGGCGCGAATCAGTTGGTGTGCTTGCATGGCAAGACTCCTTGAATAGTCCTAAGGAAACGCTGAACAAGTTACTTTCTCAAAGAGCCTCGTCAGGTCACAGCATTTCTGTTTTTCACGGGCGACATTGCCCCTTTTCATCTTCAACACCCCGCACCCCGGGTGTTTTCGGGAGATTGTTCCCCCATTTTGC
>JACREC010000045.1 GCA_016218445.1 Nitrosomonadales bacterium
CGTGAATCTGTTCAACGATAAATTGCTCGATTACCTAGTCTGGTTCAACACCGAGCGCCCTCACTATGGCCTTGGGTTAAAATCTCCTTGTGAGTTCTTGCAAGAACATCATCAGTGCAATATGTATTGGCGGAAGACATACCATTGAGCACAGCAGGACGATGCCGCTATAATGCCGCATCGAAACCCAGGCAGCGACCAGCAGAAGCATGCAACCCAACCATCAGCCAGCCGGGCATTCAAAAATATCCGGGGATAATTCGTGATTAAAAAAATACTCGTCGCCAACCGCGGTGAAATTGCCGTTCGTATCGTGCGTGCCTGTTCGGAAATGGGCATCAAGTCGGTCGCCATCTACACCGATGCCGACCGTCATGCGTTGCACGTAAAAAAAGCGGACGAGGCGTACCACGTCGGTTCCGAGCCTGTTACCGGCTATCTTAACGCGCATAACATCGTCAACATAGCCGTTACCTCGGGGTGCGATGCGCTGCATCCGGGCTATGGCTTTCTTGCGGAGAACCCGGAACTGGCAGAAATTTGCGCGCGCCGCGATATCAAGTTCATCGGCCCGAATGCGGATGTCATCCGCCAGATGGGCGATAAAGTCCTGGCGCGCAAAGCGATGATAGCCGCCGGCATCCCATGCGTGCCGGGCAGCGAAGGCAACCTCGCCGATGTTGAAGAGGCACTCGTGCTGGCAAACAAAATCGGCTACCCCGTCATGCTCAAGGCCACCAATGGCGGCGGCGGGCGCGGTATCCGCCGTTGCGACAGCGATAAGGACATCATCGGCAACTTCGAAAGAGTGATTTCGGAAGCCAGCAAGGCTTTTGGCCAGCCGGAAGTCTTTCTGGAAAAATGCGTGGTCAACCCGCGGCACATCGAAGTGCAGGTGCTGGGTGACAGCCACGGCAACGTGATTCATCTGTTCGAGCGCGACTGCTCCATCCAGCGCCGCAACCAGAAACTGATCGAGATCGCCCCTTCGCCGCAGATCACCCATGCGCAGCGCGAATACATCGGCAGTCTGGGCGCCAAGGCCGCCCGTGCCGTGGGCTATGAAAACGCGGGCACCGTCGAATTCCTGCTCGACCAGGACAATCATTTCTATTTCATGGAAATGAACACCCGCATCCAGGTTGAACACACCGTGACGGAAACCATCACCGGCATCGACATCGTGCAGGAGCAGATTCGCATCGCCGATGGCCTTGAGCTGCAATACAAACAGGAAGACGTCAGATTCCGCGGCTACGCCATGGAGTTTCGCATCAATGCGGAAGACCCCAAGAACAGCTTTTTGCCGAGCTTTGGCAAGATCACCCGTTACTATGCGCCGGGCGGCCCCGGTGTGCGCATCGATGCCGCCATGTACAGCGACTATGAGATCCCGCCTTATTTCGACTCCATGTGCGCCAAGCTCACTGTTTGGGCACTTACCTGGGAGGGTGTTATTGAACGCGGCCGCCGGGCGCTGAGCGACATGGTGATCTATGGCGTCAAGACGACCATCCCGTATTACCAGGAAATCCTGAAGCACCCCGACTTCAGTAATACGAACTTCAACACCGGGTTTGTGGAGTCCCATCCGGAGTTGATCAATTACACCACAAAAATCCCGCCGGAACTGAGGGCAGCAGTTATTTCAGCCGTCATAGCGGCGCACGAAGGCATCTAATTTCAACCTTACACAATCAAGTTAACAATATGGCAAAAACCCTTATTTCCGAACTGGTCCTGCGCGACGGCCATCAATCGATGATTGCGACGCGCATGCGCACCGATGACATGCTGCCCATCTGCCACAAGCTGGACAGTATCGGCTTCTGGTCGCTGGAAGCCTGGGGAGGCGCGACCTTCGATTCCTGCGTGCGCTTCCTGAAAGAAGACCCGTGGGAGCGCCTCAAGAAACTGCGCAAGGCATTGCCCAACAGCCGCATCCAGATGCTGCTGCGCGGCCAGAACCTGCTCGGCTACCGCCACTATTCCGATGATGTGGTGCGCGCATTTGTGGGCAAGTCCGCTGATAACGGCGTGGACGTGTTCCGGATTTTCGATGCGATGAACGACCTGCGCAATCTGCGCGTCTCCGTCGAAGCGGTAAAAAAATCCGGCAAGCATGCCGAGGGCTGCATCAGCTATACCACCAGCCCGGTGCACGGCATTCCCCGGTTCGTCGAACTGGCGCGCGAACTGGAAGCCATGGGCTGCGATACCATCTGCATCAAGGACATGGCCGGCTTGCTCACGCCTTACGCCACTACCGAGCTGGTAACCGCATTGCGCGCAGCCGTCAGCGTGCCGATACACCTGCACAGCCATTCCACTTCGGGTTTGTCTTCCATGTGTTTCCTCAAGGGCGTGGAAGCGGGCGCGACCATGCTGGATACCTGCAACTCTTCGTTCGGCGAAGGCGCCAGCCATTCCTCGACCGAGAGCATTGTTGCCGCGCTGCAAGGCACGGAATACGACACCGGCCTTGACCTGGCCAAATTACAGGAAGTTACCGCCTATTTCTACGAGGTGCGCCAGAAGTACTGGCAGTACGAGAGCGCCTTTACCGGCGTGGACACGCGCGTGCTGGTAAACCATGTGCCGGGCGGCATGATTTCCAACCTGTCCAACCAGCTCAAGGAATCGGGCGCGCTCAACCGCATGAACGAAGTGCTTGCCGAAATTCCGCGGGTGCGCGAAGACCTGGGCTACCCGCCACTGGTAACGCCAACCTCGCAAATCGTCGGCACGCAGGCGGTCCTGAACGTGCTGACCGGCGCACGCTACAAATCAGTCACCAATGAAGTCAAGAACTACCTGCTCGGCCACTACGGCAAGGCGCCGGGCAAGGTCAACGAACAAGTCAGAAAACTTGCGGTCGGCGATGCGGAAGTCGTGACCTGCCGCCCGGCAGACCTGCTGGAAGACGAGATGAACAAGCTCAAAATCGAAAGTGAAACCTTTGCTCAAAACGAGGAAGATGTCCTCACCTATGCCATGTTCCCGGAACTGGCAAAAACCTTCCTGCAGGAACGCAATGCCAACACGCTCAGCCCTGAGCCGTTACTGTCCAAAGAGGCAGCCGCCACCTCCTCTGAACGCTACGCGCCCAACGAGTTCAAGGTAACGCTGCATGGCGAAACCTTCCATATCAAACTCACCGGCAGCGGACACCACGGCGAAGCCCAGCGTCCGTTCTACGTTTCAGTCGATGGAATTTCAGAAGAAGTCATGGTCGAAACCCTGAATGAAATCGAGGTTTCCGGCGGAAAGAACAACGGCAAGAAAAAACCTGCTGCTCCGGTATCAGGCGCCGAGCGCCCCCGTCCGTCCCATCAGGGCTGCGTGGCGACCGCCATGCCCGGCACCATTGTCGATGTCAAGGTCAAGGTCGGGGACAAGGTCGAGGCCGGGGATGGCGTACTGGTCATCGAAGCCATGAAAATGGAAAACGAAATCCAGGCGCCCTTAAGCGGCGTTGTCGTCAGTGTCCATGTCAAGAAGGGCGACAGTGTGGCGCCCGACGAAACCCTGGTTGAGATACAGTAAACCAGAATAATTCATTAGCACAAAATTGCGTCATTCCGGCCTACCCTCATCCCAACCTTCTCCCAGAGGGAGAAGGAGCAATTGCCTCCTCTCCCTCTGGGAGAGGATTGAGGTGAGGGATTCGCCGGAATCCAGCTGATTAACAAATCCCCACGCAAGTGGGACAGCGCCTTGATTTTGCCCGCTTCGCGGAGTGTTTTTATTGCTGGATACCGGCAGCCCTCTCCCTAACCCTCTCCCGCTTGCGGGAGAGGGGACGATTGCTCTCTCCCCCTCTGGGGGAGAGTTGAAGAGAGGGAACGCCGGTATGAAGGCCTAATGGGTTATTTGGGGTAAATCCGGATCAATAGCAGCGCGGAATGGTGCTGCCGCTTTTGGGCCGTTCGTGTCGAGAGGAATGAATAAACCATGCCCGCTCCACCAGCCGTCCTGAACCTGGTTGAGAACTTCGGGCGCAACCTCGACGCCTACCGCAGCGGCAAATACAACGAAACGCAGGTGCGGCGCGACTTCATCGACCCCTTGTTCAAGGCGCTCGGCTGGGACATGGACAACAGCGCGGGCTATGCCGAAGCCTACCGCGACGTGATCCACGAAGACGCGATCAAGATCGGCAACTCCACCAAGGCGCCCGATTACAGCTTCCGCGTCGGCGGCCAGCGCAAGTTTTTCCTCGAAGCGAAGAAGCCATCGGTCAACGTCAGGGATGACATCGAACCGGCCTTCCAGTTGCGCCGCTATGCGTGGTCGGCCAAGCTGCCGCTGTCCATCGTCACCGACTTCGAGGAATTCGCCATTTACGATTGCCGCCAGAAGCCGGACAAGAACGACAAGGCCAGCAAGGCAAGGCTGTTCTACTGCACCTTCCGCGACTACGCGGCAAAGTGGGACGAGATCGCCGCGATCTTTTCCAAGGAGGCGGTGCTCAAAGGCTCTTTCGACAAATACGCCGTCAGCACCAAAGGTAAACGCGGCACCACCGAAGTAGACAGCGCGTTCCTGGAAGAGATCGAGAACTGGCGCAACCTGCTTGCGCAAAACATCGCCCTTAGGAATGCCAACCGTGAGCAAAAACATCAAACCGTAGGAGCGGGCCATGCCCGCGACATGACGATTGATCGCGGGCATGGCCCGCTCCTACAGGATCATGGTTCCGCGTTAAGCCAGCGCGAACTCAACTTCGCCGTGCAGCAGACCATAGACCGCATCATCTTCCTGCGCATCTGCGAAGATCGCGGCATCGAGCCCTACGGCAGGCTGATGGCTTTACAGAACGGGGCCAACGTCTATGCCCGGTTGCGCGAGCTGTTCCGCGACGCGGACGACCGCTACAACTCCGGCCTGTTCCACTTCAGCAAAGAAAAGAATCGCGCCGGAGCGCCGGACGAACTGACCCTCACGCTTGTGATCGACGACAAGCCGCTCAAGGAGATTTTCAAAAATCTTTACTACCCGGATTGCCCCTATGAATTTTCCGTGCTCGGTGCGGACATCCTCGGCAGCGTGTACGAGCAATTCCTCGGCAAGGTCATCCGCCTTACGGCAGGCAACCGCGCCGTGGTGGAAGACAAACCGGAAGTCAAAAAAGCCGGCGGGGTGTTCTATACCCCCGCCTACATCGTGCAATACATTGTGCAGCACACCGTCGGCAAATTGCTGGAAGGCAAGACCAGCAAGCAGGCGGCGGGCATCACCATCCTCGACCCTTCCTGCGGGTCAGGATCGTTCCTGATCGGCGCGTACCAATACCTGCTCGACTGGTATCTGGCGCGCTATGTGGAAGAAGGCGCGGAAAAAAATAGCAAGGGCAAGGCAGCGCGCATCTATCCCGCCGCACAAGGCGAATGGCGGCTCACCACCGCGGAGAAGAAACGCATCCTGCTCGAACACATCTACGGCGTGGACATAGACACGCAAGCGGTGGAAGTGACAAAGCTCTCGCTGCTGCTCAAGGTGCTGGAAGGTGAATCCGACCAGACACTCACCAGCCAGATGAAGCTGTTTCACGAGCGCGTGCTGCCTGACCTCGACCGCAACATCCAGTGTGGCAACTCGCTCATCGGGCCGGATTTCTACGATGGCCAGCTCGAACTTGACGACGAGGCCGCGCAGCGCATCAATGTGTTCGACTGGCAGGCTGCGTTCCCGCAGGTGTTCAAGGCAGGAGGGTTTGATGCGGTGATTGGGAATCCGCCGTATGGATTTCACCAAATTCATTCAGAACAAGTAAAGCCATACCTAAAAAAGAAATTTGATGTAGCTCATGGTAGCTTTGAGCATTACTTCCTTTTTTACGAAGCAACCCTAAGACTTTTGAAGGTCGGTGGAATACACGGATTTATTGTTCCTGTTACGTGGCTAACAATCCCTTCTGCGTATTCATTGAGAAAATTTGTTTTAGATAACTTCTGGGTGCGGGAAATTGAATGGCTACCTGAACTTGTTTTTTCAAACGCTCAAGTTAACACCCTAATTTCTGTTATTCAAAACGCGCCGCCTAAAAATGTTTGTGTAAACATCCATAATTCGCTCGGCTTTAAGGAGCCAGCCAGTAAAACAGTGAACATTAACCAATCTCAATTTATTTCTTCAGACTATTCCATTACCATTTTTGAAAGTCATGAAGATACAAGCATTTTGGAAAAAATCACTTCTAAGTCTCTTCCATTGAGCCAATTTGCAATACCCTGTTCAGGATATAACCCTTATGAAATTGGGAAGGGGCTTACACCTGAGGGTAGAGTTCACACAAAGGCGACAGTTTTAGCAAGACCATATCACGCCGCCTATCAAATTGACTCAAATTGGAAACCGGAAATTGGTGGAAAGAATTTAAGAAGGTATTACCTCCAACCAACTCAAGATCGTTGGGTTAAATACGGTACTTGGTTAGCTGCTGCGCGGAACCCAGAAAATTTCTTAGGTCCGCGAATATTGGTCCAAGAAATAACAGGCGGTTTGGATAAGAGAATTGTTGCTACTTATTGCGAGGATGAGCTTTACTACAGCCGTGATGTAATTCCCATAAAGCCGATGAATAGAATCTCCCTTTTGTACTTACTTGGGATAATTAATTCTTGGTTAATCACTTGGTACCACCAAAAACGTAGCCCCAAATCTCAAAAGGGGCTTTTCCCAAAAGTATTAGTTTCTGACCTAAAGGATTTACCTATTGTTTTCGATCTGCACGCTCACGACAAACTCGTCGCGCTCGTCGAAAAAATGCTCGCCCTGCACCAGCAACTCGCCGCCGCAAAAACTCCGCAGGACACCACGTTGCTGCAACGCCAGATTGACGCGACCGACAAACAGATAGACCAGTTGGTGTATGCCCTGTACGGCCTGACCGAAGAAGAAATCGCGCTGGTGGAGGGAACATGAACAGCCTCCTCCACCCATCCGACGTACTCTACGCAGGCAGCCGGCCATTCCCCCGGCTTGCCGCGTGCGAGCATTTTGCCGGCAGCGAAAAGATGCTGAAAAAAGCGCTCCAGATTCAAGCCGAATTAGCAGTCAACGAGCAACCGATCTTCGACATCACCGCCGACTGCGAAGACGGCGCCCCCGCAGGCAAGGAGCGGGAACATGCGGCCATGATCGCCGAACTGATCCTGTCAGGTGATAATCGCTTTGGCCGCATCGGTGCGCGCATCCATGATGTCAGCCATCCACTCTGGCGCGACGAACTGGAGATCATCATCAGCCGTGCCGGGCAGCGCGTCGCCTATATCGTGCTGCCCAAACCGGAAAGCGCAGACGATGCCCTGACACAGATCACTGCGCTTGATGAACTGAGAAACCGCTGCGGCATAGCCCGCGAGATCCCCGTCCATGTGCTGATCGAGACACCCGGCGCGCTGCATGAGGTCTGGGAGATCGCCCGCCTGCCCCATGTCGAGGTTCTCGACTTTGGCCTGATGGACTTTGTTTCCGCGCACCACGGCGCCATTCCCGCCGCCGCCATGCGTTCGCCCGGCCAGTTCAGCCATGCGCTGGTGGTGCGCGCCAAGTGCGCGATCGCCGCAGCCGCGCTGGGCAACGGCATCGTGCCCAGCCACAACGTCACCACCGAAATACGCGATGCCAGTGTGGTGCGGGAAGACGCCCGCCGCGCCCGGCAGGAACTGGGCTTCCTGCGCATGTGGAGCATCCATCCGAATCAGATACTGCCCATCGTCGAAGCGATGCGCCCGGATTTCACCGAGGTCAATGAGGCGGCCAGTCTGCTGGTCGCCGCCCAGGACGCAGCCTGGGGGCCTATCCAGCAGGAAGGCAAGCTGCATGACCGCGCCTCCTACCGCTACTACTGGGAACTCCTGCAACGCGCACAATCAACGGGGATGGACATCCCGGCCGATGCCCGCCAGCGTTTTTTCTGGCGTGTAGTTAATTCAGTGAGGTAAACCCCCGGCTATGCCGGGGGACTCTGTTAGGTTTGACCGTTCCGGCGGTCATAAAAGAGCAACGTTAAGATTTAGCAACATCTTGCCCTCCCCCTTGCCGGGGGAGGGGTAGGGTGGGGGTAGAATTCAAGCATAAATGCAGTCAACAGTTTGTACCCCCATCCCAGCCTTCCCCCTGCAAGGGGGAAGGAGTGAAAAGCCAGCCGCATTCAGGCGGCTCACGGTTTTGTTGGCCCCTTGGAAGGGCTCACCCAATGAGCCTCCGGCTTTGGCGGAGGTAATTTAACTTGACGCAGCGCAGAGCAACAAAAAGAAGGTTGATAGCCGGAAGATTTTTGAAGTAACATCACGCCTCCGCTCATCCGGACATGCAACATGTTGATGGCGCGGCGACAAGAATAATTTTAATGAAATGGAAAACTCCATGACTCTGATGATAGGAATTCCCCGCGAAACAGCCGCGGGGGAAAAGCGTGTTGCCACCGTGCCCGAGGCCGTTGAGAAGCTCATCAAACTGGGCTTCAAAGTCGCCGTGGAATCCGGCGCCGGGGATGCGGCAAATTTCAGCGACGACACCTACCGCGCCGCAGGCGCCGAGATCATCGAGGGGGCTGCCAAGCTGTGGGCTGCATCCGACATCGTGTTCAAGGTGTGCGTCCCGACGAGTGCCGAGGTTGGCTTGATGCGCGAAGGCGGCACCTTGATCGGCTTCATCTGGCCGGCGCAAAACCCGGAATTGATGCAGCAGCTCGCAGCGAAAAAAGCCACCGTGCTGGCCATCGACTCGCTGCCGCGCCAGCTCTCCCGCGCCCAGAAGATGGATGCCCTGACCTCCCAGGCCGGCGTCGCCGGCTACCGCGCCGTCATCGAAGCCGCCAACGCCTTCGGCCGCTTCTTCAACGGCCAGATCACCGCTGCTGGCAAAGTGCCGCCGGCCAAGGTCTTCATCGCCGGCGCCGGCGTGGCCGGCCTGGCGGCGATCGGCACCGCAGCCGGCTTGGGCGCCATCGTGCGCGCCAACGACACTCGTGCCGAAGTGGCCGACCAGGTCGTGTCGCTGGGCGGCGAATTCGTGAAGGTCGATTATGAGGAAGAAGGTTCCGGCGGCGGCGGTTACGCCAAGGTGATGAGCGAAGGCTTCCAGCAGGCCCAGCGCGAGATGTACGCCAAGCAAGCCAAGGAGGTGGACATCATCATCACGACCGCGCTGATCCCCGGCAAGCCCGCGCCCAGGCTGATCACCGCCGAGATGGTGAAGAGCATGAAGCCGGGCAGCGTCATCGTCGATATGGCGGCCGAGCGTGGCGGCAACTGCGAGTTGACCGAGCCCGGCCAGGCGGTGGTGAAGCACGGCGTGACCATCGTCGGCTACACCGACCTGGTCAGCCGTCTGGCCAAGCAATCCTCGACGCTGTATGCGACCAACCTGTTCCGCCTTGCCGAGGAACTGTGCAAGACCAAGGACGGTGTCATCAATGTCAACATGGACGACGAGGCCATCCGCGGCCTGACGGTCATCAAGGAAGGCAACATCACCTGGCCTGCGCCCGCGCCGAAGCAGTCCGCGGCGCCGGCCAAGCCCGCGGCGGCAAAAGTGGTCGCGCCCGCAGCCAAGGGCCACGGCCATGGCGGAAGCGGTGCTCCGGCCTCGGGTACCAAAACGGCGGTGATGTTCGGCGTCGCGGCGCTGCTGTTCTGGTTCATCGGAGCCAGCGCGCCCGCTGCATTCCTCGGGCACCTCACCGTTTTTGTGCTCGCCTGTTTCGTCGGCTACATGGTGGTGTGGAATGTCACCCCCGCGCTGCACACGCCGCTGATGAGCGTCACCAATGCGATCAGCAGCATCATCGCCATCGGCGCCCTGGTGCAGATCGCGCCACCGCTCATGGGAGGTGGCGATCGGCCCGATGACTGGATACGCTGGCTGGCGGTAGCGGGCATCGCACTCACCACGGTCAATATGTTCGGCGGCTTCGCCGTCACCCAGCGCATGCTGGCGATGTTCCGTAAATAAATGATATTAAGCCTGTAGCGAGTAGCTTGTAGCGGGTAGCCAAATCTGGTTGGCTACAAGCTACCCGCTACCAGCTACGGGCTTTGAACCATATGTTAATGTTAAGGTAAACAATCATGTCTGCAAGCTTGGCAACCGTTTCATACATCGGCGCGACTATTCTTTTCATCCTCAGCCTCGGCGGTCTCTCCAATCCGGCGACTTCACTGCGCGGCAATCTCTACGGCATGATAGGCATGACCATCGCCGTGCTGGCCACAGTCTTCGGCCCCCGCGTCACGATGGCCGGCATTCCGTGGATCATCGGCGCCATGGTAGTGGGCGGCAGTGTCGGACTTTATGCCGCCCGCGTGGTGAAGATGACGCAGATGCCAGAACTGGTCGCGCTGATGCACAGCCTGGTGGGTTTGGCCGCCTGCCTGGTCGGCTTTGCGAATTACATCGACCCGGCGGCATCGGCCCAATTAACCGGGGCGGAGAAATCCATCCACGAGATTGAGATCTACATCGGCATCCTGATCGGTGCGGTGACCTTCTCCGGTTCCATCATCGCCTTCGGCAAACTCTCGGGCAAGATCGGCGGCAAACCCCTGCTTCTGCCGGGACGCCACTGGATGAATCTCATGGGACTGCTGGTCGTCATCTTATTCGGGTGGCAGTTCATGCACTCCGAATCGGTAAGCGCCGGCATGATTGCGCTCACCGTGATGACCGTGATCGCGCTGCTGTTCGGCATCCACATGGTAATGGCCATCGGCGGCGCCGACATGCCGGTGGTGGTGTCCATGCTGAACAGCTACTCCGGCTGGGCAGCGGCAGCGACCGGCTTCATGCTGTCGAATGACCTGCTGATCGTCACCGGCGCGCTGGTGGGTTCCTCCGGCGCCATCCTCTCCTACATCATGTGCCGTGCGATGGCCCGCAACTTCATCAGCGTGATTGCGGGCGGCTTCGGCACCGGTGGCGGGGCGCCTGCTGCGGCAAAAGGCAGCGAGCAACCAGCCGGCGAAGTGGTGGCAGTCAGTGCAGCCGAGACTGCCGAACTGTTGCGCGAAGCCAGGAACGTGATCATCGAGCCTGGCTACGGCATGGCGGTGGCGCAGGCCCAGCACACGGTCTATGAGATCACCCAGCATCTGCGCGAGAAAGGCGTCAACGTGCGCTTCGGCATACACCCGGTCGCCGGCCGCATGCCCGGCCACATGAACGTGCTGCTGGCCGAGGCCAGAGTGCCCTATGACATCGTGTTCGAGATGGACGAGCTCAACGCGGATTTCCCGAATACCGATGTCGCCATGGTGATCGGCGCCAATGACATCGTAAATCCCAGCGCGCAGGATGACCCGACCAGCCCGATCGCCGGGATGCCGGTGCTGGAAGTGTGGAAGGCCAAGACCTCGATCGTGATGAAGCGCAGCATGGCCTCCGGCTATGCGGGCGTGGACAACCCGCTGTTCTACAAGGAAAACAACCGCATGCTGTTCGGCGATGCCAGGAAGATGCTGGAAGAAGTGTTCGTCGCGCTCAAGTCGTAGCAAAGCGGAGTTTCAGCGCAGGATAGCGCCCGCGCAAGCGGGCGTTATTCCAATCGCACGTTAAAAACGATGATAATTCTTCCAGTGTAGGAGCGGCTTCAGCCGCGAAATGAAAAGACATCGCGGCTGAAGCCGCTCCTACGACAATATCTTCCCAGCCGCGAACCGGAATTACACGACAAGTCGATCATGCCCCACATAAGCCTGAACCCAACCACCAATCAGGTGATTCAGACCCACGCCAGTTGGGATGCTCATCATCTGGAACAAGCCCTGGAAAAAGCCCACAGCGCGCAGCAAGCCTGGGCGCAAACAACTTTCTCCCAGCGCGCCGAAGTGCTGCGCAATGCGGCCATTCAGTTGCGCGCGCAGCGTGACCGATACGCGACCCTCATCACCCGGGAAATGGGCAAGCCGTTGCGCGAAGCCAGCGCCGAAATCGAAAAGTGTGCCGGTGGTTGCGACTACTATGCGCAACATGCCGAGGAATTTTTGCGTGCCGAACCGGTGGAATCGGATGCCGGCAAAAGCTATGTCGCGTATTACCCGCTCGGTGTGGTGCTTGCCGTCATGCCGTGGAACTTTCCGTTCTGGCAAGTCTTTCGTGCCGCCGCCCCGGCCTTGATGGCAGGCAACGCGGTGGTACTGAAACATGCGCCGAATGTGCCGCAGTGCGCGCTCGCCATTGAAGCCATATTCCGCGAGTGCAGTTTGATGAGACCCCTAGCCATTCCGCTAACCCACCAAAAGACGGTGGATAAGCGGCTGGTTATGCCGGAGGGTGTGTTTACGAACCTGATGATCGAAGTCGAGCAGGCAGCCGAGGCCATCGCCAGCCCGCATGTGCATGCGGTCACGCTCACCGGCTCGGAAGCCGCCGGGCGCAAGGTGGCGGCGTGTGCCGGCCAGCATCTGAAGAAATGCGTGCTGGAGCTGGGCGGCTCCGATCCATTCATCGTGCTGCACGACGCGGATCTGGAACTGGCCGTCAATATGGCGATAGCCTCACGCTTCCTGAATTGTGGGCAATCGTGCATCGCCGCCAAGCGCTTCATCGTCGTGCCGCAAATCGCGGATGAATTCCTGCGCCGCCTCAAAACTAAAGTAGCAGCGCTCAAGCTCGGCGACCCGATGGACGATGCCACGCAAATCGGCCCGATGGCGCGCCTCGACCTGCGCGACTCATTGCATCATCAGGTTACCGATTCCATCGCGCAAGGCGCAGTGGCAGTGACCGGATGCAACCCGGTCGAGCGCGAAGGATTTTTTTACCAGCCCTCCATCCTGGATCGCGTCACCGCCAACACCCGCGCCTGGCACGAGGAGCTATTCGGCCCGGTGGCCATCGTGATTCGCGCCGCAAACGAAGAGGATGCGCTGCGCATCGCCAACGAAACCCGCTTCGGACTCGGCTCATCAATCTGGAGCAAAGACGTGGCGCGCGCCGAGCAGTTGGCGGCGCACATCCAGGCCGGCTGCACCTTCATCAACGGCATGGTCAAATCCGACCCGCGCCTGCCGTTCGGCGGCGTGAAGGCATCGGGCTACGGGCGCGAGTTGTCCAGGCTGGGAATACTTGAGTTCGTGAATGCGAAGACGGTGTGGATCCGCTAGATTACGTCGTTGCTGTAGTGCCAGGTTGGGTCTGAGGTTGAATATTTGCGAATGATTGCTTAGTGCCAGTAACTGCCGTTCGAAAATTGTCCAAGCTGTTGCGTGAGCAGCGGATAGGCTCAAAGAGATTGCCTGTTATAGCCTAATCGGAGGAAATATGAAACACATCCTGCTTGCTGTTATTTTGCTGCTCAGTGCCTGTGATGGTTCATCCGTCACAACGCAGAAGATTGCTGAGCCGCAACGCCAGGCGCTTGAAAAAGCCAAGGGTGTAGATCAAACGTCGCAAAAAGCCAATGAGGAATTGCAGAAGAAAATCAGCGAGCCTGAAGAAAAGTAGCGCTTGTGAACTTCTCACGGGCTAATGAGCCTGCTTATGAAACCAGTTGATACATGCAACGCTTTCGTACCCGGTGAGATAATCACCGTTGATCCGAACAGGGCAGGAAAACTTTCATCGCTGACTTTTGCGGTAAAGGAGCTCTACGATGTCAAAGGATTTGTCACGGGCGCCGGAAATCCCCACTGGAAAAACACGCATCCGGCAGCCCGAGCGACAGCGCCATCTGTTGAAATGCTGTTAGATGAAGGCGCCACCCTGATCGGTAAAACTATTTCAGATGAAATGGCTTTTTCTCTTAATGGCGAGAACGTCCATTACGGTACGCCGTTAAACCCCAAATGTCCGGAAAGGATTCCGGGCGGTTCTTCCAGCGGATCTGCATCAGCGGTCGCCGGCGGCCTGGTGGATTTTGCCTTGGGCACCGATACGGCCGGCTCTGTGCGCATACCCGCATCTTATTGCGGCATTTATGGTTTCCGCCCGACGCATGGCGCCATTTCGCTGGAAGGCATCCACCCGATGGCATTTAGCTTCGACGTGGTCGGCTGGTTTGCCAGAACACCGGATGTTCTGGCGAAAGTGGGGGGTGTGTTGCTTGGTATTGAACTACCTGAGTTCAAGATAAATAAATTTGTGATAGCACGCGACTTGTTCGACACGAATGATCACCGTGTTTCATCGAAGTACGACGCTTTTATTCAAAAGTTATCCGGATTGCCCGTTGAGATTACCGAGGCTGAATTAGGCAAGCCTGATTTTCTAACATGGATTGAAGTGCTGAGAAATATCCAATGGTGGGAGTTGAATCAGGCGCACGGTGAATGGATTTTTCAGAACCTTGATACATTCGGTGAAGAGATACGCGGCAGGCTGGAAAAAATATCCTCTGTCACCCGGAACGAAATGGAGGAGAAAAGGCTGCTCAGAAAGCAGTTGATAAACCAGATCGAAAACATCATTTCTCCGGGCACCATAGCTGTTTTCCCGACATCCCCCGGCGTCGCGCCTTTGAAGGGCAGATCCATAGATGAAGCCAGGGCATCGCGCATCAACACGATGCGGCATACCTGCATCGCTACCGTCGCCGGGTTGCCGCAAGTCTCAATGCCGCTGCTGGAAAAAGATGGTTGCCCGATCGGAATATCTTTTTTGGGCGCCCGAGGGCAAGATGGGCAGCTTCTGGCTGCTGCCCAAGTTTTCGGAAAAGGTTAAAATACTGTCCGACGCGTTAAATAATGCGTACCTGCAATTTGCCAATTTTTCATTTTCACCTGTGGAGCCTTCATGCCTCTAGCTGCTTATCTCGATGACATGCCGATTCTCGGAGCACGTGTTTTTGTGCATGCCTCCTCCCAAGTCATCGGGAATGTGCGCATCGGCAATGACAGCTCAATCTGGTGCAACACGGTTCTGCGGGGCGATGTAAATCACATTGTGATCGGACAGTGCAGCAACGTGCAGGATCTCACGATGGGGCATGTATCCCACAAGACGCCAGGCAAGCCCAATGGATCGCCTTTGGTGGTCGGGGATTATGTGACTGTCGGCCACTCCGTCATTCTCCATGGCTGCACCATTGGAAATGAGTGCATGATCGGGATGGGTTCGATCATCATGGACGATGCCGTTATTTCAGACCGGGTAATGATAGGCGCAGGCAGCCTGGTTTCGCCGGGTAAAGTGCTGGAGAGCGGAATGCTGTATGTGGGACGCCCTGTGAAAGCCATTCGTGCGCTGACGCCTGAGGAAATCGCCTATCTGAAATATTCAGCCGAGCATTACGTGGAAGTAAAGAATAACTATCTGAACACACCCAAAATATAGCTCATATATGGAGCGCAGGAACGATAACCATATTATTCCAAAAATGCATTAACCCTCCCAAGACAGTGGTCTGGCAAGGCTCTCGCCCTCCCTGCCCTCCAAAACGTGCGCGACTGGGGCAACTTTTTTCGGTATAATCACTCCACTCTGGTGACCGTCAGGAAGAATCTGCGGATGACAGGTTTCCCCCCAATTTCTAATATCGTTACAAAGGACTGAGATGCAAGGCATAAGCAAGAACGATCTGATCATCCGAATCGGCGGCGAAGGCGGCGAAGGTGTTATCTCCGTCGGCGATTTCATTACCCAGGCCTGCGCGCGCGCCGGCCTCGATGTTTACACTTTCAAGACCTTCCCCGCCGAGATCAAGGGCGGATACGCCATGTACCAGGTGCGCGCCGGCACCGAGAGGCTCTACAACCAGGGGGACACCTTCGATGTCCTTTGTGCCTTCAACGGCGAAGCCTTTGACATGAACCTTGCGCGCCTGAAGCCGGGCACAACTTTGGTCTATGACAGCCCGGGAGATTTCGATCCTGAGATACCGTCCGGCGTGTATGCATATCCCATCCCCATGTCCCATACCGCAAAGGAAATGAACAACCCGCGTGCCAAGAACATGGTGGCGCTGGGAGCGCTGTCGATCCTGTTCAACGTCCCCGTGGAAGCCTTGCGCGAAGTCATTGCCACCAAGTTTGCGCGCCGGGGAGACGCCGTGGTTCAGGGCAACCTGGCCGCATTCGAACGCGGCCGCGAACTGGCGGCAGCACTGGATAAAACCGATCCGTGGACTCTCGGAAAGCCAAAGGCCAAGCGCGATGTCGTGGTACTGTCTGGCAACAACGCCATCGGTCTCGGCGCCCTGATCGCGGGGCTGGATTTCTTTGCCGCCTACCCCATCACACCGGCGACCGAGGTCGCAATCTATGTGGCCAAACATCTGCCCAAACGCGGCGGCACCTTGATCCAGGCCGAGGACGAGATCGCTGCCATTTCCCAGGTGGTCGGTGCCTCCTACGCGGGCAAGAAGGCGATGACCTCCACTTCCGGACCAGGTTTGTCGCTGATGAGCGAGATGCTGGGGATGGCGTTCATGAGCGAACTACCCTGTGTGATAGTTGACGTCCAGCGTGGCGGTCCCTCCACAGGTTTGCCAACCAAGCATGAACAGTCTGACCTGTTCTTGGCGATACATGGCTCCCACGGCGATGCCGGGCGCATTGTGCTGTCCGTGGAAAGCATTCATGACTGCATTAACCTGACAGTGGTGGCGTTCAACCTGGCTGAGAAGTATCAGTGTCCTGTGCTGCTGCTTTCCGACGGCTCCCTGGCGTTCTCGACCCAGAACGTGCCTTATCCTGATCCGGACGATTATCACGTGGTGGAGCGCAAGCGCTGGGACGGCAAAGGTGAATACCGGCGCTACGCGCTGACCGAGGATGGCATTTCGCCGATGACCGATCCGGGCACGCACGGCGGTATGCACATCGCCACCGGCCTCGAACATGATGAGACCGGACTTCCCAGTTACACATCGGCCAACCATGAGGCGATGCAGGACAAACGTTTCCGCAAGCTCAAAGGGGTGGTCAACGACGTTGACCCGGTGGAAGTGGATGCTGGGGAAGGCGCGGGCAAAGCCAAAGCAGATCTTGGCGTGATTGCCTGGGGCAGCACCATCGGCGTGGTGCGCGAAGCACTGCAACGCCTGCGCGCCGAGGGCTACCAGGTCAAGGGTTTTTATCCCAAGCTGCTGCACCCCTTGCCGACACAACAGTTCGAGGACTTCGGCGCAACGTGCAAACGGCTGTTGTTGCCCGAGGTCAATTTCCAGGGCCAACTGGCCCACTTCGTGCGCGCGGAGACTTCGTTGCGCCCCGAGTCCTACACCATATGCGGCGGGATGCCCTTTACGCCCGAGATGATCGTTAACAAAGTCAGGGAGATACTGGCATGAGTACGGCACTTCAAGCACAAACACACTTGCACCGGGTTGAACTCCCTTCCAAGGACTACAAGGATGACACTACATCGTTCTGGTGTGCCGGCTGCGGCCACTACGGCGTGCTGACGGGGCTGCTGCGGGCACTTTCAGAAGTCGGTATCGATCCGAACTATCTGGTGAGCATTTCCGGGATCGGCTGCTCCGGCCGCCTGCCCTATTTCGTGCGCTCCTACAAGATGCACACCCTGCATGGCCGTGCAGGCCCAGTGGCAACCGGCGTCCAGCTGGCACGCCCCGACCTCAACGTGGTGATCACCGGCGGCGATGGCGACGGCTTTTCCATCGGCGGCGGACACATGCCGCACCTGGCGCGCAAGAACATCAACATGACTTATATCCTGATGGACAACCACGTCTATGGTTTGACCAAGGGCCAATGCTCACCCACTTCGCGGAAGGAAATGAAGACCCCCACCACCCCCTATGGCGGTGTGGAGGCACCTCTGGATCCGGTGCTGTACATGCTCACCTATGGCGCCACTTATGTCGCCCAGGCGTTTGCCGGCAACGTCAAGCTGGCATCGCAGCTGATCAAGGATGGCATGGAACACAAGGGTTTCGCCTTTATCAACCTGCTCTCCCAGTGCCCTTCTTTCAACGAAATGGACACCGCCAAGCACTTCAAGAACGCCACCGCCATATTGGATGACAGCCACGACGTGAGCGATCTGGATGCCGCCATGCACGCGGTCAACATGGCGCGGCGGGAGGGGCGCGAGCCCAACGGGCTGCTGTACAAGACCGAGCGCCCCACCCTCGACCAGAACATGGCCGAACTGGTGAAAAACGTCGGTGGGCACAAGGATTATGATCTGCGCAAGATCATTGATCTCGCGCGCCCATAACGACCAGAAATCCCATGACAACAAGCGATGCCACTGCGAATGAGGGCGAGCTACAGCCAAGCGTTATCCTGACCATCAACGGTCTTGCCGTCAACGCCCATAAGGGCATGACCCTGGTTGAGGCTGCGTGGCACGCCGGTGTGCCGCGGGTGACGAGTGTCGGCTGCATGGAGGGTGTGTGCGGCTCCTGCCGCGTCATGCTGCGGCGCGGCAAGGAAGTGACGGTGGGCCTCGCCTGCCAGACCTTCGTCGAAGACGGTATCGAGGCCGTGTTGCTGCCGCCGGCATCGGCACCCCAGCACCATTATGAGCTCAGCGATTTCAAGGATGGCTGGGACATCCATGCGCGTTTCCAGGATATTTTTCCCGAGGCGTCGCGTTGCCGGCATTGCCACGGCTGCGACAACGCCTGTCCCAAGGGTATTACCGTCGAGAACGGTGTTGCGCTGGCTGTTGCGGGCCGCTACCGCGAAGCGGGAGATGCGTTCTTTGAATGCGTCATGTGCGAACTGTGCGACGTTGCCTGCCCCGAACTGATCGCACCGGCCCATGTGGGCCTGTTCAGCCGGCGCATAACGGCTCATTTTCATCAGCGTCCGCCCAACCTGATCCACAGGTTGGAGGAGTTGCGCCAGGATAAATCAGGAACTACCCAGGAAGAAAAAGATGAGTAACGGCATCCCTCTGGCAGAGGCACTGGCACGCTACCGGCCCGACGCGGATCTCGGGCCGTTGCCCGAGCTGACCGACACCGACACGCTGCTTAACGCCTACCACCCGGATCACTTGCGCGGTAGCGTGGTCAAGCTGGCGGTGGGAGCCAACGCGGGCGACAGTTGTCAGCGCGATCTGGCCGGACTCCTGCAGTCCGAGGCATTCATCGACGAGGCCGATCTGGCCGGCACTCCGGTGACGGACATTGACGTGCTGGTGATCGGCGGCGGCGGCGCGGGATGCGCGGCGGCGCTGATGGCGGCCGAGAAGGGCGCGCGCGTACTGCTGGCTACCAAGCTGCGCCTCGGCGACAGCAACACGGTCATGGCCGAAGGGGGTATCCAGGCCGCCATCGAACCGGACGACTCGATCCAGCGGCATATCCAGGACACCCTGCGCGGAGGCCACCATGCCGGCGACCCCGCACTGGTGTCAGCCATGGCCGGGGACGGCCCGGATGTGCTGCGCTGGCTCATCCGCCAGGGCATGCAGTTCGAACAGACTCCCAGCGGCGACCTGCACACGCGGCGTGCGGGTGGCATGAGCGCCGCGCGCCTCGTCCATTGCCGCGACTACACCGGCCTGGAAATGATGCGCGTGCTGCGCGAGGCCGTCATCCAGCATCGCAGTATCGAAGTATGGGAGCAGAGCCCTGCCGTCGAGCTGCTGTCCAACGAGCTCGGGCAGAAGTGCGTCGGCGCGGTGCTCACCTCGCTGCTTGACGGCCAATTGCGCATCGTCCGCACCCGCTCCGTTATCCTGGCGACTGGCGGGCTGGGGCGGCTGCACCTGAATGGTTTCCCGACCTCCAATCACCTGGGCGCGACGGGCGATGGACTGGTTCTGGCGTACCGCATCGGTGCGCGGTTGCGCGAACTGGATTCTTTCCAGTACCACCCGACGGGTCTGCTGCACCCTTCCCATTTGTCCGGCAAGCTGGTGACCGAGGGCGTGCGCGCGGCGGGCGCCCTGCTGGTGAATGGCCTTGGTCGCCGCTTCATCGACGAACTGCTGCCGCGCGACATGGTATGCGCCGCCATCCTGCGCGAATGCAGCGAGGGGCGCGGCATCCGCATTGACGACCAGCGCGTCGGCGTGTGGCTCGACACGCCGCGTCTGGAACGCGCCAATCCGGGTCTGCTGGAGCAACAATTCCCCAATCTGATGACGCGCACCCGCGTCTCTGGCATCGACCCGCGTCTCGAGCCATTGCTGGTCCATCCGACCCTGCACTACCAGAACGGCGGCGCAGTCATCGATACCAACGGCGCCACCACGGTGCCCGGCCTGTACGCAGTGGGCGAAGTGGCGGGAGGCATCCACGGGCGCAACCGCATCATGGGCAACGCCCTGCTCGAGATCATCAGCTTCGGGCGCCGCGCCGGTATCGCAGCCACCGCCAACCGCGACCGCGGCCCCAAGAAAGTCACCCTCGAACATGTGAACCGGCTGCGCCGCGCCCTGACCCTCGCCGGTATGCCCATGACGCAGCGGGCGCCCCAGGTCTTGCCGGCTTACGCGGCGGGAGGCGTATGGAATCGCTGAACAAAAAAATGCCCTTGGTCGAAACACATCTGGTGCTGCTGCATCCGGAGCGGCGCGTCGGCGCCGACATGGCGCGCTGGCGCCAGTCGGGCGGTGGCGAAGCACTGGCCCGCGCCGCGCAGGACCCGGCTGCCGTGCGCGAGGAAATACGCCTTGCCGAACTGCGCGGCCTGGGCGGCAGCGGCTTCCCGGCCTGGCGCAAGTGGGATGCGGTCGCTGCCGAACTGCCCAAGCCGGACAAGTATCTGGTGGTGAACGGCAACGAAGACGAGCCCGGCACCTTCAAGGATCGCCTGCTGCTGGAGGAAACGCCGCACCAGGTGATCGAAGGCGCAGTGGTGGCGGCGCTGGCGATTGGCGCCAACCGCGTTGTGTTCTACATCAATCCCGATCTTGCGCGCTCTCTTGCGGCAATGAAGGCGGCACTCGAACAATGGCAGACTTCGGAGCTGCCGGCGCTCGCCTCGACCGCGCTCGGCAGGCCGCTGCAGCTTGAGTTTCTGCCCGGTTCCGGGCATTACATCGGCGGCGAAGAAACGGCATCCATGGAGTGGATCGAGGGCCGCTTCCCTTTCCCGCGCGGCAAGCCGCCTTATCCGGCTCAGGCCGGGGTGCACGGCTGCCCGACCCTGATCAACAACGTTGAAACCCTGGCTCACGTGCCGCACATCGCCGTGCATGGAGCCGCCTGGTTCCGCGCCCTCGGCAAAGCGCCGGGCACCGGCACCAAGCTGTATTCCCTGAGCGGCGACGTGCTGCACCCCGGCGTGTTTGAACTGCCGATGGGCACGCCGCTGCGCGAGCTCATCTTTGTCCATGGCGGCGGCCTGCTGTCGGGCAAGCCGCTCAAGGCGGTGTTTACCGGCGGGCCTTCGAGCACCCTGCTGACGCCCGCCGACCTTGACGTGGCGCTGGATTTCGATTCCCTGCGTGCGCGCGGCAGCAACCTTGGCACGGGCGCGATGATCGTCATTTCGGAGGGTACGGGCATCGTCAAGCGTGTGGCCGAGTACGAACGCTTCTTCGCCCATTCCTCCTGCGGCCAATGCAATTCGTGCAAGGTAGGCACCGCCACCATGAGCCGCCTGCTGGACCGCATTGACACCGGGCGCGGCACGGCGGCCGACCTCGCATCCCTGGAAAACCTCTGCACCATGTTACCCAACAGTGGCCGCTGCCATCTCATCAACGGCGCCGTGCAACTGCTCGACAGCGCCTTCCACCATTTCCACGACGAATTCCGGCAGGCACTGCGTTAACTGGCTTGTCAACCCGGTCTGCGGGCTGCTCGCTCAACCGGAACCACCCGCAAGCAGGCATACGTTTCTTCTTTGCCTGACCGGCAAACACTGGCAAAATACCGCCATCGTTCACCGCGCATGAGACCCCATGAAAGCACCCGTTCGCATCACCGTCACCGGAGCCGCCGGGCAAATCGGCTACGCCACCCTGTTCCGCATCGCCAACGGCGACATGCTGGGGCACGATCAACCCATCATCCTGCAATTGCTGGACTTGCCGCAGGCGCAACCAGTGTTGCGCGGGGTGATGATGGAGCTGGAGGATTGCGCCTTTCCGCTGCTGCAACAAGTCATCATCACCGATGACCAGAAGGTTGCCTTC
>JACREC010000047.1 GCA_016218445.1 Nitrosomonadales bacterium
CCGACCGAGTTTACCCAGGTGAATAACGAAATGAACCGGCTGATGGTCGTCCGCGCCATGCGTCTGCTAGCCCCGCAGCCCTGCGAACGCATCGCCGATTTCTTTTGCGGCCTGGGTAATTTTACCCTGCCGATTGCGCGCAGCGGTGCGCAAGTGGTCGGCATCGAAGGCAGTGATGCACTGGTGAAACGCGC
Source organism: Nitrosomonadales bacterium (assembly GCA_016218445.1). Taxonomy (GTDB): domain Bacteria; phylum Pseudomonadota; class Gammaproteobacteria; order Burkholderiales; family Gallionellaceae; genus CAITJF01. The sequence goes on from JACREC010000047.1 coordinate 195, forward strand.
CGGGCAGAATGCCAAATACAACGGTTTGTCCGGAAACACGGAATTCAGGGCGATGAACCTGTTCGAGATGGATGAAGCTGCCCTTGCACAACTCGGCAGCTCATTTTTGGGAAGCGAGAGCGCAGAGCTTGGAGATTCGCTGCCGGGCGACCATTCCCGCAACCGGCTCGCTTCGCGAGTAACGTGTCATGATCGCCGCTTCGACAAATGGCTGGTTGATCCCCCGCGCGATGGCGCAATTGAACTGATGAAATCCATCACCCCAGAAACTGCACCGCGCCGTATCGTCTATATCTCGTGCAGCCCGTCCACGCTGGCGCGCGATGCGGAAGTGCTGGTGCATGTGAAGGGCTACACGCTGAAAGCGGCGGGCGTGATGAATATGTTCCCACATACTTCGCATGTGGAATCCATCGCGGTGTTCGAACGGCAATAACCTGGCTGTCATTGCCGCGCAGGGAATCCAGTAATAGAAAATGCATTTTGTTCAAACCCTCTGGATTCCCGCCTGCGCGGGAATGACGAAGAGAAGGGATTGTGGCAATGAAAAGCTATGACGATCTGGTGGCTGAGGCGCTGACCCGTGTGCGCGAAGTGATGCCGTGGGATTTCGGGCGGCGCTACAAGGCGGGCGATATCCCGCTGTTGCTCGATGTGCGCGAACCTGCCGAATTTTCCGCGCTGCACATTCCCGGCTCGATCAATGTGCCGCGCGGCGTGCTGGAGCAATCCTGCGAATGGGATTACGATGAGACCGTGCCGCAACTGGCCGGCGGGCACGAACGCGAGATCGTGGTGGTCTGCCGTTCCGGCAAGCGCTCGGCACTGGCGGCGGACGTGATGCAACAGATGGGTTTTGCCAAGGTGGTGTCGCTCAAGCTCGGCATCCGCGGCTGGAATGATGCGGAATTGCCGATGCAAGACGCCGACGGCCGGATGATCGATGCGGATGCGGGCGACCAGTTGCTGGTTTCGAACGTGAGGCCGGAGCAACGCAAACCGTAACCATTCATGGGAGGGAGAATAAAAAAAGCGGCCAACCGGCCGCTTTTTTTATTTGATGCCGAGATAACCGTTACAAACAGCGAGTGACAACGAAGTTGCGGTGAAGACTAACCTTCAGGTTATGTCGTAACCAACACGCAACAACGCAGTCTGACCGCGCAGAAGGTTATCAATCCCGTTCGCCGCTGAATGCCATCAGCAGGCTCAACAGGTTGATGAACAGGTTGTAGATGTCCAGGTACAGCGCCAGCGTGGCCATCACGTAGTTGGTCTCGCCGCCTTGCACGATGCGGCTCACGTCGAACAGGATGTAGGCCGAGAAGATCAGCACGGCGATGGAGGAGATGGTCAATGCCAGGGCAGGAAGCTGGAAGAACAAATTCGCCAGCGATGCGACGATCAGCAGGACCAGCCCGATGAACAGGAACTTGCCCATGAAACTGAAGTCTTTTTTGGTCACGGTAGCGAGGGTCGCCAGGCTGCCGAAGATGATGCCGGTACCGCCTGCGGCCATCCCCACCAGTTGCGCGCCGTTTTTCAGGTGCAGCGCTACTTGCAGGATGGGACCGAGGAACACGCCTGCCAGGAGGGTGAAGCCCAGCAGCGCTGCGATGCCCCACACACTATTGCGCAGGGCGGTGACGGCAAACAGCATCCCCATCATCGCGCCGAACATCAGCAGCGCGCCCATGACCGGGTGTTGAGCCATGAAAGAGAAGTTGATGGACGTGCCGATGAACGCGCCGATGATGCTCGGGATCATGGTGAGAGCCAGCATCAGGTAGGTGTTGCGCAGCACCTTGTTCTGCCCGAGTGCGAGCGAGCCGGGTTGCGTAATGACTTGAGATTCGTATTGCATACTTTCCTCCAAATGAATGCGGTTAAACAACAACGAACGGTAAGACTACAGAAGCAGGGTAAAAGTTGCAATGGGGAGTGTGTACATCTCCCCGGAGCTTTGGAGTGGTGGAGAGATTTCCGGTATCATGCGCGCTTCTTGGGAAGCTTGGCAGAGCGGTTGAATGCACCAGTCTTGAAAACTGGCAAGGGTTTATGCCCTTCGTGAGTTCGAATCTCACAGCTTCCGCCAGATTTAAGTGGTTTACTCCGTCTAATTATACGAAACCCGCGAAGTGTGCATGAAATTCCGCGAACCACATCGTGCCACTCTCGCAGCAAATCATGGCGCAAGGGCGGGACTGTGCCTGCTTACCGGCCATGGTGAGTATTTATGAGGCAAGTTATGAGCAACGTAATAACGGGAGTTTTTTTCAGATTAATTTTAGCCACGGTTTTTGTTGTGGCTAGCGCAGGAGCACAGGCAGGTTTTCAGGAAGGAATGAAAGCTTACGTAACCGGCAACTACGCCGTCGCGTTGAAAGAATTCAAGGCACTTGCAATCAAGGGTGATGCAGTCGCGCAGTTCTGGCTCGGGTGGATGTACAACGATGGAAATGGTGTTCCGCAGGACTACCAGCTGGCAATGACGTGGTACCGCAAGGCGGCTGAACAGGGAAATGTGGAGGCACAGTTTTTCCTGGGGGAAATATACGACAAGGGACATGGTGTGCCGCAGGATTACTCCCAGGCAGCGGTGTGGTACCGCATGGCGGCCACGCAAGATTCGGCGATGGCGCAGCATCGTCTTGGAGCAATGTACGCTTACGGACTGGGGGTGCCGCAGGATGAGCAGCAGGCTGTGTCGTGGTATCGCAAGGCCGCTGAACAGGGAAATATGGAGGCGCAGTTCAATCTTGGGGCGATGTACCGCCAGGGAAGAGGTGTTCCGCAGGACTACACGGAAGCCATGTCGTGGTATCTCAAGGCAGCCGAACAGGGGAGCATGAAAGCGCAGTTCAATCTTGGGGAGATGTACTACAAAGGAACAGGTGTGCCACAGGATTTGGTGCAAGCGTTCAAGTGGTTAAGTGTAGCTGCAATTTCAGGCCATGAAGAAGCTGTAAAGAGCATGCAAATCATTGAATCCAGGATGACCCCCAAGGAAATCGGGGAGGCGCAGGCACTGGCACAAGAGTGGTTGGCGAGGCACAAATAATACTAAGTGTTTATGTTGTAGTAGTCGTGGTTTGATCTGACACTACCTGTCAGATCATCAGTATCTTAAAGCGGCATAACCAGCCTGCGTCTATTGTTGGGGCTTTAGCCCCTTACAATCACGGCGGTGACGATCTTGCCCAGCCTCCGGCTGGTTGCAAGTCGCCTGTAAAGCGATCCCTTGCGGGGGTACTTGGCTGGGGTAGTTTGCCAGCCAAGTCGGATGGCTATGCAAAGTCCTTTGGCAGCCTGGTCAGATGGCTAGTCGTTTACCAGTGGTTTCATCAGGCTGATCGTCTGATGATGTGCCAATAGCTGTCATCGAACCTGCGGCTGTAGATACACCCTATGGATAGGGCTTGAGTCAAGATTGAGAGAAATCAACATTGAGGATTAATATTCTTTGTTGTCGGCATCAGTGAAATCTTTTAGGGGGGCATATGTTCAAACGTATCTTAGTGGCAGTGGATGGCAGCCACACTGCGGAGCTGGCGTTGCAGGAAGCAATCAAGCTGGCCAAGGAACACCAGGCACAACTGCGGATCGTGCACGCAGTCGATAACGTAACCCTTAACCTGGGCGCAGAGATTCCTAATCCATCCGAGATTTCGGATGCTATGATCAAGAGCGGACAGGAGATTCTCCGCAAGGCGGGGGATATGGCGCGCGTAGCCGGGATACAGGTCGGAACCCGGCTGATCGAAACCGACACTCTGGGTCAGCGTATTCCGGAAATGATTGCGGCTGACGCCGAGGCATGGTCCGCGGACCTCATCGTGATCTGCACACATGGGCGCAGTGGGTTGAGCCACCTGTTCCTGGGCAGCGTCGCCGAGGGTGTGGTGCGCGTCGCCACCAAACCGGTGCTGTTGATCCGCGGAAAATGATCGCCGTGTTTCGGTGAGGGGCTGGGGCATGTCTCTGACCGCGCTGATCGCCGCCTATGGTTACTATGCAGTGTTCCTTGGAACTTTCATCGAAGGCGAGACCGTCCTCGTGCTTGGCGGGATCGCGGCACACCGAGGCTACCTCGACCTGTCCTGGGTCATCGTGGCGGCATTCACCGGCAGCTTGCTCGGTGACCAATTGTATTTCTTCCTGGGTCGCCGCTACGGACATGCAATTCTCGCACGCTTCCCGGTGCTGCAGCCCAAAGCACACCAGATGCAGCGACTGGTCGAGCGCTACCATATGCCGCTGATACTGGGGGTGCGCTTTCTTTATGGGTTGCGCATGGTCGGGCCGATGGTCATTGGCATGAGCGCGGTGCCCGCTCTTCAGTTCGTCGGGCTGAATGCGTTCGGCGCGCTCATCTGGGCGGTGGCGGTCGTCGCCGCGGGCTATGCGTTCAGCAATGTGCTCGAAGCGTTGATGCCGCAGATCCGGCACTACGAGGAGTATCTCTTTATCGGCGTACTGGTTGCCGGTATCCTGGTTTGGCTCATTAGGCGTGCAAGGAGTGGAGCATGATGTCTGTTTGCGCGTCACCGACTGGCGCCGATCGGGCTGAACCATGCAAAACCGGCATCCGTCTGGCCTTCGCACGGGGCCTGCCTCGATCACTTATAAATGCATAGACTACTCAATCCAGCGCGAGCCATGCCCGCAACCGCCAAGACATCTGACATCGCATCCGCGTCTGTTCCCGCCACGCTCGCGGCGCTTGAGGTGAACCCCGAAACAGGTCTCACGCGCGCCGACGTGGACACCCGGCGGAAGGAACACGGCTACAACGAAGTGGCCGAACAAAAATCCCACCCGGTCCTCCTGTTTCTCGGCAAGTTCTGGGGCGTGTCGGCATGGATGCTCGAAATGATCATGGTTTTGTCGGCCGTGCTCGGGAAATACTCGGATCTCGCGGTGGTGAGCGCGCTGCTGGTGGTCAATGCGGTGCTGGGCTTCATGCAGGAGCGCCGCGCCGCCGGCGTGGTCGAAACGTTGCGGAAACGCCTGCAGGTCAGTGCACGTGTGCTGCGCGAGGCGAACTGGCAGGTCATTCCCGCGCGGGAGCTGGTCCCCGGCGACATCATCCGCGTGCGTTCCGGCGACATCATCCCGGCGGATGTAAAACTGCTCAGCGGTGAGTTGCGCGTAGACCAGTCCGCCCTCACCGGCGAGTCGAAGGACGCGGACAAGGCACCCGCCGATGTGCTTTCGTCGGGCTCGGTCGTCCGCCGCGGTGAAGGCAACGGCGTGGTGATCCTGACCGGGGCGCAGACCTACTTTGGCCGCACCACCGAACTGGTGCAGCTGGCGCGCCCCAAGCTGCACATCGAAGCGGTGGTGTCCGAGGTAGTACGCTGGCTGTTCGTCATCGTCGGCGCGCTGCTCGGCGTGGTGGTCGTGTTGTCGCTGATCCGGCACGTGCCGCTGCTCGAAATGATCCCGCTGATGCTGGTGCTGTTGATGAGCGCGGTGCCGGTCGCCCTGCCGGTGATGTTCACGGTCAGCATGGCTGTGGGGGCGAAAGAACTGGCGAAGCGCGGCGTGCTGGTCACGCGTCTCAGTGCCACTGAGGATGCCGCGACGATGGACGTGCTGTGCGTGGACAAGACGGGCACGATCACGATGAACCAACTGGCCGTCACCGGCGTGATCCCGCTGGAGCACGCGACGGAAGCCGACGTGCTGCTCGCCGCTGCACTCGCATCTCAGGAATCCAACCAGGACCCGATCGACCTGGCGTTCCTTGCCTCCGCAAAAGAGCGGCGCGTCTTTGATAACTCAGCCGCGGTCACGCCCATCTCCTTTGTGCCGTTCGATGCAACAAACCGGCGCACGGAAGCCGTGGTCGAACAGAACGGCCAGCGGTTGCGCGTGATGAAAGGTGCCGTGCGCACTGTCGCCGAAGCCTGCGGGTTCAAATCCGATGAGATAGCCGCGCTGGAGGCACGGGTCGGCGAATCGGCGCTGAAGGGCTATCGGACACTGGCGGTGGCGCGCGGCACCGAGACAGGCACGCCCGCATTGCTCGGGCTGGTGACGCTGTATGACCCACCCCGGCCGGACGCCAAACAACTTATCGCCACACTTCGCGGCCTCGGCGTTTCGGTGAAGATGCTCACCGGCGATGCGCTGGCGGTCGCGCGTGAAATCGCGCAAGGTGTGGGGCTGCCCAACATCCGGCGCGTGGCGGATCTTAAAGCCGCGAGCGCTGAAGCCGGCAACAAGGCGGTGGACTTGCTGGCCGGCGCCGATGGTTACGCCGAAGTGTACCCGGAGGACAAATACATTGTAGTGCAGCACCTGCAGGCTGCGGGGCACGTGACCGGCATGACGGGCGACGGCGTCAACGATGCGCCCGCGCTGCGCCAGGCCGAGGTGGGCATCGCGGTCAGTACCGCGACGGATGTCGCCAAAGGTGCCGCGAGCGTGGTGCTGACCGAACCGGGGCTGACCAACATCGTGGCCTTGGTCGAGCAGGGACGGACGATCTACCAGCGCATCCTGACCTGGATCATCAACAAGATCAGCCGGACGATCCTGAAGGCCGCCTTCGTCGCCATCGCATTCGTGGTGACCGGCAAGTTCGTCGTCTCCGCCTTTGCGATGCTGCTGCTGGTGTTCATGACGGACTTTGCGAAGATCGCGCTGGCCACCGATCACGTTCGGCCGTCCAATAAGCCGGAGACCTGGAACATCGGCGGCTTCATCATGGTGTCCGTGGTGCTGGGTGTCGCGATGGTCGCGGAGGCGCTTCTGCTCTTATTCATCGGCTGGTCGCATTTTGGTTTGGCTACCAACGATAACGCCCTCTATACCTTCAGCTTCCTGACGCTGTTCTACTTCGCCGTGTTCTCCATCGTGTCCGCGCGCGAGCGGCGGCGGTTCTGGGCGACGATGCCTGGCAAGACGCTCATCGCAGCTCTCGCGGCGGATGCGCTGATAGGCACCGCCCTGACCTTCACGGGCATTCCGGGACTCATGCCATTACCCTGGTGGCAGACGCTCGTGATTTTCGCCTATGCGATGGTAGCGTGCCTTGCTGTGAATGATGCAGTGAAGGTCGCAATGATCAAATGGCTTGTTCCTTCGGCAGTGGCCTAGAAGCACCTATCGGATTTTCCATCGACGCAGATGAAATAGTGACACAACACGCATCGAACCTGCTCCTGCCCATGATCTGCTTTCTTGGAAGAAGAAAAATGGGGAGAGGCTCAGTTTTTCTAAACCCTGAATGTCCACAATGGGGAAAACTGAACGGCAGAAATGTGTCGCTAGCGGAAGTTGGATCAGACACTATCTGTCAGATCAAATCGGAACTACTACAGTTTATGCACTGCGCAAACAATCCGCCCAGTTGTTCGGCGTTTCATAGATGCGCACCCGTTCCAGGCGCAACCGGTTGGCGTAGGTTTCGCGGTAGGCGCCGTTGAGGATGTCGAATGCCACTGTGGCGAGATTCTCCGCCGTGGGCGGCACATCCAGCACCACGGTCTTGTGCTCCGGCATGCCGCTCAAAAAGTCCAGCACCGCCTTGTCGCCGCGATACACCAGAAAGGCGTGATCCCACGCATCCACCAGTTGTTCCTTGGCGATGCGCTTCACTTCCGAGTAGTCCATCACCATGCCCTGTTCGGACAGCCCCTCGGTGGTGATGATGTCGCCGGACAGGGTGATCTCGATGGCGTAGCGGTGGCCGTGCAAATGCCGGCACTGGCTGGTATGGCTGGGGATGCGGTGACCTGCGTCAAATTCGAGTCTACGGGTGATTTGCATTGTTATAGCTTGCCATGAACAAGTGTGAATTATCCTAAAAACCGCAGATGCAAGCCACAGAGTTCACAGAGAACACAGAGAAGATGCGGGTTCCGCGTGTTTTTTCCCGATCACCGGGTGGAAGAGGGCGATATTTCGGTGGTCGATTGTTGTTCTCTGTGAACTCTGTGTTCTCTGTGGCTAACTGCTTTTTTGGAATTATAGCCTGAATACGGCGATGGCACGCCGCAATGCAGGTAATGCGCCGCTGTCAGACTGCCTGCTGTAACGCAACGCGACATAACGTGTGGTGATGTCCCGGATGGCATCCGCGTGCTGCGGTTTGATCAGCATTGCGCGCGCGGCAAAGTCCTGCGGCCCTTCGTGTGCGGCGCGCACGATACCTTTCTTTTCCAGCTTGCGGCAGAATTTGAGATAGAGCGCCTGCACCGCGTCGGGGTTGTGCACAGTCAGGCGGCGCAGCATGAACAGGGTGAACAGCCCGACCAATAGCGCCACGTAAGCCAGCATGTTGAGCGCCATCTTTTGCCAGGTGATGGCTTCCATGCCGAGCCGGGTGAGGAAGGCGAATTGCCGTTCCTGGTTATAGCCCAGCACCCACTGGTTCCACTGGTTTGCCAACGCATCCAGGTTGAAGCGCAGCTTGAGCAGCCAGGGCGACTGCATGCGAGCCATAAATGGCAGCACGGCGCTGTCCGGCACGGCGGCGGCCAGCCCGCTTTGCACCCGCGCCGGGGCGATGGCGGCGGTGGGGTCGACGCGCACCCAGCCGCGTTCCTGCAGCCACACCTCGGCCCAGGCGTGGGCGTCGGATTGGCGCACGATGTAGTAATTCCCGAGGTCGTTGTATTCGGCGCCCTGGTAGCCGGTCACCACGCGCGCCGGCACACCCGCCGCGCGCATCAGGAATACGAAGCTGGAAGCGTAGTGTTCACAGAAGCCCTGGCGCGTCTCGAACAGGAAATCGTCGATTGCATTGAAGCCGGGCAGCGGCGGTGGTTCCAGCGTGTAGCCGAAATTTTGCTGGCTGAAATTGCGCAGCGCGGCGCGCATGACGGCTTCGTCGCCGCCGCCGGATGTGCGCCATTCCGTGGCGAGTTGCCTGGCGCGCGGATTGAGGCCGCGCGGCAACAGCAATGCGCGCCGCAACTGGAACGGCTCTTCCCCGGCATTGGCTCGATAGCCAAGTTGTGTATGCACGTCGTAGCGCAGCCGCGCATTGACCGGACTCTTTTGCCGCAACTGGAAGTCGTAGGTCATGCCTGCCGGAACCGAGACGCGGGTGGGCATTTCCAGCGCGAACAGCCAGGTCTTGTTATGCGGCTCCAGCGTGACGGTGTAATCGATGGGGCCGCTCAAGCTGTCGAGTTGCGCCACCCTGTTGCTCGCCGCTATGCCCGGCGTCCAGGTCTGCCCGTCGAAATCCCACAGCACCGGCCCGCGCCAGTACATCTGCTCGCGCAGCGGCGGGTTGCCGCTGAACGCCACGCGGAACGCCACCGCGTCGGACAGCGAAAGTTTGCTCAAGGAGCCGGGCGACATGGTGTCGGTCAGGCCGCTGCTGGCATAGGCATCCTGCGGCAGGCCCCACAGCGGCCCCTGCACGCGCGGGAATAGCACAAACAAAACGAGCATCAGCGGGATTGCCTGCAGCAGCAATACGGCGGCAATGCGCAAGCGCGGGCGAAGGGCCAGCGTACCGGTTTGCAGATGCACCCAGGTCGCCATGATCACCAGCAGGGTAGCGAGCATGAACAGTGCGGTGGGAATGCTTTGCGAATAAAAAAAGTTGGTGATGATGATAAAACAGGCGAGGTAAATTACCACCGTCGCATCGCGCGCGGCACGCATCTCCAGCAGCTTGAGCGTGGTGAGCAAAATCAGCATGGTGACGCCGACCTCGCGCCCGAACAGGGTGTGGAAGCTGATGAGGAGGCCGCCCACGCTGCCCAGGGTGATGGTGAGCAGCAACCAGTATGGCGGCATCGGGTTGCCGCTGTAGCCGAGATAGGCGCGCCAGCCCAGCAGCACGGCGCACAGCGCGCTCACCCATAGGGGAAGGTGGTCGGCATGCGGTGCGCTGACCAGCAGGATGGAGGTGAGCAGGCCATAGATGAGGGAGGCGGTGAGTTTCATGCCTGCCCTCTCCCGGCGCTACGCGCCACCCTCTCCCGCAAGCGGGAGAGGGGATTTTCCCGCTCCCCTCTCCCGCTTGCGGGAGAGGGGCTGGGGGAGAGGGTGGGTGTTTCAATATCACCCAAACCGAACAGTGCCAGTGCGCGCAGGCATTCGGCGCGGTGCGTGGCGCTGTGCCCGGGCGGCAGTTCGATGTCAGGCAGGCGCAGGCCATAATGCAGCCCCTGCACATCGGCATCCAGCACCCAGCGCGTCAGGATCTCCAGCTTGCGTTCGGCGGCCAGCGCGGGCAGCAGGAACCAGTCCAGCCACAGCTCCTGTCCCTGTTGCGCGCTGAACTGCTTGACCTGCAAACCCTGTTCGCGCGCCAGCACTTTCCATGCGATGCGCGGCAGTGCATCGCCCGTCACATAGCTGCGCAACCCGGCGAAATCTTCATCGCCCGTTACACCGAGCATGCCCGTGCCGCTTTGCGCCGAACTGGCGGGCAGCGGCATGGGCGCGGCAGGCTTGGGGTATACCAGGCAGTGCGTGTCGAATTCGAGATACGACCAGGCATGGAACAGGCCGAGCGGAAATTCGTTAAACAGGGTCAGCCGCCCGGTACCCAGCCAGCCGCGCTGCGCGGCAGGGAGGGGGAGCCTTACCTCAACGTTTTGTTGCGCAGGAATATCGAACGTCACGCTGTGCCCGCTGCCGTCTTGCAGGTTGAGGTGGTAGCGCGGCAATTTGCCGCTGTTGTGGAAATGAAAAACAAATTGCGCCAGGTCCCCGGCGAATACCGCATCGGTGCGGCCCGCGCGTATTTCCAGTTGTGCCATGTTGCGGAAGGCGTGCAGCATGTTCATCATGCCGGTGGTGCCGAGCAAAAAAGTGAGCACGTAACCCAGGCTCAGGTTGTAGTTGATGTCGCCGAGCAACATCAGCAGCAGCACGAAGGCAAAACCCAAACCCTGGCGCGTGGGCAGAATGAAAATACGGCGCTGGTTGAGCGTGACCGTGCCGCTTTCAATTTTCGGGCGGAACAGCCAGATGCGGAATTTTTGTTTAAGTGTTGTGAGCACGTGCGTGTGCCCCGTTGATGTTGTCGCTACACATTGTTAAGCGGGGTTAAAAATGGCCAGTAATCAACGGGCAACTCCTGCTTGCCGAGTTTAACTATTTTTGTCGTGCTACTTCGCTGTTAAATCTCTCGTCAGTTTGTGTCGGGGCGGAATAAGCGTCGAAACGATGGTCCATAGTCTTGTCCAGCAAACCGAGTCTGTCGCGAGGTGCGGGATGAGTCTTGAACATCAGCGCCAATGATGAATCCTGCGCATTGCTCGCATCGAGCATTTGCAGCACGGCGGGCAGGCCGTAAGGGTCGTAGCCGGCGCGGGTGGCGATCACGATGCCCATGCGATCCGCTTCAAACTCGTCGTTCTTGTCCAGCCCGCGCGCATACACTTCCGTTCCTGCCTTGATGGCCTTTTCCAGTGCAGGGTTGTTCTTGTCCTTGATGGCTTCGCCGAGCAGGTCAGAAGCCAGGTCCATGCGAGCCTCTTTTTGCAGTGCCGCAAGGTGGTGTTTACGCAGCACGTGGACGATTTCGTGCGCCAACACGCCAGCCAGTTCCGATTCATTATTGAGTTTTTGCAACAGGCCGCGTGTGATGAAAATCGTGCCGCCGGGAGTGGCAAAGGCGTTGACGTCACTGCTTTCCAGGATGCCGAATTTCCACGGCAGATCGGGACGTTCGGTTTGCAAGCTAAGCCAGCGCCCGACTTTATTGACGTATTGCTGTACATCGTTGTCGTTGAACAAAGGCGCAGCGCCTAACAGGTTGGCGGCGATACCATTGCCGAGCTCGATTTCCCGCGGTTCTTCGAGCGGCTTGGCCGCTTGCTGCACTTTTTTCACTACGTCCAGCGCCTTCGTGAAATCAAAGTCCAGGGCGTATGCCGGGCAGGAAAGTGTCAGGGTAAGGCAGAAAAACAACATTGCGCGATTGAGCATAGCGTTCTCTTTCAGCCTACGAATTGCCGCTGGGCGGCAAGTAATCCATTTGCTGGGTTTTTAACTTTGCGCCACGTGCAAATTTCTCCGCTTGGGATTTGTCCACGGCGTAGCGTTGCAGCTTTTCCAGTTCGCGCGGATTGGCTCGCGCGTTCTTCAGGTCTTCTTCCGAAAGTCCGCGCACCCCGGTGGCGACGGTGACACCTCTGCTGTCGGCGCGTCCGGCATTGAGCAAGCTTTGCAGGCCGCTATCACCGGATTTTGTTGCCTTGCTATTGCTGCGCAGGCTGAGCATCTTGACCCAGCCGTTGCCTTGGCCGCTGCTGATTTTCATCCAGCCGCCCTCGCGTGACAGGATGTTGACGCTGGTTTTTTCACTCAGCGTGGCGACGGTGGGCGCATCACTATAAGGCTGCTGTTTGATCTCGGTGCTGCGCACGGTATAAGCGGCTTGATCGGCATAGGCCGAGGCCGCCAGCAAACAGAACAGAAACAGTGTTGTCAGGTATCTCATGGTGTCACCTGTTAGGGCGTGTGCGCTCTGGTAGGGGTAAACAACTCAACTTCCTGCAATCGTCCTTTGACTTTATAAGAGCCGGTCGGGCTAAAGTCAAATGCATTCTGGCAGCGTGCGACCGTGTCGCTGGAAACCAGTATGCGTGCCACGCCCTTGGTCAAGCCTTCGATGCGGCTGGAAAGGTTCACCGTATCGCCAATGGCGGTGTACTCCATGCGTGTATCAGAACCGATGAAGCCCACCACCGCCTTGCCGCTATGAATCCCGATGCCGACATCAAAATCCTTGCCGTCATCACCGAGTCCGGTTCTGAAGCGCAGCAAACACTGCTCCATTTCCAGTGCCGCTGCCACTGCATGCGCGGCATGTTGCGGGTCGTCCTGGGGCGCACCCCAGAACGCCATGATGGCATCACCGATGAACTTGTCCAGCGTGCCGCCGTGGCGGAAGATGATTTCAACCTGCAGGCTGAAGTAACGGTTCAGCAAGCTGACGATTTCCTCCGGTGAGCGTTTTTCCGACAAGGTGGTGAAACCGCGAATGTCGGAAAACAGCACGGTTATTTCGCGTGCCTGCCCGCTCAATGATTGCGGCGTTTCGCCTTGCGCCACTAACGAGTTGACCACGCGCGGATCGAGAAAACGGTTGAACATGCGTATGGTTTGTTCGCGTGATTTCTTCTCGCGCAGATATTCGCTGAGTGCGGCTGAAAAATAGAATCCCCAGCCGAACAGCAACGGGGTGAGCAATGCGGCGCTGTAAAGCTGTGTCATGGCATAGTATTGTGCGGCCAATAGCGCGAGGCTCAGCAGCAGCAGCGCGCTACCGATTTTGAATACATCAACGCGCCGCTGAAACAACGGCAATTGCATGGCGATCAACAGCAGCGCACCGAGTGGCGCGAAATAAGCCGGTATGGCGTGCAGGTAGCGCTGGTTTTTCAGGTTGTCCAGCGCAGTGGCGAGAATCTCCGTGCCCGGATACAGGCTGGATACCGGTGTGGCGCGGATGTCGTGCAAGCCGGTGGCGGTGCTGCCGATGATGACGATCTTGCCGGTTAGTTCGTGCGCGTCGCGCTGCGGCTTTTGGCGCGACTGGTCGGCATACAGCTCACTGTAGGTGATGCGTTTGAATGCATGGCTGTCGCCGCGCCAGTGCAGGTTGATATCAGGCTGCTGCGGAATCGGGTAGCCCAGATCGCGCATCACGCGTGCGGGCAGCGACTCCAGTTGCCAGCCGGATAAGTCGCGGCGCAATTCATATCGCCGCGCGATGCCATCCGCATCTTCCGTAAAATTGACCAGGCCGACGCGCCATGATTCGGTCGCAACGGCCTGCGGCGGCAACAGGATGGCACGTGCATTCGGGTCGGCATCAGGCGAATGCGGAATGTCTGTTACCCGCGCCAATTCAGATAAGGGAACGCCGCTGGTCTGCTTGCCTTCCAGTTGCAGCATCGGGAAATACACGTTGTGCAGATTGTGCAGTGCCTCGTTAAAAAACTGGTCGCTGTCCGGGCGATAGCGATCCGGTTCGCTGAACAAGATATCGAACACAATCGCACGCGGCTTTTGCCGTGCGATGCCTTGCAATAGCTCGCCGTGCACCGCACGCGGCCACGGCCAGCTGCCCGCCGCATCTTGCATTGCAGCCAGGCTGGCCTCGTCAATGTCAACGATCACGATGTCCGGATCTGGACTAAGTTGCAGCGCAACGCGGCGCACAAAGAAATCACTGAGCCGGTTGTCCAGAGTGCTGAACGCATTCAGCCACAGGCTGTTTATCGCGATGAATAATGCTGTGATTAACGCAAGCAGATGGATACGGTTGAATGAAGTTACAAAGGCTAGTCGTTTCACCAGTAGTCCTGTCAGACGGGTAGGGAAGAGGGTGGCTATTAAGCACTTGGCAGTGAATACGGCAGGGGCAAAAATTGCAGCACCGCACCCTGCAATGATTGCAGGTGCACCGTTTGCGTTTCGCGGCTGCTGATTTGCACCACCGCCAGCAGGTCGCAGCCGCCCCCCGGTGCCGCGGTCGCGTTGATCAGCGTGCCGCTGTGCTGGCCTTCCATCTCCGCGCTGTAGAGTTTGTCCCCCGGCTGCGGAACTGTTTCACCTTCGATATGCGCCAGATACATGCGCTGCTTGAGCTTGCCGAGATACTGCATGCGCGCCACGATTTCCTGCCCGGGATAGCAACCCTTCTTGAAGCTGACCCCGCCAATCAGGTCGAGGTTTGCCATTTGCGGGACGAATTGTTCCTGCGTGGCGGGCAGGATGTCCGGGATGCCGGCGCGGATGTTGAGCCAGTCCCAGCAGGCTGATCCGGCGGGGCGCGCGGCGGCGCTGAATTTTTGCCACAGGATGGGCGCGTGTTGCGGCGTGGTGTTGATCTGGAAGCGTTGCGCCCCGGCGCGGAGGATGCTGGCATTTTCGTGCTGCTCGACGGCCAGCATGTCCTGGGGAATCGAGCCGAAGCATTCCTGCACCAGATCCGTAGCACCTGCGCCGGACAAGCCCAGGCAAATTATTTCGTCGCTGACGTCGGAAATTTTCACCTTGGCGCGCAGCACGTACATCGAAAGTTTCTTCTGGATGGCGGCGCACAGGCTGCGCGGCAGGTGCAAAAAATAATCCGCGCCGCTGCGCCAGATCAGGAAGGTTGCCTGCATCCGCCCCTTCGGGCTGTTCAGGCTGCTGCCTTGCGCGCGCTGCTCGCTGACTTCGCGCACGTCGCTGCTGAGCAGGTTCTGCAGGAAGCTTTGCGCGTCTTCACCCGACACCTTGAGGATGCCGAACTGGCCCAGGTCGCACAGTACCGTATTGTCGCGGGTGGTGGCCAGTTCCGCCTGCGCATCGCCGAAATGCTGCACGATGCCTTCATGCAGGTGTGCATGCTGCTGTGCCAGGAAATTTTGCCATGCATGGTTCATTGCTTTAATCCTTGTTGTTTGCTTTCCTTTAAGTCAGATAATCCGTTAAACCTAATGTTCCCTCCCCCTTGCAGGGGGATAACCAGCGACTTGCCCGCTTGCGGGCTTAGTCGAATGGCTAGTAGTTCGATCAGGGCTAGGTAACCAATGACTTGGCTGTCGTTGTTGGACAGCCTAGTCAGTGGCTAGTAGTTCCATCAGAGGCGGTAGAAACGCAGCTTTCCCGCCGTGCCAACCCCCATCCTAGCCTTCTCCCTGACAGGGGGAAGGGACGGTTTGGTTCTAAATGATTTATCTGGGTTTAATCTTACCGCGAAGTCGGACTTTATTCTGCGTCAATTTTCATCCGTTTCAGATAAACTTGCTGCCATGAAAAGGCTATCCTGCTTGCTGCTTGTGCTGCTTTCCGCCTGTGACGGCGCGCTGTGGAACAATCCCTATCCGGCAGCGGACAAGGGCAAGTCCATTTTCTACACGGCGTTTACCGAGCGCCCCAAGCATCTTGACCCGGCACAGGCTTACAGCGAGAACGAGTACGTGTTTCTTGCGCAAATCTACCAGCCGCCGCTGCAATACCATTACCTGAAACGCCCGTACACGCTGGTGCCGCAGGCGGCGAGCGAAATGCCCAAGGTCACTTATCTGGACAAGGACAACCGGCCGCTGCCGGACGAGGCACCTGCCGGCAAGGTGGCGTTCAGTGTGTACGAAATCCGCCTGCGCCCCGGCTTGCGTTACCAGCCGCATCCGGCCTTTGCGCGCGACGCGCAGGGCAAGCCGGAATACTTTGCCTTGACGCCGTATGACCTGCGCGACATCCATGCCTTGAACGATTTCCCGCACGGCGGTACGCGCGAGGTGCAGGCGGCGGACTATGTGTACCAGATCAAGCGGCTGGTGCACCCCAACATCCATTCGCCGATTGCCGGACTGATGGCGGAATACATCGTCGGCCTCAAGGACTATGCCGCTACCTTGCAGCAGGCGCAGAAGGCACATCCTGACGCCTTCCTCGACTTGCACGACTACCCGCTGGAAGGTGCGCAGGCAGTGGATGAGCATACTTACCGCATCAAGGTGCACGGCAAATACCCGCAGTTCGCCTACTGGCTGGCGATGCCGTTCTTCGCGCCGATGCCGGTGGAGGCCGAGCGTTTTTACGCGCAGGACGGCATGCGCGAACGCAACCTCACGCTGGACTGGTGGCCGGTCGGCAGCGGGCCGTATTACCTGTCCGAGAACAACCCCAACCAGCGCATGGTGCTGACGCGCAATCCGAATTTCTCCGGCGAGTTTTATCCCGCGGAGGGCGATCCGGGCGACAGGGAGGCCGGGTTGCTGGCTGATGCGGCCAAGCCGCTGCCGCTGATCGAGCAGGTGGTGTTCAGCCTGGAGAAGGAAACCATCCCCTACTGGAACAAGTTCCTGCAAGGCTATTACGACGCTTCCGGCATCAGCTCCGACAGTTTCGACCAGGCGGTGCAGGTGAGCGTGAGCGGCGAGGCCAATGTCACCGACGAGATGAAGGCGCAAGGCATCACGCTGTCCACCTCCGTCGCCACTTCCACCATGTACATGGGCTTCAACTGGCTGGATCCGGTGGTGGGGGGCGGCTCAGAACGAGCGAGGAAATTGCGCCAGGCAATCGCCATCGCAGTGGACTTCGAGGAATTCATTTCCATCTTCGCCAACGGGCGCGGCATCGCGGCGCAATCGCCCATCCCGCCCGGCATCTTCGGCTACCGCGAGGGCGAGGCGGGCATCAACCGTTACGTGTATGACTGGGTGAACGGACAGCCGAAACGCAAATCCATCGAGGAAGCGAAAAAACTGCTCGCCGAAGCGGGCTACCCCGATGGCCTGGATGAAAAAACCAAGCAGCCGCTGGTGGTCTACCTCGACACCACGCCCACCGGGCTGGGTGCGAAGTCGCGCCTGGACTGGCTGCGCAAACAGTTCGAAAAACTCAACCTGCAACTGGTGGCGCGCAACACCGACTATAACCGCTTTCAGGACAAGATCCGCAAGGGCGATACGCAGTTGTTTTACTTCGGCTGGAACGCCGATTATCCCGACCCGGAAAACTTCCTGTTCCTGCTGCACGGCGCGCAGGCCAAGGTCAGCCACGGCGGCGAGAACGCCGCCAATTACAGCAACCCGGAATACGACCGCCTGTTCGAGCAGATGAAGAACATGCCGAACGGCGCGGCGCGCCAGAAAATCATAGACGACATGCTGGAAATCCTGCGCCGCGATTCGCCGTGGCTGTGGGGGGAGCATCCCAAGGACTACGTGCTGCGCCACGCCTGGCTGCACAACAGCAAGCCCAACAAGATGGCGAACAACAATCTTAAATATCTGCGCATAGACGCAGCGCAGCGCGACGAACTGCGCAAGCAGTGGAACCAGCCGGGGTTGTGGCCGCTGTGGCTGGGTGTTGCGGTGTTGCTGGTGTTTGGCGGCTGGCTGTGGCGCATGCTGCAGAAGCGCGAGGAGGCAAGATGATTATTGTTTTGCCTTTCCCGTGAAGGTTTGAGTTGCATTCGGCGGAACCGCAAGCGTTCCGCCCTGCGCGGGCTGATTCATCCTTCGATACCGCAGGATGAACGGTGTAATAAGTTATGGAAAGCTCAATAAGTCGCCAAAAAAAACGGCAACCAAGCGGCTGGTTATGCTGAGTTGCGCAAAAAATTTCCTGCTTGCGTATTAAGGAACCTCTGAACAAGTCCCACATGGCCGCGACAACGGTTTTGCGGGATGGGATGCAAGGAAGGCGACGACGCGAATGGTTGATGCCCTTCGCTCGCTGCCCTGACACGGTGGGGCGTAGCCCTCTGATGCGGGAAGGGC
>JACREC010000051.1 GCA_016218445.1 Nitrosomonadales bacterium
GAAAGACTGGAAGATGCCGCCACGGACATGGAAGGAGGCGGCTAATCAATTCGCCATCATGTTCGGCGATCGATTCACGGCTGCATTAAACTGATGCCGTGACTAAACCGACCTCACACACAGAATTTCGGATACGTCCAACATTTGAAATTATAAGCGGCAGCACCAACGAACTTTCGCGCATTATTGGCGGCCTCCGCGCCGCCGTTCAAAAACAGAGAGATAATAAATGACCCAACACAGTCCTCAGACCTCAGTCCTTAGTCCTCAGTCCTCGACTCTCAGTCCTGGTTCTTCGAAAGTTGCATTGATCACCGGCATTACCGGCCAGGACGGAGCCTATCTCGCCGAATTTCTGCTGAAGAAGGGCTATGTGGTGCACGGCATCAAGCGCCGTGCCTCGTTGTTCAACACCGACCGCATAGACCACCTGTACCAGGACCCGCACGTCAGCCACCGCAATTTCATCCTGCACTATGGTGATATGACCGACTCCAGCAGCCTGATCCGTATCATTCAGCAAGTCCAGCCGGACGAGATATACAACCTTGCCGCGCAGAGCCATGTCGCGGTGTCGTTTGAAGAGCCGGAATACACCGCCAACTCCGACGCGCTGGGCGCATTGCGCGTGCTGGAAGCAATGCGCATCCTCGGTCTGGAAAAGAAAACACGCTTCTACCAGGCCTCCACCTCCGAGTTGTATGGGCTAGTGCAAGAGATCCCGCAAAAGGAGACCACGCCGTTTTACCCGCGCAGCCCGTATGCCGTGGCCAAGCTGTACGCCTACTGGATCACGGTCAATTACCGCGAGGCTTATGGCATGTATGCCTGCAATGGCATCCTGTTCAATCACGAAAGCCCGGTACGCGGCGAAACCTTTGTCACGCGCAAGATCACCCGTGCCTTGGCGCGCATCAAACTCGGCCTGCAGGATTGTCTCTATCTCGGCAATCTCGATGCCCTGCGCGACTGGGGGCATGCCAAAGACTACGTTGAGATGCAATGGCTGATGTTGCAACAAGAACAGCCGGAAGATTTTGTCATTGCATCAGGCATGCAATACAGCGTGCGCGATTTCGTGAATGCAGCGGCCAAGGAACTCGGCATGAGCATTCGCTGGGAAGGCAAAGGTGTCGACGAAGTGGGCTACCTCAGTCCTGAGTCCTCAGCCCTCAGTCCTGCTACTTCGCGCGCAATTGTGCGTGTTGATCCGCGCTATTTCCGTCCCACAGAGGTGGAAACCCTGCTGGGCGACCCGACCAAGGCAAAAGAAAAACTCGGCTGGACACCGAAGATTACTTTTCACGAACTGGTTGCCGAAATGGTGCGCGAAGACCTCAAGAGTGCCGAACGGGATGAGTTGGTCAAACAGCATGGCTTTGCCGCTTATGACTATCACGAGTAAGTAACCCGTAGCCATGGACAGGACTGTAAAGATTTACATCGCAGGCCATCGCGGCTTGGCCGGCAGCGCGATTGTGCGCGAGTTGCAGCGACATGGCTACACCAACCTGGTATGGCGTACTCACGCTGAACTGGACTTGGAAGATGCCGTTGCCACGCAACAATTTTTCGAGCAGGAACGTCCAGAAGTGGTGTTTCTCGCTGCCGCCAAGGTAGGAGGCATACATGCCAACAACACCTATCCGGTGGAATTCCTGATGAGCAACCTGCTGGTTGAGGCCAACGTCTGCCGTGCTGCTCATGCGACAGGCGTGGAACGACTGATCTTCCTGGGTAGCTCATGCATCTATCCCCGCGATTGCCCGCAGCCCATTAAAGAAGAGTATCTGCTTACCGGCCCGTTGGAAGCCACCAACCGCCCCTACGCGCTGGCCAAAATTGCCGGGATTGAAATGTGCTGGTCATACAACCGCCAATACGGCACAAAATGGCTGGCTGCCATGCCGACCAACTTGTACGGCCCAGGCGACAACTACGACCTGAACAGCTCCCACGTATTGCCCGCACTGATCCGCAAAATTCATCTCGCCAAGCTCGCGCAGCAAGGTGATTACGCAGGCATTGCCCGTGACGAAGCCATATACGGAAAAATCCCAGATGATCTGCGAACAGCGCTCGGTCTTACTCCTCAGTCCTCAGTCCTCACACCTCAGTCCTCAGTTACTCTGTGGGGCAGCGGCACTCCGAGGCGCGAGTTTCTGTACGTGGACGATCTGGCGAATGCGCTGGTATTCCTTGCTACCCTGGATGATGAACGCTATAACATCCTGGTCGAACCATCGCGATGCCCGTTGATAAACGTGGGTACGGGCAATGACCTGACCATCCGTGAACTGGCGGAAACGATTGCCGGGGTGGTGGGCTATAAAGGCAAATTCGTGCAAGACACCTCCAGGCCGGATGGCACGATGCGTAAGGTAATGGATGTTTCCAGAATATGTGCATTGGGTTGGCAACCGCACTGGGGCTTGAGGCAGGGCATAGCGGCGGCTTATGCGGATTATTGTTGACTTCATGCTGATGCAGTCGATACCGCGTGCATGGGCTACCACGTCGGCAGCGCACATTAGGTTGCTGGATTGCCGCGTCGGCTACACCTCCTCGCAATGACGGAAGTGCGGAAACTTAAGGAGCCGTCATTGTGAACGCAGTGAAGCAATCCAGTAGTTTGTTATGATGAAAGACGCAAGTGTGTGCGGCGATTGGGTTCGTTGTGAAGATGCTGGGCTGCCTGGATTGTCGTTCGGCAGCACGCAGTATTTGAATTGGGATGTGTTGGCGGATCGCGCTGTGTTGCAGCGGCAGTCATGGAATCTACGTGCCGAATTGCTGGTGATGGATGAGATTCACAAGATGCCGAATTGGAATGAAAAATGCTGATAAGTATGGCCAGTTGCGAGTTATACAACGTTAATCTATACTGTTGTATAACAAAAAATTGTGAGCAGTGAAATGCGATTTATTGAGCTCAGCCTTTCTGCACAGACGGCATACATGGAGTTGCTGAATCAGGCACAGATGCAGGAGTTGGCCCGCTCGGCTGCGCATCTGAATGGCAATTTTGCAGTCAAGCAAGTCAAGGGACACACCTACTGGTATTTTGCCTATCGCGATATTGATGGCGCAGTGCGTCAACTCTATGTCGGGCCGGATGAAGAGCGTGTGCGCAATCTCATTGAGCGGTTTCGCGAGGATAAACCCAGAGAAATTCTTCCGTTGGTGCGTTCTGCGATGGCGCTGGGCTGTGACAGTGTGGTGCCGCAGCATTTTCGCGTCGTTCGCCGCTTGTCCGAATATGGATTTTTTCGGGCTGGTGGTGTACTGGTGGGGACGCATGCCCTGTTGTGCATCGGCAATTCGTTGGGAATACGGTTCACGGATGGTGCGCGCACCCTTGATATGGATTTTGCCCATGCGGGCCGTAACATTTCCCTGGCATTGCCATCCAACATCCGCGTGGATGTGGAAAAAGCGCTTGATTCGCTGGAAATGGGTTTTTTGCCAATTAGTGCTTTCCATGGCGGTGGGGGAGGTACTTATCTGAACCCGAAGAACCCGGAATTTCGGCTGGATTTTCTGACTCCGATCTCGCGGAAAGGGGGAAGTATTCGAATCACTAATCTGAACGTCGCATTGCAGGGATTGAAGTTCATGGAATTTTCTCTGGAAGAGGCGACCCAGGCAGTGCTTCTTTGCAACGAAGGGGCAGTGGTTGTGAATATTCCATCACCGCCCCGTTTTGCCATCCATAAGCTTATTGTTTATGGTGAGCGTAAGGGGGAGTTCCGTCTCAAGGCGCATAAAGATTTGTTGCAGGCCGCCGCTTTGATCGAATACCTGTCCGCGCATCGTACCGCTGAGTTGCGTTTGGCCTGGGAGGATGCGCTGTCGCGTGGGGCCGGGTGGCGTAAGAGGGCTATGGAAGGGTTTGCCGCCCTAACGAAATTACAGCCGCCTGTCAGCGGGCTGGATGTGCTGGGCTGAATCCCGGCTTCAGCCGGGGGAAATCTATCCACAAAATTTGTGATGATTGAAAAATGAGTTTCGGTATATTACGGCGAATCAATACGCTCGCATTTCTGTTACTGACAGGTTGCGCCATGGTGGCCAATACCAGAGATGGTTGTAAAGTCATCGATCCTGATTTGGCGCAAGGCATTTACCGCGGCGGCTGCACGAATGGTTTGGCCGATGGCTATGGCAAGGTCAGCGGGGCAAGCAGCTATCGCGGCGATTTTCAGGCGGGCAAGAAACATGGCACCGGTATCAAGGTGATGCCGAATGGTGACAGGTATGCCGGACACTTCAGCGAAGATTACCGGCATGGCAAAGGTGTCTATGTATGGGGCGATAACACGCAATGGGCGGGAGATCGCTACGAGGGCGAATATCAGCGCGACCTGCGGCATGGGTGGGGGGTGTTCCAGTGGGGCAGCGGAGACCGCTACGAGGGGCCGTGGCAGAATGATTTGCGCATGGGGCCGAGTGTGATGGAGATACGCCGTGCCCAAGCTGCCGAGGCTTCCGGCAAATCGGTCAAGGCCGGTGGGCAGGTTTGCGCTGAAGTGCAGTTGGGCTTAGTGGATCGCCAGCGCATACGCGGCAAGGTCGAGAGTGTTGCGGGTGAAAATGTGCAAGTGCGCATCGTTGAGGTGGAAGGCGGTGTGGCGAGTTATCAGGGCAGGGTGGTGAAGGCCGGAGATATGCTCTCGGATGCGGCGGCGCGTTGGCAGCCTTGCGGGCAGAATTGAGCATGCATCCTCCGGAAAAACAGGCTGAAGGGGCAAGAGACAAGGCTAAAGGGGCAAGGGACAAGGGACAAGGTTGTTGCCTGGACCTTGAACCTTTCACCTTGAACCTTATCAAGGAAACGCTGAACAAGTCCAAAACCGTCATTGCGAGCGCAGCGAAGCAATCCAGAAAGCCTCAAAGATCACATAGCTGTGGATCGCCACGTCGCTTCGCTCCTCGCGATGACATACTTATTCGGCGCTTCCTTAAGATTGCGCTGTTGAGTGTGCTGGGGGTTTGCGCCGCGTTGTCCGCACAAGCCGAACCGAACATCAACGGCGAGACCGGCTACCTCAACATGCCCAGCGGACGCATCGAGGCAGACGGCACATTCCGCATGGGCTATAGTTTTGCCAGACCTTATTCTTCCATTTGGAGCAGTGTCACGCTGCTGCCGCGCGTGGAGTTGTATGCCCGCTATGTGCGGATTATGGGTATACCTGGTTTTGCCGATAACCCGGGCTACGGTGATTACAAGGATAAGGTCGCCAGCGGCAAGGTGTTGTTGCTGGAAGAGGATTGGAACACGCCGTCACTTGTCTTCGGCATGAACGATGTGCAGGGCACGGGGCTGTTCCAGTCCAAGTATCTTGCCGCCAGCAAGCAGTTTGGCGCGCTGGATGCCACGGTCGGGGTGGGCACTGGGCGCATCAGCGGAGTGTTTGCCGGGGCGCGTTATGCACCTGCGGAATGGAATGGGATTGCGCTGGCAGCGGAATACGACGCGAATAATTACCAGCAGGATTATTTTGCCGCACAGACCAAAATAGATCAGCGCAAGAAGGGCCTCGGCCTGGCACTGGAATATCGCTGGGGCTGGCTGGGCTCACAGCTTGCCTGGCGCGACGGCAAACCCGGCATCAATGCCTATGCTTCCATTCCGTTTGAGGCCAGGGAATTCATCCCGAAGCTGGACGAGCCGGCGCCGGATACCGAAGTGGTGGCGCGGCCCAGCCTGAAGCAGTGGAACACCGATCCGCAGTATCGGCGCGCTTTAATCGAGCGGCTGCTCAAGCAGGATTTCAAGAATATTCATCTCAAGGTTTCCGGGCATGTGGTCGAGGCGACGCTGACCAATACGCGCATCTCGTTGGCCAGCCGTGCGGTGGGGCGAGCCGCACGCAGCATCTTGTTGCGTTCCCCGCTGGGAACGCGCGAGATCAGGATACACTACACGGTCAGCGACATGCCGTTTGCCACCTATACCTTCTTCGACGCGGAACGGTTGCAACGCTATTTCAACGGGCTGGAAAGCCGCAAGCAGTTGGCTCCATTTGTTGCGATCAACTACGCCGAGCCGCAGAAATTATCGGGCAACAAAGCAATACTGGATGGTCTGGAACAGGAATATTTTCAAACTAGTCTGGATAGCAATGAGGGAGACATAGTGAGCTTCCGCGGCGAGGGCGCGGGGCTGGACAAGATTCGCGTGGCTCCCGGACTGGGTATTTTCTTCAATGACCCGAGCGGCGCGTTTCGCTATGAGGTGTTTGCCAACGCTTCTTATGAAAAACAGGCCGGCACCGGCTTGTTCCTCAAGACAGCCGCGCAGCTCACGCTCAACCAGAACGTGAGTGGCGTGACCCAGCCTTCCAACAGTCTGCTGCCGCATGTGCGCACCGATGTCGCCGACTACAAGAAGAACGGCAACGTGAAGCTGACGCAGGCGTTGGTGAACCAGTTCTTTCATCCCGGGCAGCGGGTGTATGCGCGCGCTTCGGCGGGGCTGTATGAGGAAATGTTCGGCGGTGCGGGCGGGCAGGTGCTGTACTATCCGGAGCGCGCGCCGTGGGCGTTTGACGTGAGCGTGGATGCATTGAAGCAGCGTGATGTCGGGGGCGGGTTGGGCTTTCGCAATTATTCCACCGTGACTGCATTAGCGGCTTTGCACTATCGTTTGCCGCTCAGCGGCGTGACCGCGACCGCGCGTGCCGGGCGGTTCCTGGCGGGCGATCTGGGCACGCGCCTTGAGATGAAACGACGCTTCCGTTCCGGCTTTACATTCGGCGCATGGTATTCGCAGACCAACGGCAACGACATCACCAGCCCCGGCACACCAGCCAAGCCCTACCATGACAAGGGTGTGTTCTTGTCGATTCCGCTCGGTTCGATGCTGACCAGGGATACGCAGACCGCCCCAAAAATCGCGATTTCACCTTGGACGCGGGACGTGGGTCAGATGGCGGCCTCGCCGGGCGATCTGTATGACATCATGGAGCCTACATACACCAATATGCGCGACCGTGATGGCCTGCAATACTTCGGCGATCTGGATGACAGCTACGATCAACCGCGCAAGCCAACGGTGATGGATCGCATCCAGTGGGCGAATTGGGAGCAAGACCGCGATCATGTGTTCAATGGCCTGGCATCAAAGGATACCTGGTTGCAGGTGGGGATGGGGCTGGGCATCGCTGCCCTGAGCAGCAGCCTGGACAAGCCGGCGGACCGTTGGGCGGTGCGGCACACCGGCAGCAGGTTCAGCAAGGCGGTTGCCGGTGTGGGCAATAATCTGCCGCTGGTGCTGGGCGGGGTTGCGGGGCTGCTGGCACTGGACAACTCCGATCAGCGGCGCGGCGCTACTTCGTTTACCGCGCTGGAGGCAGGGGTGGCGGGTGTGCTGGCATCCGAGGCGGGCAAATATGCGGTGGGGCGTTCGCGCCCGCAAGCGGGGATGGGTAGTGGTGATTTCCATCCGCTGCGCAGCCGTAATGGCGCAGCCGGTTTTCCCTCCGGGCATGCTACGGCGATGTGGGCGATGGTGACACCCTACGCCAAAGAATACCGTGCTCCGTGGCTGTATGGCCTGGCTGCCGTCACCAATCTGGCGCGCGTGGCGGATCGCAAGCACTTTGTTTCAGATACTGTGGGCGGTGCGTTGCTGGGTTATGCAATAGGTGATGCGTTCTGGCGCTGGCATCACAAAAATGAGCCGAGGCTGACGCTGGATGGCGATGGTGTGGCGTTGACCTGGCGCATTGAATAACAACTTGCAATAAGCCGGGTTTTATGGATAATCGCGTGTGAATGCGAAAGAATATCTGGTAATTCCGTGAGATTGTGCAGGGGATTTCAAATGAAAAAATTGAGCGCATTAACGTTGGCTTTGGTGATGTCTGTTTCCGGTAATGTATTTGCAGCGGAAGAAGCGGCAGGTGGCTCAAGTGGTGGTGGCGCAGCGACCGGCGGCGCAGCAGCAGGTGGCGCTGCAGGTGCTGGAGTTGCGGCAACCGGAATTTCTACTACAGTAATTGCCGTAGGTGTGGCTGCTGCGGCTGTCGTTGCCGCAGTGGTCAGTACATCGACGACAAACCACTAAGTTTGGTGGCATCGCTGATGGCGATACTCGTGGGAACATGAAACGTAAGCTCGCAGAATTTTTGCGGGTTTTTTTATTTAAGGGGAATGAAATGGCTAGGATGCGCGGCGCGGTAATTACCCTGTTGGCATTGGTATGGATGGTTCCGGCCTGGGCAGCCGGTGGTTGGGTATACGACGCATCGGGTGATGTTTCTATCGCGGTGGGTAAAGAGGCGGCGCATGGTGCAACAAAGAACGATGCGATTGCTTCCGATACGGTAATCAGCACCGGCGATAAAGGCTATGCCGTGCTGAAATTTGAAGATGGCCAAGTGGTCACCCTGCAAGCCAACTCCACTTTCCATGTGCGTAAATATCGCTACGAACCGGATAAAATCGAGAAGAGCGATATTATTTTCTCCATGCTCAAAGGCGGGATGCGTTTCGTCACCGGGCTTATCGGGCAGCGCAACAAAGCAGCATTCAAGCTTTCGACCCCGAACGCGACTATCGGCATTCGAGGAACGGAATTCATGGTGGTCATGGGCAATAGCCCCATGTACAGCCAAGTAGTATCGGGCAGCATTGGTATGACCAATGCGGCAGGCACACTGGTGCTCAATACGGGACAGGCTGCCGTTGTCACATCCGCAACCACGCTGGCTACTGTAGTTCCCATTTCTGCATTGCCTGCCGGCACATTCACTGAACTGGGCGCGATTCCTGTTCCTCCTGCGACCCCGGCTCCAGCACCGGCTCCCGCGGGCGGCGCTTCGACGGGCGGTGCAACCGGTTCGACAGCCGGGGGCGCGGCGACAGGTGGCGCAACAACCACAACGACGGTAGTAACTGCCGGGGCAGCGACAGGCGTGTCGGCAACCACGATTGCAATCGGTGTGGGGGTTGCGGCTGGTGCGGCAGCGATTGCCAACACCTCAACTACCCACCACTGAAAGTCTTGAAAATTGTTATTTGAAAAAGCCAGCCGTTGTTGACGGCTGGCTTTTTACTGCCCAATTCGCACCAAAACCGTCAGCTGTTCTTTTTAGGGGAACGCTGAACAGGTCCAAAACCGTCATTGCGAGCGGCCTTCAGCCGCGAGCACAGCGTGGCGGGAAGCAATCCAGAAAGCCTCAAAGATCACATAGTCGTGGATCGCCACGTCGCTTCGCTCCTCGCGATGACATACTTATTCAGCGTTTCCTTAGGTTAAAGTATTCAGGGGAGAGGGAAACAGACCTTTACGCTCAGGCCGCCCAGCGCAGTGGCATGATTGAAAGTGATCTTCGCACGATGAATTTCTGCGATGCGTTGTACGATGGACAAACCCAATCCGACGCCATCCGCCATGCCCGGGTTGATGCGGCTGAAGCGCTGCCCGAGCAAGGCAAGCTGCTCGCCAGCGACGCCGATTCCGCTGTCGGCAATTTCAAGTTCAACCTGCTGCCCATCATCCGTGGGGTGCAATGCCGCTTCCACATGCCCGCCCTGCGGGGTATAGCGGATGGCGTTGTCCAGCAGGTTCCTGAGCATGATACGCAACATGTCGGGCGATCCGGAAAGCGCGGGGTGTGCTTCCGGCGAAAAGCCGATTTCGATATTTTTGGAGAGCGCATTTTCTCCCAGCTCCGCGCAACACTCCCGGGTGAGTTCAGCAAGGTTCACGGGCTCAAGATTGATCGGAGAGGAAAGCTCGTCGAGCCGGGACAGGGTGAGCAATTGCCCGACCAGGTGGGCCATGCGGTCGGCGCCTTGTAATGCCTTGACGAGACATTCTTTGCGCTCTGATTCGCTGGCGGAGAGTTGCGCCGCCTGAACCTGCGCGTGCAGTGCGGCAAGGGGGGTGCGCAGTTCGTGGGAGGCATCGGCGGTGAAGCGCCGCTCATTTTCGATTGTTCTGGCGATGCGGCCAAGCAGGCTGTTCAGCGCATCAATCACCGGCGCAATTTCCTTTGGCGTATCGTGAACAGTTACCGGGCTGAGCTGTTCCGGTGAAAGTTGGCGTAACGACTCGGTCAGCTTGCGCAATGGCCGCAAGCCAAAGTAGATTGCCAGCATGACAAAGAGCGCCAGCAGGGGCAAGCCGAACAGGAATGGGGCCGTGTTGTGCCACGCCACCTTCTGGGCCAGATCACTGCGCGCCTTGTCGTTTTGCCCGACCAGCACATCAAAGCCACGTTGCTTATCACGCAACCGGAAATAGCGCCAGCGCTCGCCTTGCCATTCACCGCTGCTGAAACCCTCGGCTGGCGTCTGCGCAGGAAGCATGCTGGAAATGTTATTGGAGCGGAGCAGGATGCGCGGGGGTTGTTTGTCCGTAATCCACACCTGGAAGGCCAGCGTTTGCTGGTACTTATGGACGGGAGGAGGCATCGGTTCTGCCTGCTCATCGTCGAAAGTCGCCGACAGGACCACCAGGCTTTGCGCAAACTGCGCCAGTTGCGCATCAAAAATTTCATCCGCCTCGTGCAAGGCATTCTTGTAGCTCTCATAACCGGCCAGCAAGCTGAATAGCAGTACCGTGCCGAGAACCAGCAGGGTGAGCCGGGTCTGCAATGAGGTATTTTGCAATCTCATTCCGGACGTCCCACGGTATAGCCGATCCCGCGCAGGGTCTGGATAAAATCGCTGCCCAGTTTTTTGCGCAAGTGATGGATGAAGACTTCGATGGTGTTGCTGTCAGCGCTGTCTCCCCAGCCATAGAGGCTTTGCTCCAGCTGGGCGCGGGTCAGCACCCGGCCTGCGTTTTGCATCAGCAGTTCGAGCACGGCAAATTCCTTGGCCGAGAGATCGACGGGCTTGCCCCCGCACCATGCCTGGCGCGCATCCGGATCTATTTCCACTGTACCCAGGCGGATACGGGGCGAAGCGTGTCCGGCAGAGCGGCGGATCAATGCGCGCAACCTGGCCGCGAGTTCTTCCATGTCGAGCGGTTTGACCACATAGTCATCCGCGCCCAGGCCGAATCCCTTGAGCTTGTCCAGCTTGCCATCGCGGGCGGTCAGGATCAGGACGGGGGTGCGCAGCCCCTTGTTCCTCACGGATTGCAGCAGTGCCAGGCCGTCCTGTTGCGGCAGGCCGAGATCCAGCACAACAGCGGCATATTCTTCGCTGGTCAGCGCATTTTCTCCCTGTTTCCCATCACGCATCCAGTCAACCGTAAAGCCAAGATGGCTTAGGCTTTTCCGGATGCCATCGCCGAGCAGGGAGTCGTCTTCCACCAGAAGTATTCTCATGGCTTTTCCAATTAAGAGTCAGTTAAGAATCGTTCGTTAAGCTGTACCTGAAGCATCGAGTTACCGGATAACGTCCAGCCGGAAAAACAGTATATGAAGGAGGTTCTATTATGACTGCAAAAATAATCTGTACCACATTGATGGTTCTGGCAAGCACAAGTTCAGTGGTTGCAGGAGCCGGGTTTGCAGAAACCCGGAGAAGCATGGTCACGGGCCATGTTGCCGAAGTTCCCCAGGCAGCCAGTGCGGTGCCAGCCGTGGAACGGAGGCCGGGTTTCATTAAGCGCCGGTTAATAATCACTTGCTAGATTAGCACTGAAGCATCGATTGGTTTAAAAACTAACATTAACATATGAAGGAGATATCATCATGATGACCGCTGGAAAAATCTGTATCGCATTGATGGTTCTGGCAGGCGCAAATTCAGCGTTTGCGGAGACCCCTGCCAGCATAGTGTCCGGCTACGCCGCGGAAGCTGCCAAGGCAACACCCGGATTCGCGCCATCCGCGAAGCGCGGCCAGAGCTTCTTTACCAGGGAGTGGGGCGTGTCCCGGGAGATGCCGAATTGCACGGCCTGCCACGGCAGGAATCTGAAGGTTGACGGGAAGCATGTCATTACCGGCAAACGCATCAGCCCGTTTGCCCCGGCGGCAAACCCGGAACGTTTTACCAGTTCCGCGAAAGTGGAGAAGTGGTTCAAGCGCAACTGCAATGAGGTGGCTGGGCGTGAATGTACGGCTGCCGAGAAGGCGGACTTTATCCAATTTGTTATTCAGGGAGAGCAATCGTGAAATGGCTTGCGGCATTCGCCCTGATTCTGGGCAGCACGATGGTATACGCGGACGGTAACAAGCTTTCTGTTCCCGCCAACCCAAAATGGAAAGAGGAGTGTGGCAGCTGCCATATCGCCTACCCGCCGCAATTATTGACCGGGGATAACTGGCAGCGTTTGATGGGAGGGCTGGACAAGCATTTTGGCGCAAACGCGACGCTGAATCCCGGGGATAACCAGGAAATCCTTGATTTTCTGCAACGCCATGCGGGACGCGGTGGAAGGAATAGTGCATCCAGCTTGCGGATCAGCGATACACCCTGGTTTACCCGCGAACACCGTGAAGTGTCGAATAATACCTGGTCCGATCCGGCTGTCAAAAGCCGGTCAAACTGCACGGCCTGCCATGTCAATGCTGAACGCGGTGATTGGTCGGAACGCGGCATCAGAATTCCGGGAGGCCAGCGGGGTGAGGGGCAGGGAGAGCGGCATGAACGCGGCGGGGAACGAGATGATGACTGATTGCCCGTACAAGTTCAGGAGCTAATTGCCATGAAAAAGATTCTGGTTTGGGATCTGCCCACACGCATTGGGCACTGGTTGCTGGTCACCGCTTTCGTTCTGGCTTTCATGACGGGTGATGGCGAAAAGTGGCGGCTGGTGCATGTGGCAGCGGGATATGCGGTGGCAGGGATTGTTGTCTTCCGGATGTTCTGGGGTGTGGCAGGAACGCGTTACGCCCGTTTCACTTCATTTCTGTTCTCTCCCCGCGCGGTGTTCACCTACCTCGGCGACCTGTTGCAGGGCAAGCCGGGCCACTGGGTGGGGCATAATCCTGCGGGCAGTTATGCGATATATATTTTGATATTGCTTGGACTCGCCACTACTGCCAGCGGATTCGCGGTTTATGCCGAGATCGGCGGCGAATGGCTTGAAGAAGCCCATGATGTCCTGTCCTACACCATGCTGGGCATGGTCTGTTTTCACGTGCTCGGGGTGGTTGTGAGCAGCCTGATGCACCACGAGAATCTGGTGCGAAGCATGCTCGACGGGTACAAACAGGGGAAAAGCGAAGAAGCTATCACGTCTAGTAAAATCCATTGGGCCATAGCGCCAATTGTGTCAGCAGTATTAGCAAGCTTGCTGGTCTTCATAACCTGAGAGGCTGTGAAAAATTCTGCTGCGCTTGGCATGCCAAGGTTGTACTAAAAGTACGCAATCCGCTACCCGCTGAAGCGGATGCGGAATTGTCAGCGCGGTGTTGGCTACGGCCACTACGTTTAACCTCCGCCATGCGGAGGTTAGCCTGCGCCGCAACTACGTTGTCGCCATCCTCATGTATTTTTCATACATTCCGGTGACTGCGCTCCGGGCGCCCCCGGCCTGCCTGCGCTCGCGACGAATTTTTTCACAGCCTCTGAGAGCGCTCGTTGTATCAGGGATGAGCTGCTGGAGCCATTATTGAGCGCTGCGTTCAGCGGCCTCCACGGTGTTCGCCACCAGCATGGTGATGGTCATGGGGCCGACGCCGCCCGGCACGGGCGTGAGATAACCTGCCACTTCCTTCGCGCTGTCGAAATCCACATCGCCGACCAGTTTGCCGTTGGGCAGGCGGTTGATGCCGACATCAATCACTGCGGCACCGGGCTTGATCATGTCTCCGGTGATCATTCGCGGCTTGCCGGTAGCCACCACCAGGATATCGGCATCGCGCGTGTGGTGCGCGAGGTTGCGGGTTTTTGAAGTGCAGATGGTGACGGTGGCATTCATCTGCAACAGCATCAGCGCCATCGGTTTGCCGACGATGTTGCTGCGCCCTACTATCACGGCATGCTTGCCTTCTATTGCAACCCCTATTTTTTCCAGCAGCTTCATCGCGCCGTAAGGAGTGCAGGGCCGGAGCAGGGGGTTGCCGGTGACCAGTGCGCCGACGTTCATCGGATGGAAGCCGTCCACGTCCTTGTGCGGGGCTATGGCTTTCAGCACCTTGTCGCTGTCGATGTGTTTGGGGAGGGGCAATTGCACCAGAATGCCGTGAATGGCGTGATTGGCATTCAGTTCGGCGATTTTCGCCAGCAGCGTGTCCTGGGACGTGTCGGCGGGCAGGGCAATGTGTTCGGAATACAACCCCAGCTCGGCACAGGCCTTGACCTTGTTGCCGACATATACCTTGGAGGCGGCATCCTCGCCGACGATGATGACTGCCAGCCCAGGCGTGATGCCGCGCGCCTTTAATGCGTCGGCGCGCACTTTCCATTCGGCGCGTACTTCCTTCGCGATGGCCTTGCCATCTATGATTTTCGCTGTCATTTCGCCTCCTGTCAGGTGGTTGCGGTACTGGTTAACGTGAAACTCGCGCAGAGATTCATTCGCCCCCTCGCCCGCTTGCGGGAGAGGGTTGGGGTGAGGGAACGGGCATGGCGAGTTTCATTATCAGGGGTGGCAGTTGCCATGCCCGTTAGAACTGCGGTTTGTCCGGTGTGTTCTGGTAGTTTTCGACCCCGGCCATGATTTCCGCCCTGGCTTCCTCGATGCCATGCCAGCCGCCTATTTTCACCCACTTGTTGGGTTCGAGGTCTTTGTAATGTTCGAAGAAGTGGGAAATCTGTTTGAGGGCGATTTCCGGCAATTCGGTGTGGTTTTTCAAGCCGCGATACAGGGTGGAGAGTTTATCAACTGGTACGGCCAGCACCTTCGCATCCATGCCCGACTCATCCTCCATGCGGAGCACTGCAAGGGGGCGGCAGCGCACCACAACGCCGGTGTTTAATGGCACGGGCGTGATGACCAGTACGTCCACCGGGTCGCCGTCATCGGACAGGGTGTGCGGAATGTAGCCATAGTTGCACGGATAGTGCATCGCGGTATTCATGAAACGGTCAACGAAGATCGCCCCCGATTCCTTGTCTACCTCATATTTTACCGGCTCCCCATGCATGGAAATCTCAATGATCACGTTGAAATCGTCGGGTAAGTTTTGTCCGGATGGAACCCTGTTCAAACTCATTATGCAAAAGCCCTTGGTGTTGTTTAGACAGGCGCGGATTTTAACATTGGCGGGCATGAAAAAGGGGGCTTCTGCAAGCCCCCTTGGTGTGACCGTAAGCCCTTCTGTCTGCTATGGACTACAACAACGGCACGATCATCAGCGCGACAATGTTGATGATCTTGATCAGCGGGTTGACCGCAGGGCCGGCGGTGTCCTTGTAGGGATCGCCGACGGTGTCGCCGGTTACCGCCGCCTTGTGGGCATCGGAGCCTTTGCCGCCGTAGTTGCCTTCCTCGATGTACTTCTTGGCGTTATCCCAGGCGCCACCACCGGTGGTCATGGAGATCGCGACGAAGATGCCGGTGACGATGGTGCCGACCAGCACGCCGCCCAGCGCCTGCGCGCCGAGGGTCAGGCCGACGATCACCGGAACCGCGACCGGCAGCAGCGACGGAATGATCATTTCCCTGATCGCGGCTTTGGTCAGCATGTCCACGCAGGTGCCGTATTCCGGTTTGCCGGTGCCTTCCATGATGCCGGGAATTTCCTTGAACTGGCGGCGCACTTCGACCACCACCGAACCTGCGGCGCGGCCGACCGCCTCCATGCCCATCGCGGCGAACAGATAGGGCACCATGCCGACGATGAACAGGCCGATGATCACCATGTGGCTGGACAGGTCAAAGGTCAAACCAGGGTGATTCGCGGA
>JACREC010000046.1 GCA_016218445.1 Nitrosomonadales bacterium
AAGGCTTCGCCACCACTGAGGCCATTATAATCATCGCCCGCAAGATACTTCGCATTGCCTTTGCAGTGTGGACTTCCAACAAACCTTTTGATCCGGGTAAACTCGGATTTCAGGCTTGCAAAAAACCATAGGATCTACGCCAGCTTAACCCCTCAAGAGCGCAGCTTCGATATAAACATCCACCCCGTTAGCCGGAGTAATGGCCGCAGCAGGTATAGCCACTCCATTGCGCCAATCCGTTACCGCCTGCTGTTTCCCCGCACCCGTTACCAGAAACATCACTTGACGTGCGGCACCCAAGCGGTATGCGCTGAGCGAGACACGTTGCGGCGGTGGCTTGGGTGAGTTGAATACGGCAATGGCGGCTGGGGCATCCGGCGTATTACCCCAGTCGTGATCCGGAAACAGGCTGGCGGTGTGTCCGTCTTCGCCCAGCCCCAGCAGCACTAGATCGAACAGTCCGATTCCTGCCACTATTCGCGCATAAGCGCGGGCAGCGGCTTCAGCTCCTGTCTCTGCGGGAATGGGATGTAT
The DNA here is from genome assembly GCA_016218445.1 of Nitrosomonadales bacterium. GTDB lineage: Bacteria > Pseudomonadota > Gammaproteobacteria > Burkholderiales > Gallionellaceae > CAITJF01. The sequence continues at coordinate 535 of JACREC010000046.1, forward strand.
CTGGTTGGGCGGGATGGCGACATGATTCAGCCAGGCCTGAGCGGCCATCCGGCTGTTGCGCTCCGCATGGTCGGGCGGCAGGCAGCGCTCATCGCCGAAATACACATGCCATGCGTTCCAGTCCGTGTCGGCTTTGCGCAGCAATTCATATACCCGGCGCGGTGATGTGCCGCCAGCCAGCACGATATAAAACGCTCCGCGCTGGCTGATGGCCTGCTGTGCGGCGTGCAGTATCGCTTGCGCTGCCGCCTGTTCCAGTTCGGCGGTGGTGTGATAACCGTGCCAGCGGCATTGTTGCGGCGGGTCGCTGTTTTTTAATAAAGGCATATAATTCGCCAGGTAATTATGATGGCCATGATGCGATTCTACGGCTGGCATGAATCGGTTGTGCAAGTTAATTATCTTTGCAGGGGAAATTCTATGCGAATGGCGATGATAGGGCTGGGCAAAATGGGCGGCAACATGGTGCGCAGATTGCGCCGCGGCGGTGTCGAGGTGGTGGGTTACGACCGCGCGCCGGAGGTGGTTGCGCAGCTTGCCAAAGAGGAAGGCATGGTTGCCTCATCATCGGTGGCCGACGCGGTGGCGAAATTGTCCAGCCCGCGCGTGGTATGGCTCATGCTGCCGAGCGGCGAGCCGACCGAGCAGCAGGTTCGCGCGCTGGTGCCGCTGCTGTCGAAAGGCGACATCATCGTGGACGGTGGCAACTCGAATTACCACGACAGCCAGCGGCGCGGCGCATGGCTGGCGGAGCAGGGCATCGGCTTCATGGATTCCGGCACCTCCGGCGGCATCTGGGGGCTGGAGAACGGTTATTGCCTGATGGTCGGTGCGACTGCCGAAGTGGCGCAGACGATGCGCCCCATACTACAGGCATTGGCTCCCGCTGCGGATCGCGGCTGGGCGCATGTGGGGCCGGTCGGCGCGGGACACTACACCAAGATGATCCACAACGGCATCGAGTACGGCATGATGCAGTCCTTCGCCGAGGGGCTGGAATTGCTGCGCGGCAAGCAGGAATTTGCGCTCGACCTGGCGCAGATCACCGAACTGTGGCGGCACAGTTCGGTGGTGCGCAGCTGGCTGCTTGACCTCACCGCAGAAGCGCTGAAGCACGATCAGGAGTTGACGCAAATAGCCCCGTATGTGCCCGATTCCGGCGAAGGGCGCTGGACGGCGGTGGAGGCGGTGGATCAGGGTGTCGCCGCACCGGTGCTGACGCTGGCGTTGCAGATGCGCTTTACCAGCCAGGATGAAACCGGATACGGCTACCGTCTGCTTTCCATGATGCGCAATGCCTTCGGCGGCCATGCGGTGAAACAGGCGGGCGGGAAAAAATGAAAACATTGGAGCCTTGTACGCTGGTGATATTCGGCGCGGGCGGCAATCTGAGCCGCCGCAAGCTGATCCCTGTCTTGTTTCGCCTGGAGATGGCAAAACGCCTGCCGGAGCAGATGGTGATATTGGGCTGCGATATCGCGCAGCGTCAGCGCGATGAATGGTTGAGCATTGTGTCGGAAATTTTGCGGCCGATCTATCCGCAGGGGATGGACGAAACCGTGCTGCAACGCTTTTGCGCCCGGCTGCATTATTTTGCCATCCCGCCCGGCGATGACGCAGCCTACTCGCGCTTGCAGCAGATGTTGGACGGGAATGCGGATTTTCCTCCAAACATAGTCTATGACATGGCGGTGCGTCCGGCAGACTATCCCGCCATCGTCGAAAAGCTGGGCAACGTGGGTTTGCTCAATCAGAAAAACGGCTGGCGCCGTGTGGTGATCGAAAAGCCTTTTGGCTACGATTTGTTGAGCGCGCAGACTCTGCAAGGAAGTTTGTACAAGCATCTGGACGAACCGCAGATTTACCGCATTGATCATTACCTCGGCAAAGGCACGGTGCAGAACGTGATGGTGTTTCGCTTCGCCAACCTGCTGCTGGAGCCGCTGTGGAACCACCATTACATCGACCACGTGCAGATCACCCATTCCGAAACCTTGGGTATCGAAGGGCGCGCGGATTACTACGAAGGCGCCGGTGCGCTGCGCGACATGATCCAGAGCCATTTGCTGCAATTGCTGGCACTGGTGGCGATGGAGCCGCCGGTAACGATGTCCGCCGAGCACTTGCGCGACGAAAAAGTGAAAGTGCTGAGAGCGATACGCCCGATCACGCAGAACTCGGTGCATGCCCACGCATTCCGCGGCCAGTACACCAGTGGCAGCATAGACGGCAAAACTGTGCCCGGATATCTGGAAGAACCCGGCGTGGCGGCGGATAGCACCACCGAAACTTATGCAGCATTGAAGCTGTTCATCGACAACTGGCGCTGGGCGGGCGTGCCGTTTTACCTGCGCACCGGCAAGCGCATGGCGGAAAACAGCTCGGCAATCTGCATCCGTTTCAAGAGCCCGCCGCAGGATTTGCTGCGCCACACACGCCACGGCCCGCCGCAGCCGAACTGGATCATGCTGGGCATCCAGCCCAACGATTGCCTGAAAATGGAAATGCAGGTCAAGGTGCCCGGGCTGGATCTGCATACCCGCGCCCTCAGCCTGGATGCCACGTACCGCAAGGGCGACGACGAGGATTACGACGCTTATGAAGGCCTGCTGCTGGACGTAATTGAGGGTGACCATTCGCTGTTTTTGCGCATGGACGAAGTGGAAGCGGCATGGCGCGTGGTGGACCCGATCCTCAAGGTATGGGCGATGGAGCGCGACTTCATCAATACTTATCCGGCGGGCAGTTGGGGGCCGCGCGGCACCTACCGGCTGTTCGACCGCGATGACCAGTTCTGGCGTCATTCGTTGAATCTGGATGGCGCCAATCTGGAGGCTTACTGATAACGGATGTCCGTTATTGTGATTGGCAAGCGGTTATCTTGCCGGTGAGACTCAACGTTGGCTTGCGACCCTTAAGAGACGGTCGCGATCTAATTTAATTCAATTACCAAGTTGACCGCCGAGCAGTGGTTATAGTCATCCCGAAAGCGGTTGCTGGAATTTTACGTTTTGGAAATAGCTGAATTGTCAGGCAGCCATGAAGCCCGGCAATTTGGATGCCTTCCCATCGAAGGTCGCAGTCGCCCGACACCCCATCCGTCGATTTTTTGCGCCAATCAGGCAATCGGCAAAATCGGCAGCTGACTCCTTCCAGATGAAAAGAGCTTCCTCGATCGAGGGCTCGTCCTCAAATTGGATATCGGTCGAATTTAGCAAGCCGGAAATGGCTTCGATGATCTGATTTTTTGGCACGACATACCGGCTGCGCAGCACCCATTCCGTTTCCATGAGAACCAGCTGACTGACGAAAACGCGGCGCCCTGCCGCAACTTCACGCCTGATCAGTTTGCGTGCCTTCTCAAACTGAATCTCGTCATCCCGAACCAGGAAACGAACAAGAACATTGGTGTCGATTCCAAGCATCAGCGCGACAACTGTTCAACAGGAACAGACTTCCTTCCCTTCTTGCGCAGCGTGCCGGCCAACTCAGTAATGCTCTTGTTTTTAAGGCGCATGACGACCGTTGCATCGGGCATCAACGTAAATGTCATCCGGTCCCCGGACTTCATGCCAAGACTATCCCGAATTTCCTTGGGTATTGTCGTTTGGCCCTTGCTGGTAAGTGTGGCATCGGTTGGCATTGCAATCTCCTTTATTACTTACATTGTTAATTATAGTATGGATTCTGGTGGTAGGCAATCAGGAGGAACATATGCTTGACGGACAAGATGGTGTCTATCACTCGACATACTCAAATCACCCGGTCATTGCCGCCATCCACCGGAAGCCATGCTCCTGTGGTCTTGGCAAATAGTGGTCCGCACATCTCCGCCGCCAGTTCTGCCACATCCTTGCTGGTCACTTCGGTCTTGAGTACATTGTTTTTCTTGTACTCGTCCACCGTCAGGCCATAGTGCTTGGCGCGCGCGGCCAGCACCTCCGGCGTCCACAGGCCGGTGTCGAACACGGCATTAGGATGCAGCGAATTGATGCGGATGTTGTCGCTGCCCCATTCCAGCGCCGCGACGCGCGCCAGCTGGTTGAGCGCAGCCTTGGAGGCCGAATAGGCGGCGGCGCCGGGGCCGGGTGCAGGGACATTCTTCGAGCCGATCACCACCACACGCCCGCCGCGCGGCGCGAGCTTGAGGAAGGGATGGCACTCGCGCATCAGCATCAGGTTGGCGTCGAGGTTGATGCGCATCACCTTCTGCCATTCTTCGGTCTTGAGCGATTCGATACGGCAGCCGCCGGGGAAGATGCCGGCGTTCAGCACCAGCATATCCAGGCCGCCGAAAGCTTCCTCTGTTTGCACCAGCGCCTGCGTGAATTGCGCCGCCGAGGTGAGGTCGCATTGCAGCCCGAGGAAATTCGCGCCTGTTTTCATGGCGGTGACTGAAGCATCCACATCCAGCGCAACCACCGCCGCACCGCGCGCCAGCAGCGCTTCGACGCAGGCCTTGCCGATGCCGGAGGCTGCACCGGTGACCAGTGCCACTTCGCCGCTGAACGGCAACGGCTTGCCGCCCTTGCGCAATTTAGCCTGTTCCAGGTCCCAGTACTCGACATCAAAAATATCCCTGGCGGGCAGCGCGCGGTAGCCACCCAAGGCGGTGGCGCGCAGGATGATGTCCATGGTGTGGGCGTAAATGTCGGCGACGATACTTGCTTCCTGTGCGCTCCTGCCCACCGCGCACAGTCCCAACTCACTATCAAGCACCACGCGCGGAGCCGCATCCAGCATGGTCTTGCGCTCTTTCGCCTGCGGCTCGTGGGCCGCAAAATATTTTTTGTAGCTCTCTACATATCCCGCCACATCGCGCCCCAGCATCGGCAGGCGCTTGGTGCGGATCACGTGGTCGGGCGTGGCCGGGCCTTGCTGTGCAATCGTGGAAATATCCGCGCGGCGCACGAAGGACAGGCTTTTGTCGTCCGCGTGGCGCGCAACAATCACTGGAAAACCCGCCGCTTTGGAAATGTCGGCGCGCAGCCTGGCCTGTACACTTGCCAGCTCCATACCATGTGCAGCAGCCACGGCGGATGGCGCGACATTCCATGCCTTGCGCTGCTTGAGATATTCCTCAGCGCGATTGACCAGAGCGATCATCCGCTCATAGGATTCCTTCGCGTTCTGTCCAAACGAGAAGATGCCGTGGTTCAGCAGCACTATGCCGATGGTATGGACTCCGGCTTCGGCGGCAAAGCGCTCCGCGCAAAGCCTGGCGAGATCGAATCCCGGCATGACGTAGGGAATGACCACCACCGTGTCAGCGTAAATCTCGCGTATCCTCGCCTCGCCATCCGCCGTGTTGGTGATGGCAACGATGGCATCGGCGTGGGTATGATCCACGTAGGGGTAGGGCAGGATGGCGTGCAGGATCGCTTCCACCGAAGGAACCGGCGCAGCGGCGCGGGTCTGGTGCGTGACCAGTTGATTGACCATCTCCGGATCGGGCAGCGCAGGCAGCTTCACCAGTTTCTTCAGGTGCTCCAAACGCACCGGAGCAAAGCCAGCGGCAGCGATGGTCTCCAGGTCCCAGCCGCTGCCCTTGACGTAGAGCACCTGCTCTTCTTCGCCCAGGATATTCTTCTCGGTGATCTTCACGGAAGTGTTGCCGCCGCCATGCAGCACCAGGGATTTGTCCTGTCCGAGCAGGCGCGAGGTATAAACGCGCCGTTCGAGTTCGCTGTTGCAGTTTGCCGCTTCGTCATTATTCCATAAACTATGCATATTCTTCCTTGCTCCTGATTCGCAATTGGGAATCCCTAGAAATCCACATTTCATCCCAACTGCTGCGTTGCGAAAAAAATTTCTTGCTTACATATACCTCATATGTGGCGCGGCGAAATTTTTTCCGCGCCTTGCATTTGGGCGAACTCTGAATTTCTAGAGGTTCCCATTTATCACTGCATCAGCCGTGCATAAATATCGCGATAGGCCGCTGCGCTTTTATCCCAACTGAAATCTCTGGCCATGCCATTCCGTTGCAATGTCCGCCAGGTTTTTTTATTGCGGTAAGCCACCACGGCGCGGCGCGCGGCGGACAGCAGGCTGGATGCACCCATGCTGTCAAACACAAAGCCGGTGGCATCGCCCCGCTTCAGCGAAGCTGCGCTGCAATCCACCACCGTGTCTATCAGGCCGCCGGTAGCGTGCACCACCGGCGGTGTGCCGTAACGCTGGCTGTACATCTGGTTGAGGCCGCACGGCTCGAAGCGCGATGGCATCAGAAAGATATCCGCACCTGCCTCGATCAGGTGCGATAACCCCTCGTCGAAACCCACATAAGCGCCGACCTGGCCGGAATAACGGTGCGAAAGCCCCAGCGCCGTTCGCTGCATACCCGCATCACCGCTGCCCAGCAGCACCAGTTGCGCCGGCAAGGCCACCAGTTGCGGTGTGATTTTGAGCACCAGATCCAATCCCTTCTGGCGGGTAAACCGGCTCACCAATCCAAACAAGGGCACCTTGGGGTCAACGTGCAATCCCATACGCTTTTGCAACTCGCGCTTGTTGGCAGATTTCCCGCTCAAATCCGTAGCGTCATAAGCCTGAACAAGATTGGGGTCGGCAGCAGGATTCCAATCCTCGGTATCAATGCCGTTCAGGATGCCGTTCAGGACCTTGCGCCGGTGGGCAAGCAAGCCCTGCATGCCGAATCCCAGCACATCGGTCTGGATTTCTTCGGCATAAGACGGACTCACCGTGGTGATGTGGTCGGCGTAATACAATCCCGCCTTCAAAAAAGACAGTTTGCCGTGAAATTCCACGCCATCCGGTTGGAAACATTCCGCTGGCAGGCCCAGTTCCGCAGCCGTCTGCGGCGGAAATATGCCCTGAAACGCGAGATTGTGCACGGCCATCACACACGGTGCGGCGCCCGGCGCAAAATGCAGGTAGGCCGGAGCCAGCCCGGTTTGCCAGTCGTTGCAATGCACCACATCAGGCTTCCACTCCAGCGGTGAATCCGTGCTGCCCAACACGGCGGCGATTTTTGACAGCAGCCCGAAGCGCTGCGCATTATCCGGCCAGTCGCCGCCGTGCTCGTCCTGATAAGCTCCCCCGCCACGCTGATACAGCTCGGGGCATTCGACCACCCAGAGCGGCACGCCATCCGGCAAGGCGCCGGACAGCAGGCGCGCCGGGGGAAAGCCGGGCAAGGCGGGGAAATCGGCGGCAGTTTGCGGGGATGGCAACGCCTTCAACACTTGCGGATAGCCCGGCAGCAGCACACGCACGTCCACGCCCATGCTATGCAGCGCGGCCGGAAGCGCTGCACTGACATCGGCCAAGCCGCCGGTCTTGATCAGCGGCGCGACTTCAGAAGTGGCAAACAATACCCGCATTGCTACAGCCAACGCATGCAGCCTATCTCAAGCGGATGAGTCAGCATTTCGTGGCAAGGATAAACCCGTATGCGATACTCGAGCTTGCCACATTGTTCCGGCATCAACTCAAGCGTAAAAACATGTTCACCCGTTTCATCGGCGGTGCCTTGCGCCTGAAACCTGTATTTCATCGACTGCTGGAGTTTTTCCTGATTGCTCTGATAGCCGATCAACATTTCCACCACCACATCGGCAGGCTGCAGGCCGTTCAGTTTGATGCCCACCTCGAAGCGCACGCCATCCTTGAACGTGATGCTGTGTTTGGGCACATCCATGCGGCGTATCGTCACGCCGTGCCAGGCCTGGCGGACAGCATTTTTCCAGGCCGCGATTTGGCGCGCGCCATTAAAATTACTGCCCCAATACTTGCGGTATTGCCGGGTAGCCGGCAGGTAAGTTTTGGCCACATACTCACCCACCATGCGCGTGGAATTAAAACGCGGCAGCAAGGATGCGACAGATTGCTTGGACATCTTCACCCATTCATGCGAATAGCCCATCTTGTCGCGGTTGTAATAGGTCGGGATGACCTGATCCTGCAGCAGCTCATATAACGTCTGGCTTTCTTCGCGATTGCGCTGCTCTTCCGGCAGTAATTCCGAAACCGGTTTGATTGCCCAGCCATTTTTGCCGTTGTAGCCCTCATCCCACCAGCCATCCAGCACGGACAGGTTGAGCACACCATTCATCGCCGCCTTCATGCCGGAAGTGCCGCTTGCCTCAAGCGGGTACAACGGGTTGTTCAGCCACACATCCACCCCGGCCACCAAACGGCGTGAAAGCCGCAGGTCGTAACCTTCGAGCATCAGAATTTTCCCTTCAAATTCCGGCAGGCGCGAAACCTGGGTGACACGGCGGATCAGATCCTGCCCCGGAATGTCGGCAGGGTGCGCCTTGCCGGCAAAAATGAACAGCACCGGACGTTCGGTATCCCCCATGATCTGGCGCAACCAGTCAAGGTTTTCGAACAGCAATAAGGCGCGCTTATAGGTCGCGAAACGGCGCGCGAAACCGATGGTGAGCACATTCGGGTTGGCCGGATCGGCGTATTTCAGGATGCGATCGAGATGCGCTTCAGAACCGTGGTTGCGATAGTGCTGCTGGCTGACAATCTGGCGTATCAGTTGCAGCATTCTCGACTTGAGCGACTCGCGCACACTCCAGAATTGATGATCGGGGATGTTGTCTATTTGTTGCCAGAAAGCGACATCGGTCAAGTGCTGGCTCCAGCCCCAGTCGAGAAAACGCTCGAACACTTCCAGCCACTCCTTGGCCAGGAAGGTGGGCATATGCACTCCGTTGGTGACATAGCTCATGGGATTTTCTTCTTCCTCGATTTCCGGCCACATTTCGGCGCAGATTTCGGAAGAAACCCTGCCGTGGATGCGCGACACGCCATTCTGGAAGCGCGAGCAGCGGATCGCCAGCGCAGTCATGTTGAAATCGGGCGAATCCGGCGCGCGGCCCAAAGCGAGGAATTCCTCCTGGCTGATTTTCAGTTGCGGATAGTAATGATCGAAGTAGGACAGCATCATGCCGTGGTTGAAATGATCATGCCCTGCCGGCACCGGCGTGTGCGTGGTAAAAATGGTGTGCGCAGCGACGGCCTCCAGCGCGCTGGAGAAATCCATGTCCTGCTCCCTCAGGATGCGGATGCGTTCCAGCGACAGGAAGGCGGCATGGCCTTCGTTCATGTGCCACACGCTGGGCTGGATGCCCATCGCTCCCAGGGCGCGCGCGCCGCCGATGCCGAGCACGATCTCCTGCTCGATGCGCATGGTCTTGTCGCCGCCGTACAAGTGGTGCGTGATGGCGCGGTCATGCGGGGAATTCTCGTCGAGGTCGGTATCCAGCAGGTAGATCGTGACATTACCGACACGCGCCTGCCAGATCTTCACCGCTACGCTGCGCCCCGGCAACTCAACGCTCACGCGCACTTCCGAGCCGTCCTTGTGCAATACCGGGGAAATCGGCAGGTTCTCGAAATCGGAATCGGTATAAATGGCATTCTGGTTGCCGTGCCCGTCTATGGTCTGGTAGAAATATCCCCGGCGATACAGCAGGCCGACACCAACAAACGGCAGATGCATGTCGCTTGCTGATTTGCAGTGATCCCCGGCCAAAATTCCCAGCCCGCCGGAATAAATCGGAAAGCTTTCATGAAACCCAAATTCGGCGCAGAAATAAGCCACCAAATCGTTTTCCGCGAACCCCTCGGTGTAACTGTTGCGTACCGGCTTGGTGTGGTAGGAATCATAGGCCGCCAGGACGCGGTGGTAACTGGCCAGAAAAATCGGGCCTTCCGACGCGTCAATCAGCCGCTGCTCGTCGACACGGCGCAGGAAAGCCTTCGGGTTTTGGTCTACTGTATCCCACAAATTCCGGTCAATATGGGAAAACAGGTCACGCGTGGGCAGGTCCCAGCTGTACCATAAATTATTGGCCAGCTCTTCGAGCCTGGCTAATCGTGCCGGAATCTTTGGTCTGACTTCGAGGATATACGGCGTGCTTTTATGCATGAATCACGTTACTCCGGTTTATTGCGGGCTGATCGAATTGATCTGGGTAGCCACAAGCGGGCTGTAAACATCGGGCAGCGTCTATATTTTGGGCTGTTGCTGTCTGGCGCTACCGCGATTGTTTCCGCCGGCATTATACCAACCTATCGCACAGCGTGATGCGCTTTGCCCGACTTGGCTTCGAACCACAGGAGGAAGGTGGCCGGTGAATCTTTTGTAATGCACCGGGTGCTGCTTGCGTTCCTCCGCAGCCTTGCGCTTGCTGATTTCGTGGAATGCCGCCACATGGCGGGTGACCTTGCCACTCTCGTCGCGCAGCAGCTTGATGGAAAGCCGCCCGGTGTAAAGCTCTCTGCTCTTGCGGCGGTTACAGATTTCACCACTCCAGATGCCGGTGGCGAGCAGCGTTTTCCAGGCATTGATATAAAACACCGGCGGATGGGTTTTAGAGGAAAGTATGCGCGGGTTCTTGCAAGAACATCATCAATTTACCGCAAGTGCAGCGCCATGCGCGCCAATGCGGTCTCGCGTGGAAACAGCGCCACGACTGCATCTACCGAAGGGGTCTGGGTTTGGCCGGTGAGCATCACGCGCAACGGCATCGCCAGCCTGGGCATTTTCAAACCATGCTTGCCGACCATTTCCTTGATCGCCGCATTGATCACCGGAGCTTCCCATGTTATCTCCCTGAAGCGTTCCATCAGCTCGCGCAAGGCGGGCACCGCTTCGGCGGAGAGATGTGCATCCAGCAATTCCTTCGCGGGATGCAGGTCAATGTAAAACACTTCTGCGGCATCGGCCAGTTCGTTGAGAGTTGCGACACGCTCCTTGTAAAGCGCGATGACGGCTTCCAGCGCAGGTGCGGCGCCCACCGTTACGCCGCGCGCTTCGAGGCGCGGGTGCACCAGTGCGGCGAGGCGCGCATTGCCGGCCTGTTTCAGATAATGCTGGTTGACCCAATTCAATTTCTCGGTGTTGAACTGCGCGGCGGACGGCGTGATGTGATCAAGATCAAACCATGAGCAGAATTGCTCCACCGAGAAAATCTCCTCGTCGCCGTGCGACCATCCCAATCGCGCCAGATAATTGATCACCGCCTCCGGCAGATAGCCGTCTTCATCGTATTGCATCACACTGACCGCGCCGTGGCGCTTGGAGAGCTTGGTGCCGTCGTCGCCGAGGATCATGGACAGGTGCGCATACTGCGGCACGGTCGCACCGAGCGCCTTAAGGATGTTGATCTGGCGCGGCGTATTGTTGACATGGTCGTCGCCGCGTATCACATGCGTGATGCCCATATCCCAGTCATCCACCACCACGCAGAAATTATAGGTGGGCGTGCCATCGGCGCGCGCAATGACCAGATCGTCCAGTTCGCCGTTGTTGAATCCGATGTACCCTTTCACCAAATCCTTCCAGCCGACCATGCCCTGAACAGGATTCTTGAACCGCACCACCGGCGCGATGCCCGCGGGCGGCTCGGGCAGCACCTTGCCGGGTTCCGGGCGCCAGCGGCCATCGTAGCGCGGCTTCTCGCCGCGCGCGCGTTGCGCCTCGCGCATGACCTCCAGTTCTTCCGGCGGGGTGTAGCAATAATAAGCCGTGCCCTCATCCAGCATGTGCCGGATCACCGCCTTATAGCGATCCATACTGCGCATCTGGTAGAACGGGCCTTCGTCGTAATCCAGTTTGAGCCACGCCATGCCGTCGAGAATGGCCTGCACCGCCTCGGGTGTGGAGCGCTCGACATCGGTGTCCTCAATGCGCAGGATGAAAACGCCGCCATGCTTGCGGGCATAAGCCCAGGAAAACAGCGCCGTGCGGGCGCCGCCGATATGCAGGTAACCCGTCGGACTGGGCGCAAAACGAGTACGTATAGCCATGGGTTAAACCAAAAATGAAGAGCGTGTATTTTACGCCACCTTGCGTTGCGCCATAAACAATTGACTGAAAAACGCCCGGTGTGATTTAATGCGCGCCCTCGAATGGGCGGTTAGCTCAGCGGTAGAGCACTGCCTTCACTCGGCAGGGGTCACTGGTTCGATCCCAGTACCGCCCACCAAGTAAATCAGTGTCTTGGTTTTGACCAACACCTTGCTTCCGCATTTAACGGAATTTATCGTTTCAGCACCCGCCCGGCCACGGCGTCCAGTTGCCGAACCTTCGCCGCGTCGCGCGCTTCCGGCGCGGTAATGATGGCGTATTCCAGCACCGAGCGGCAGGAGCAGGCGTCGCCGTGGGTATCCCCGGTCACTTTCGGCGCGACTTGTTTCACCAGCGCGCGCGCCTTGTCGGCGTTTGCCAGCAGCACCTTGATGATCTGCTCCACCGTCACGTCGTCATGGTCCGGGTGCCAGCAATCGTAATCCGTCACCATCGCCACCGTGGCGTAACACAGCTCTGCCTCGCGCGCGAGCTTGGCTTCGGGCATGTTGGTCATGCCGATCACATCACAGCCCCAGGAGCGATATAGCTCGGATTCCGCCAGGCTGGAAAACTGCGGCCCTTCCATCACCAGATAGGTGCCGCCGCGCAACGCGGTGATACCCGCTTCCTTTGCCGCCGCTTCGATATGGTCGCCCAGGCGCTTGCACACCGGGTGCGCCATGGAGACATGCGCCACCAGCCCCGTTCCGAAGAAGGATTTGTTGCGCGCGAACGTGCGGTCTATGAATTGATCCACGATCACGAAGGTGCCGGGCTTCAGGTGTTCGCGCAACGAGCCCACCGCGCTCACCGAAATCACGTCGGTTACCCCGGCGCGTTTCAGCACATCAATATTGGCGCGGAAATTGATTTCGGAAGGCGGTATCTTGTGCCCGCGCCCGTGACGCGGCAGGAACACCATCTGCCGGCCATTCAACTCACCGAGCAGCAACTCGTCTGAGGGCGCGCCGAACGGCGACGACACGGCTACCCAGCGTTTGTTGACCAGCCCGTCAATGTCATAGACACCGCTCCCGCCGATGATACCCAGAATGGAATTTTGTTTGGCCTTTTGCACCCCGATCTCCTCTTTTGTTTTACGCAATCAAATCACCTGTACGTTGCCGCTACTGTATGGGCGCGAGTGTCAATCCCACGTCAAACTTGTTGGGCGCCTCTAAAAATTGCCCGTAAAATTCACCGCATCAGTCAGCATGACGATGCAGGGAAACGTTATGGAGTAGTGCAACCACGAATTAAAAATTAGCCAGCGCAAGACTGGCTAGTAGCATGTTCACTCTCGCTAACAGCCCTTGAACTTTTTAGCGGTGCATTTTTTGGCGAGTTCCTGCGCTTTGGCAATTTGGGTGGCAGTCATGGACTTTGCAATTGAATCGCGATCTACAATTAATTCTTTCCGGACTTCACTGTCAGCATTGGCAATCGCAATATTGAACCACATATGCGACTGAACGTAATCCTGAGGAACACCTTTTCCACCGGCATACATCCATCCGAGGTTGAATTGTGCCAAAGCATTGCCCTGTTCTGCGGCCAGCCGATACCACTTCCTTGCCTCTTTGTAATCCTGAGGAACACCTCTCCCGGTGCGATACATCACCCCAAGGTTGTATTGTGCTTCAGCGTTTCCCTTTTTTGCCAGGGGGGTGTACAACTTTGCGGCTTGTTCATAATCACCCGCATCGTATGCACGTTTTGCATCTGGTGACGGATCGGCCATTGCCTGTCCGGTCAACGCAAACAAGCACCCACAAACCAACAACATATGTCTTAGCAATTGATTCATTTTCGTTATCCTCTTATCGACGCAGAACCTTGAGTGCAAGCTACGCCCCTGCCGCCCATTAATCAATATGCCAGATTATCCAGACAATCTTTTTACCACGGATTCACGTTCTCAAGATTACAGTAATTGACCCTGATCAATCACGAAAATAATCGCAAAATCGGATACCATAGTCAACCATGAATCATTTTCTTGCGGGTGATATTGGCGGCACCAAGACGCTGCTGCAGATCAGTGCGGCAGACAGGGCGCGCGAACCGTTGCTGCAAAAATCCTACCCCAGCACCGGATACGCCGGACTTGCGGAAATTCTGGATGAATTCTTGCGCGAGGCAGATGTATCCGACATCGCCGCTGCCTGTTTTGCGCTGGCTTGCCCCGTTTCCGGCAGGCGGGTAAAGCTGACCAATCTGCCGTGGGAGGTGGATGCGGATGAGATTGCCGCGCGCTTTGCCATTGGCCGCGTATCGTTGATCAACGATTTCGAGGCCGTGGGGCTGGGTATCGCGGCCTTGCAGCCGGATGACCTGCTGATCTTGCAACCCGGCGAACCGCAAGCGCAAGGCGTACGCATTGTGGTCGGTGCGGGTACCGGGCTGGGGGTGGCGTGGTTGTCCTGGCAGGGGGATGGTTATGCGGTACACCCATCGGAAGGCGGGCATATGGATTTTGCCCCGGCCGATGCCATCCAATATGAACTATTGCAGTATTTGCAGCAACGCCACGGCCATGTTTCCTATGAGCGCATTGTTTCCGGCCCCGGACTGGTGGCGACGTTTGAGTTTCTGCGTGACACGGGTCGGGGCATCCCATCGGCGCAACTTGTTGCGGCGATGGGGAGGGGAGATGCCGCGACTGCGCTAACGCAATTTGCGCAGCTGGGTGATGAACCCATCGCACGCATGGCGCTGGATTTGTTCCTCCGGATTTATGGCGCATTTGTGGGCAATGTGGCGCTTGCCGCGCTGCCGCGCGCGGGTATTTATGTGGCAGGTGGGGTCGCGGCAAAAGTTGCTGCAACCGTACAGCAAGGAGCGTTCCTGCGCGCCTTCCTGGACAAGGGGCGCTTTACCGGGCTGCTCGAAACCCTGCCGTTGCACATCGTGACCAACCCGCAGGTCGGCTTGCTGGGTGCTGGCCTGACTGCACAACGCATGGTCTGAGGCATGGCATCAGTCGAAAAATCGGTGCTGGTCCCGTATAGTGCGGAACAGATGTTTGCGCTGGTGGATAATGTGGCGGACTACCCGAAGTTCCTCCCCTGGTGCGGCGGGGCCAGCGTCACTTCGGTGGATGGCGACACCGTGCATGCGACGGTGCATATTGATTATCACCACATCAAGCAGAGTTTCACCACGGAGAATGTGCGCCAGGCTCCCCATTGCATTGACATCACGCTGAAGGACGGGCCGTTTAAGCATCTCGACGGCGGCTGGCATTTCATACCGCTTTCCGAATCTGCCTGTAAAATAGAGCTTCAGTTGCATTATGAGTTTTCCCACAAGCTGCTGGAAAAAGTGTTAGGCCCCATTTTTCATTACATTACCAACAGTTTTGTGGATGCTTTTGTCCACCGTGCAGAAAAGGTTTATGCGAGCAAATGAGCGACAGGATCAACATTGAAGTGGTGTATGCGTTGCCGCACGAGCAGATATTGCTGAAGCTGCAAACGCCGCAACACACCACCGTGGCCGAGGCAATCAAGCTGTCCGGCGTTCTGGAAAAGCACCCGGAGATCGACTTGGCCACAAATAAACTAGGCATCTACGGGAAATTGGCCAAGGCAGATGCGGTGTTGCGTGATAAGGATCGCATAGAGGTTTATCGCCCGCTGCTTGCCGACCCGAAAGAAGTGCGCCGCAAACGGGCGGAAGAAGGCAAGGCCATGAAGAGGGGCGGCGGCGAAGCCGCTGCTTGATTGCCATGCTTGATTACGACCTGCATTGCCATTCCACCGTTTCCGATGGATTGCTGACGCCAACCGATTTGGTGGCGAGGGCTGCCGGGCGCGGGGTGAAATTTCTTGCGTTGACCGACCACGACGATGTCGCCGGCTTGGCCGAGGCGGCGGAAGCCGCTGCACGGCACGGTATCCAGTTCATCAACGGTGTGGAGATTTCGGTGAGCTGGCGCAGCCACACCCTGCATATCGTCGGACTGCGCATTGATCCCGCCTATGCGCCCCTGGCAGAAGGCTTGCGCACCATCCGCAACGGGCGCGGCGCACGGGCGCAACTGATGGCCGAGTCGCTGGCCAAGGCTGGAATCGGCGGGGCGCTGGAAGGCGCCTACCGTTATGCGGGCAACCCGAGCATCATCGGACGCACGCACTTTGCCCGTTTTCTGGTGGAGAGCGGCTATTCCAGGGATGTGCGCAGCGTGTTCAATAATTACCTGGTCAAGGGTAAGCCGGGCTATGTGTCGCATCAATGGGCAGCGTTGCCGGACACTGTCAGCTGGATACGCGGCAGCGGCGGTGTCGCTGTGCTGGCGCACCCGGGCCGCTACACTTCCGGGCGCAAGCATATGGGCAGCACGACCCTGCGTGAGCTGCTGCGCGAATTTACCGATTTGGGCGGGCAGGGGATCGAGGTGGTGAGCGGCGCCCACACGCCAGAGCAATATGCCGAGTTTGCCCGTTACGCCCAGGAGTTCGGCTTGTACGCATCGTGCGGCTCGGATTTTCACGGCCCCGGCGAAAGCTACCGCGACCTGGGAGGCTTGCCCGATTTTCCGCTGGGCTGCCGTCCGGTGTGGCAGTTGTGGGAAAATTGAATAATAACTGCGTGATTGGTGATAAGTGATGGGTGATTCACCTAGCCTCGTCACTTTTCACTTGGCTCTAATAACATGACACAATTTTTTTCCATCCACCCGGACAATCCGCAGCCGCGCCTGATCAGGCAGGCTGCGGCCATGGTGCGCGATGGCGCGGTAATCGTGTATCCCACTGATTCCTGCTACGCACTGGGTTGCCATTCCAGCGACAAGACCGCAATGGCGCGTATCCTCCAGATACGCGGTCTGGATGAAAACCACTACATGACGCTGATGTGCCGCGACCTGTCCGAACTTGGCCGTTACGCGCGGGTGGACAACGTGCAATTCCGCCTGCTGAAGAACAATACGCCGGGCAACTACACCTTCATCCTCGAAGCTACCAGGGAAGTGCATAAGCGCCTGCAAAATCCCAAGCGCAACACTGTCGGCATTCGTATTCCCGACCATCCGGTGGCGCTGGCGCTGCTGGAAGAACTGGGCGAGCCCCTGTTAAGCTCCACCCTGATCCTGCCGGGTGAAGCGCTTCCCCTGAGCGATGCGGATGAAATCCGTGACCGTCTTGATCGCCGGGTTGACCTGGTGCTGGATGGCGGTGCGGCCGGACTGGAGATGACAACGGTGATCGACCTGACCGGCGAGACTCCCGTGCTGGTGCGGCGCGGCAAGGGGAATGTTGCCCCGTTTGAAATTGCCAATTTGGAAATTGAGAAATAAATGCAGTTCGACCAACTGATCCAGACTGTCGCCGTCGCGGCCATTCCCATCGTTTTTGCCATTACCCTGCATGAGGCGGCGCACGGTTATGTGGCGCGGCATTTCGGCGATATGACGGCTTATCGGCAGGGCCGTATCAGCCTCAACCCGATGCGCCATATTGACCCCGTGGGCACTATCCTGCTGCCCTTGTTGACACTGTGGCTGGGCGGCATCCTGTTCGGCTGGGCCAAGCCGGTGCCGGTCAACTTCGGTGCGTTGCGCCGTCCCAAACAGGATATGCTGTGGGTGGCGCTGGCAGGCCCCGCAGCTAACCTGTTTATGGCGCTGTGCTGGGGGTTGCTGGCAAAACTGGCATGGTCGTTTCCGGGCAACTATTTCGCCGAGCCGCTGCTGGAAATGGCGCGGATTGGGATTAAAATCAATGTCGTCCTGATCGCGCTGAATCTGCTGCCCCTGCCGCCGCTGGATGGCGGGCGCATTGCCGTCAGCATGTTGCCGCACCGGCAGGCGTACAAGCTGGCGATGCTGGAGCCATATGGCATGTTCATCCTGATTTTCATGGCGTTTACGCCGCTGCTGGGCTGGATACTGATGCCGCCGATAGTCGGGCTGATGCGCTTGATAAGTTTTATTTTTGGATTGTGAAAAACCATGTTTGCTGATCGCGTGTTATCCGGGATGCGTCCCACCGGAAGTTTGCATCTGGGGCATTACCACGGCGTGCTGAAAAACTGGGTGGTGATGCAACAGGAATTCGAATGCCTGTTCTTTGTCGCCGACTGGCATGCGCTGACCACGCATTACGACACCCCGCAGATCATCGAACAAAACGTGTGGGACATGGTGATAGACTGGCTGGCCGCAGGCGTTGACCCTGCGCGTGCCACGCTGTTCATCCAGTCGAGGGTGCCGGAACACGCCGAACTGCACCTGCTGCTTTCCATGATCACGCCGCTGGGCTGGCTGGAACGCGTGCCGACCTACAAGGACCAGCAGGAGAAGTTGTCGGACAAGGATCTGGGCACTTATGGTTTTCTCGGCTATCCGTTGCTGCAAAGCGCGGACATTTTGATTTATCGCGCCACCCATGTGCCGGTGGGCGAAGACCAGGTGCCGCATATCGAATTTACCCGCGAGATTGCGCGCCGCTTTAACCACATCTATGGACGCGAACCCGGCTTTGAGGAAAAGGCCGAAGCGGCGGTTAAAAAACTCGGGAGCAAGAAGGCCAGGCTGTATGCTGAACTGCGGGCGCGTTTTCAGGAGCAGGGTGACGACGCAGCGCTGGAGTCCGCCAAATCCTTGCTGGATGAGCAGCAGAGCCTCAGCATGGGTGACCGCGAGCGCCTGTTCGGCTACCTCGAAGGCGGCGGCAAGATGATCCTGTCCGAGCCGGAGGCCATGCTCACCGCGGCCTCGAAGATGCCCGGACTGGACGGGCAGAAAATGTCCAAGTCGTACAACAACACCATCACCCTGCGCGAAGACGAAGCCAGCGTGACCAAAAAGATCCGCACCATGCCGACCGACCCGGCGCGCGTGCGCCGCACCGATCCCGGCACCCCGGAAAAATGCCCGGTATGGCCGCTGCACCAGGTGTATTCCAGCGAGGACACCAAACAATGGGTGCAGCGGGGCTGCACCACCGCCGGTATCGGCTGCCTCGAATGCAAGCAGCCGGTGATAGATGCGGTGCTGGAAGAGCAGAAGCCGATGCGCGAACGCGCCCAGCAATACCTGGACGACCCGACGCTGGTGCGCAACATCATCGCCGACGGTTGCGAGAAGGCGCGCAGGCTGGCAGGCGAGACCATGCGCGATGTGCGCGAGGCGATGGGGCTGAGTTACAGTTAGGCGGGGCTAAGCGCGATTATGCTTTATTATGCGACCAAAGTTTTGTTGACTGCCGGGCTGATCGTATTGATCAGCGAGGTGGTCAAACGCAGCAGCATGTTTGGCGCATTGCTCGCTTCGGTACCGTTGACTTCACTGGTGGTAATGATCTGGCTATATATCGAAACCGGCGATGAACAGAAGATATCGGCATTCTCCCTCAATGTTTTTTGGCTGGTCATCCCATCACTGGCGCTGTTCCTGGTGTTGCCGTTGATGATTAAATTCGGCTGGGGATTCTGGCTGAGCGTGACGGCGGCTGTGCTGGCAACGATAGCCTGTTATGGCTTGATGTTGTCCATACTGAAGCAATTTGGCATATAGGTGCAGCCCGTGAATGACCTGATACAACCCGTTGCACGCATCCACGGCGAACCGTTGCTGGAGATGCCGCATGATCTGTATATCCCGCCGGATGCGCTGGAGCTGGTGCTGGAAACTTTTCAGGGGCCGCTCGACCTGTTGCTGTACCTGATCCGCAGGCACAACCTGGATGTGCTCGACATCCCGATGGCGCAGTTGACGCAGCAATACATGAGCTATATCGAGATCATGCAGCGCAACCGTCTGGAACTGGCCGCCGAGTACTTGCTGATGGCGGCGGTGCTGATCGAGATCAAGTCGCGCATGTTGCTGCCGCATCCGCCCAAGGTCAGCGAGGAAGGCGTGGAAGACCCGCGCGCCGAGTTGATGCGCCGCCTGCTCGAATACGAACAGATGAAGCTCGCCGCGCAGAAACTGAACGAATTGCCGCAGGCCGGACGCGATTTCGAGCTGGTGCAGGTGTTGATCGAACACACGGTGGAGCAGCGCCTGCCCAACGTCGCCGTGGAGGATTTGCGCCAGGCATGGCTGGCGTTGCTGGCGCGCGCGAAGCTGAATGCGCACCACAAGGTGCGGCGCGAGGAATTGTCGGTGCGCGAACAGATGACGCGCCTGTTGCGCCAGTTGCGGCACGGCGAATTCGAGGTGTTCGAAAATCTGTTCGATGTGAGCGGCGGCATTCCGCAACTGGTTGTTACTTTTATCGCGATTCTGGAACTGGCAAAAGAAACCTTGGTTGAAATCACACAATCCGAAACACTGGGGAACATCTATGTCCGAGCAAGCCGTAGCCTTACCGCAATCTGATGCACTACTAACCGTTCGTGCTGAGCCTTTCGACGAAGCTCAGGACAGGCCAGTCGAAGCACCCGCCGAAGGGGGCGCGGCACCAATTGATGCGGTGCAACTCAAGAAAACTCTGGAAGCCGCCCTGCTGACCACGCAGGAACCGCTGTCGCTGGCCGAACTGAAAAAACTCGGCGATGCGCCGGTGGAAAGCCGACTCATCGAAGAACTGCTCGAACAACTGGCGCAGGAATACGCGGGCAGCGGCGTGGAACTCAACCGCGTGGCGAACGGCTGGCGCTTCCGCGCCCGCCCCGAAATGCAACCCTACCTGGATCGCCTCAACCCGCAGAAGCCGCCGCGCTACTCGCGTGCGGTGATGGAGACGCTCGCCATCATCGCTTACCGCCAGCCGGTGACGCGCGGCGACATCGAGGAAATTCGCGGCGTGGCCGTGTCCTCGCAAATCCTCAAGACCCTGGAAGTGCGCGGCTGGATTGAAGCCATCGGCACGCGCGACACGCCGGGCAAACCCGAGCTGTTCGCCACCACCAAACAACTGCTCGACGATCTCAACTTGCGTTCCCTGCAGGAACTGCCTTCGCTGGAAGAAATCGGCTCGCTGCTGGAACAGGGTGGAAACGTAGGGGCGTGATTCATCACGCTCAGAACAAAATGTAGGGGTGCAATTTATTGCGCCCAAAACAACGAAGGCGTGTAAATCGGGCGCGATAAATCGCGCCCCTACGACATTTGCAGCGCGCAATGCCATCGCCCCCACGACCCAATGACAGCCACACCTTTTTGAGATCCACGTTCATGACCACAACCATCAAACCAGCAGGCCGTACCTTGGCCGAGTTCCAGCCACTTAAACCGGCGGAACAGGAGCTGCTGGAGGCATGCCGACAGGGAACGGTTGCGCGCATTTCGGATAAACGCCCCGAAGCGGCGAATGACAACAACATCGTGCGCGCCGCCTTCCTGCGTTTTCTCGCACTCGGCGGAGACGAGCAAACCCCCGTTCATGAACACGGCGTTCAACTCCTCGGTGCATGGGTCGAAGGCGTACTGGACATGTGGGCCGCCAGTGTTCCCTCTGATCTTGCTATTTTGGATTGTCACTTTGACATCACTCCTGTGTTTCTTGGCGCAAAGATCGCGGGGACACTTAATCTTAGTGGCTGCCAAATTCCCGGCCTAAACGGGGATAGACTTGCTTGCAATGGTGGTCTGTTCCTGCACCAAGGCTTTGCTGCCACAGGAGAAGTGCGACTGCTGGGTGCCCAGATCGGCGGAGACCTCGATTGCAGTAGCGCGAAATTCGATGGCAAGGAGAATGACTATGCACTGTGGGCAGATGGTGTAATGGTTAAAGGCTGCGTATTTCTGAACAAAGGCTGCACTGCTACCGGAGAAGTACGACTACTGGGTGCACAGATCGGTGGAAACCTTGATTGCAGCGGCGCGGAATTCGACGACAAGGATGGCAATGCACTGTCGGCAGATGGTGCTGTAATTAAGGGCAGCGTATTCCTGAACAAAGACACAGATAAAGGCGCGGATAAAAACTTCACTGCCACGGGAGAAGTGCGACTGTTGGGCGCCCGGATCGACGGAGACTTTGATTGCAGTTGCGCGAAATTCGATGGCAAGAATAACAAAGCACTGTCAGCAGAGGGAATGATGGTCGCAGGAACTTTCTTCTTCCGAAACTTGGTCGAACCGGTCAACGGAGTTTCTCTCGCTTCGAGCCATGTGGGCCGCTTGGCAGACGATGCAGGAAGTTGGGGTAAGTGGCTCCATTTGGATGGTTTCACTTACGACAGCATTGCCAGCGGCGCGCCGACCGATGCGGTTACACGCCTCGCATGGCTAGACAAGCAATATCAACCACACTCCGGGCTCAATGGAAATGGTGCAGACTTCAAACCCCAGCCTTGGCGACAGCTTGCCAAGGTGCTGCGGGAAATGGGCCACGCAGAGAATGCGCGACAAGTGGCAATTGCTTTCGAGCATCGGTTGCGCAAGGCCAACTTGATTGGGCAGATGCCCAAACATTGGGGCAAGTTGAACTCGTGGTTTTACCGCAATATCAGCCGTGGGGGACATTGGCTGTTCTGGGTGTTCACCGGTTACGGCTACCGCCCCTTGCGCTTGCTGGCCTGGATATTCGGCGTGTGGATGTTCTGCGGGATGCTTTACTGGTATGTCGCACTGGCTGGTGTGTTTGCGCCATCCAATCCGCTGGTGTTCCAAAACTTGGCGTACGACGTTTGCAAGCCAGGTCATGTTACACCCGCCCAGCAGGGTAAGGCCGCCAGCGCCGCCCCGCCGACCATACAAGGCGCGGGCAACTGGTATTTGTGCGAAAAATTACCCGAGGAGTATTCTGGTTTCAGCCCGCTGGCTTATTCGCTGGACGTGATCCTGCCCTTGGTGGATTTGCAGCAGGAGACCAGTTGGTCGCCCTTGATCCAGACGCCAAAGAATGTCTGGTATCAAGAGTTGGCAGCCTTCGATTTGAAACACCTCACCCGTTTGGTCTTGTGGTTTGAAATCCTGTTCGGCTGGGTGTCCAGTTTGTTGCTGGTGGCGGTGGTTTCAGGTTTGACCAAACGGCGCGAAGAATGAAAGGTTGCGGATCAGGGCGAAATGAATTGCGCCCCTACAATGCGGGAACCCATTCATGCGTAGGGGTGCGATTTATCGCGCCCGATTTGCCACCCGAATTTATTGCGCCCGATTTACCGCCTGACACACCGGCATTCAACCCTGATATCCACCATCGTCGTTCCATCCGGTTACGCGGCTACGATTATTCGCAGGCCGGGGCGTATTTCATAACCCTATGTACGCAAAAACGGGAATGCCTGTTTGGTGGCGTGATGGGTGATGTTATGCAGTTGAACGATGTCGGACGTTTGGTGAGAAATGTTTGGGATATGTTGCCCGATCATTATGCAGGTGTGACATTGGATACGTTTGTGGTTATGCCAAATCATATTCATGGCATTGTCATGTTGAACGACGTAGGAGCGCAATTCATTGCGCCCAATAACGATGATGGCGCAATAAATCGGGGCACGATAAATCGCGCCCCTACGATAGGTGAAATCATCCGCGCATTTAAGGCGCGTTGTACGCACGGCATCAACCAATTGCGCAGTGTGCAAGGCGTGTCAATTTGGCAGCGCAATTATTACGAACACATCATTCGTGACGAATCCTCGTTGCAGGAAATCCGCGAATACATAACCAATAACCCGGTACAGTGGGCAAATGATCGTGAAAACCCGGATGTCGTGGAGGGCGCGATGAATCAGGGCGCAATAAATTGCGCCCCTACGGATTTGAAAGATACCAAGGTATGAAGCACATTCAATCCCGCGATAATCCGTTTTTCAAGGAACTCGTCAAACTCGCCGGTTCGGCGCGTCAGCGCAGGAAGGCCGCGCAAACCCTGCTGGATGGCGTGCATCTGGTTCAGGCGTATCTCGCCTCAGGCGGCAAGCCGCAACATTTGCTGGTAACACAAGCGGCATTGCAGGATCGCGAAGTGGCGGCATTGCTGAAAAAACTTTCCGCTGTGCCGCTTACGCAACTGGACGATACTTTATTTGCCGAACTGTCCGAACTCAAGACGCCCAGCGGCATCCTCGCGCTGATCGAGTTGCCGCAGCCCACCGCATCAATTGCCGCCACCTGCTTTGCGCTGTTGCTGGAAGACATACAAGACCCGGGCAATCTCGGTTCCATGCTGCGTTCCGCTGCCGCAGCGGGATGCGATGCAGTGTTCCTGTCCAAAGGTTGTGCCGATGCATGGTCGCCCAAGGTGCTGCGCGCGGGGATGGGCGGGCATTTCGTGCTCAGTATCCACGAATCCATGGATTTGCCCGCTGTTGCCGCAGTATTCAAGGGCGAGCTATTTGCCGCATCGCTGGATGCAAAAACCAGCCTGTATGACTGCGATCTGCGCGGCAAGCTGGCTTTTGTGCTGGGCAATGAAGGGGCGGGGTTATCCGGAGAATTGCTGGCGGCGGTCAGCCGGCATGTCGCCATTCCCATGCCGGGGAAAGTCGAATCATTGAATGTCGCGGCTGCGGCTGCGGTGTGCTTGTTCGAGGCCGCGCGGCAGCGCCAATTTACTCATCCTGCAAAAGCACCAGCGTAATCCGGTATCCGTATATATCCGGGGCTAATATCACGACCTGTTAATTAAAACATACGTCGCAGACGTGTAGGTTGGGTTAGGCGCGGTCTTTGCACCAAAGGCAGGCAATTCTCTAAGCTCTTCGAGCTTGAGAAGTTGACACCGCCGTAACCCAACAAAAACCAGCATTGATGTGCGCCGCCCATCCGCAGATATTGAAGATTGGTTGTTGGGTTACACCCGCAAGAAGTAGGCCGTGGTTGTAAAGGGCTAAAGCCCAAACAACACACGCTCCGCGATAAAGCCGCTCTGACGATTTCTCATGCGGGATACCGCGTAGAGAATCGCGTAACTTTGTTGAACCCAACCTACATGACTAATTTGTAGAGCATGATTTCAATCTGAAAATTTCAAAACCGCATAACCACGGAAAACACGGATAACGCGGAAAAGACCAAAGTTTGGTTTGCATTCCGTGTACATCCGTGTCTTCCGTGGTTAACCGCCGTTTTCGGGTTTATCCGTATGCGTCCGTGGCTAGTCAGGTTTGTTGGTCAAGCGCGTCCGCGCCGGCTTGCGCGATCTGCCCGTCCTGGAACGAGCGCATGCCGCTGATGCCCAGCCCGCCGATGACATGGCCGTCGCGCTTGAGCGGCACCCCGCCTTCGGCGGGGATGACGCCGGGCAGGGCGAGATGGATCAGGCGTCCGCTCAGCACCGCATCTTCCGACGCCTTGGTCGGGCGCTGGAATGCGACAGCGGCGCGCGCTTTGCAGATGGCGGTTTCCACGCTGCCGAACTGGGTGGCGTGGCTGCGTTGCAGATAAAGCAGGTGGCCGCCATCGTCCACTACCGCGATCACCACACGCCATTCATTGCGCAGTGCTTCGGCTTCGGCGGCGGCAGCGATGAGTTTGGCGTCGGCAAGCGTGAGGACAGGCTTGCTTGTCTTGTGTGATTCTACGCGTGGGGCGGAACTGGCCACGATCAGTGTGCCGCCAGTGCGTTGAATATCCGGTCGCGGATGGCTTCCACGCTGCCGATGCCGGGAATGTTGATGCAGTGCGGTGCGTGCGCATTGCCGCTTTTTTCCCAAGCGGAATAATACTCCACCAGCGGCTTGGTCTGGTCGTGATAGACCTCAAGGCGCTTTCTGACGGTATCTGCCTGGTCGTCCTGGCGCTGCACCAGGTCTTCGCCGGTGACGTCGTCCTTGCCGGGCACCTTGGGCGGGTTGAATACCACATGGTAAGTGCGGCCGGAGGCGAGGTGAACGCGGCGCCCGTCCATGCGGTTGATGATATCGACATCCGGGACTTCGATTTCCACCACGAAATCGATGCCGATACCGGCGTCCTTCATTGCCTGGGCCTGCGGAATGGTGCGCGGGAAGCCGTCGAACAGGAAACCGTTGGCGCAGTCGGCTTCCTTGATGCGTTCCTTCACCAGGTTGATGATGATGTCGTCGGAAACCAATTTTCCGGCATCCATCACCTTCTTGGCCTTGATGCCAAGCGGCGTGCCTGCCTTGACTGCGGCGCGCAGCATATCGCCGGTGGAAATCTGCGGGATGGTGAATTTTTCCCTGATCAAATTGGCCTGTGTGCCTTTACCGGCACCGGGTGCACCGAGCAGTATGATTCTCATGTTTATATCCCCTGGGTAAGTAAAGCCTCAAAAGTTTTTCTTGCTGCGTGTAAATCTGCTTCCGTATCCACTCCGCCGGGAGGGGCATTTGCGGTGACAGTAACACCAATCTTGTAACCGTGCCACAGCGCGCGCAATTGTTCCAGCGCCTCGGCCTGTTCGATGGCGGTTGGCGCGAGTTGCCGGAAGGCGCGCAGGAAACCGGCACGGTAGGCGTAAATGCCGATATGGCGCAGCACGGTGAGATTTTCCGGTAAAGCTCCACCCTCGCCCCCAACCCCTCTCCCACCAGTGGGCGAGGGGAGCGGTTGTTGTGCGAACGCATCGCGCGGCCAGGGAATCGGCGCGCGGCTGAAATACAGCGCGTTGCCCTGTTTGTCCAGCACCACCTTGACGATGTTCGGGTTACGCATGGATGCCTCATCATGGATGGGGTGGCAGGCAGTCGCGATGGCGCATTCGGGATGGTCGTGCAGGTGTTGCGCCACGGCGCGTATCAGCGCGGGCGGCATCAGCGGTTCGTCGCCCTGCACGTTGACCACGATGGTGTCGTCCGGCCAGTTGTGCTGCTCTACCACCTCGGCGATGCGGTCGGTGCCGCTGGCATGGTGCGCGTGGGTCAGGCAGGCCTTGAAACCATGCTGATGCACGGCGGCCATGATGGGTTGGTGGTCGGTGGCGATCCAGATTTGCTGAGCGCCGCTTTTCGCCGCTTGCTCGGCAACCCGCACCACCATTGGCTTTCCGGCTATGGGCAGCAGCGCTTTGCCTGGCAGGCGGGTGGAGGCGAAGCGCGCCGGAATGACGACGTGAAAATCCATCACCGAAGCTGTTCGGCTTCTTCCGGCGTCAGTGTGCGTGCTTCATCCGCCAGCATCACCGGGATGCCGTCCTTGATGGCATAGGCGAGACGGTCGGCTTTGCAGACCAGTTCCTGCTCGGCCTTGCGGTAAACCAGCGGGGATTTGCACAGCGGGCAGACCAGGATTTCAAGCAGTTTGGCGTCCATTCGGGGCGATCCTTTCCAGGATGTGTTGGGTAAGCGACGGGTCAACTTGCGCATCCACACGCAGCGCCCAGTATTTTTTTGTGGCGAATGCGGTGCATTTTACCGCATCTTTTTCCGTCATGAGTACCGCATCGGCATTGGCATAGGCTAAATCATTTGGCGTGTAGCGGTGGTGGTCGGGGAAGGGGTGGGCCTGCACCACCAGCCCAAGATGGTTGAGGTGTGCGAAAAAGCGCTGCGGATGGCCGATCCCGGCGATGGCGTGCAGGTGCTGACCGTGAAAATCGGCGGCATATGCCGGGGTATTCGGGTTGAGCAGATTGTAGAAACGTGCGCCATGCAATTGCATGGCATATTCGCCCGCCACAGATGTCCCGCCATTAACGACCACCGCATCTGCTTCGGCCAGACGAGATGGCAGCTCGCGTAACGGCCCGGCGGGAAGCAGGAAACCATTGCCGAAGCGGCGTATGCCATCCACTACCACGATTTCAACATCGCGCTGCAAACGGTAATGTTGCAGGCCATCATCGCTGAGTAAAACATCGCATTCCGGATGGGCGCGTAATAATCCTCTTGCGGCGGCAACGCGGTCTCGTCCGAACCATACCGGGCACAGCTTGCGTTGCGCCATCAGCACCGCTTCATCGCCGGCTGCATCCGGGTCGCTGGAAGGATGTACGGCTTGCGGGGAGGCGGCTTTGCTTGCGTAGCCGCGGCTGATGATGCCGGGGTGCCAGCCGTTATCCAGCAGTTGCTGTGCCAGCCAGAGCGTGAGCGGAGTTTTGCCGCTGCCGCCGACCGTAATGTTACCCACCACGATGACGGGAACCGGCAGTTTTTCGCCGGGCAGGATGCCGCTGCGGTAAAGCGCGCGGCGCATGTTGGCCAGCAGGCGAAATATGAAGCTGACAGGCAGCAGGATGAGGTGCAGCGGGGTGATGCGATACCAGTATCGTTCCAGCCAGTGCATCCGTTATTTTCGGCTGGTGGTGAAGGTGATGCGGCCATAACCGGCCAGGCGCGCGGCTTCCATGATGTTGATCACGGACTGGTGTGGCGCCTTGGCATCGGCATTGATGATGATGGTGGGGTCGCTCATGTCTCCGGCCGCCTTGTGCAATTCTTCCGCCAGCCTGTCCACACTATTGAAATTAACCGCTTTGTTATTGAAGGCGTAATGTTCGGAAGCGTCAACAGATACGTTGATTTGCTGGTCCTTGTGCGTGGAGGATGTATCGCCTTCGGCCTGCGGCAAATTAATTTGAAGGCTGGAAAACCGGGTGTAGGTGGTGGTGACCATCATAAAAATCAGGATCACCAGCAACACATCTATCATCGGAATCAGGTTGATTTCCGGTTCCTCACGCATGCGACCGCGCTGGAAGTTCATATTATCGCGATCCTCGCGCAGCGAGCCCTAATCCCCCTCGCCCGCAAGCGGGAGAGGGCAGGGGAGAGGGGACGGACTCAAGCATATTTTCCATGTCCGTTAGCCTTTGCGCGCGCCATGCACGATTTCCACCAGTTTGATCGCCTGCTGCTCCATCTCGATGATCAGGCTATCCACCTTGGCGCGGAAATGGCGGTAAAAAATCATGCTCGGCACCGCGACGACCAGGCCGAATGCGGTGTTATACAGAGCCACCGAGATGCCGTGCGCGAGAACGGCCGGGGTGTTGCCGACGGCTGTTTGTGCGCCGAAAATTTCGATCATCCCGACCACCGTGCCGAACAGGCCGAGCAGTGGGCTGATCGAGGCGACCGTACCCAGGGTGGTGAGAAAGTGCTCCAATTCGTGCGCGGCAGTGCGTCCCGCTTCTTCGATGGAATCTTTCATTACCTCGGGTGAGCTTTTGACGTTCTTCAATCCTGCGGCGAACACACGCCCAAGCGGAGAATTTTCTGCCAGGCGGGATAGCATGGCTTCGCTGACGCCGTGTTGCTTGAGCTCCTGTATGACTTCATCGAGCAATCCTTGGGGTGCGACATTCTTGTTGCGCAGGAATACCAGACGTTCCACGATCAGGGCGACGGCAACCACTGAGGCAATAATCAACAACCAGATGGGCCAACCGGCAGCTTCTACGATAGCGAACACGCGACTCCTCCAAATATGCTTAAATTAAACAATGAGGACTTTATCTTGTTGCATCTGTTTGAGCAAGATTTCTCCCTCAGCGCAGGTTAACCCGGCTTTGTGTAAGCAGTTTTTTATTTGTGCACAGGAACTGTGGATAACTTTGTGGGTAAGAAGTATGGAGTGATGCTTAAGCCCTTATCAGATAACCTTTTTTGTTCCGCCGCTTAATTTTTGAACTCTTAAAAAATATAATAAAAACAATAGGATGCGGTAAGTTGTCGATATGCCGGCGGGGTATCTTGCAGCAAAACGGCGTGGTTCCTTGTGTTGTGGATTATTGTGGGATGTCAATATGTCTTTTGGCTTAATTTCAAATGAAAAAAATCGCGTATTCAGTGTGCGCGAACTCAACATGGCAGCCAAACAGTTGCTGGAAAATGGTTTGCCGTTGCTGTGGGTGCGTGGCGAAATTTCCAATTTTATCTATGCGGCTTCCGGGCATTGGTATTTTTCCCTGAAGGACGAGCAGGCGCAGGTGCGTTGTGTGATGTTCCGCCACAAAAGCCAATACCTCGACTGGCAGCCGAAGAATGGTATGCAGGTGGAAGTGCTGGCATTGGCTACACTGTATGAAGCACGCGGCGACTTTCAGTTAACGCTGGAGCAGATGCGTCCTGCCGGGCTGGGCGCGCTGTATGAGGCGTTCGAGCGGCTCAAGCGCAAGCTGGAAGGCGAGGGGTTGTTCGAAGCCGCGCGCAAACGTACGTTGCCGTTCTTGCCGGCGCAAATCGGCATCGTGACCTCGCCGCAGGCCGCCGCGTTGCGCGATGTGCTGACCACGCTGTCCCGGCGCATGCCTGGCATCCCCGTGGTGCTGTATCCCGCGCCGGTGCAGGGGGAGGGCGCCGCGCAGAAGATTGCACAGGCCATCCGGCTGGCGAATGAGCGTGCCGAATGCGATGTGCTGGTCGTGTGCCGGGGCGGCGGCAGCATCGAGGATTTGTGGGCGTTCAACGAAGAGGTTGTGGCACGGGCGATTGCCGCGAGCAATATTCCGGTGGTGAGCGGGGTGGGACACGAGACCGATTTCACCATTGCCGATTTCGTTGCGGATCTGCGTGCCGCCACGCCCACTGCGGCGGCGCAACTGGTGGTGCCGGAACGGCAGGAGTTGCTGCAACGCCTGCGCCATGCCGCGCAGCGCCTGATGCGCGGCAGGCAGCGCCAAGCCGAGCGTGTGATGCAGCAGCTCGATTTCTTGCAGCGCCGCCTGGTGCACCCGGCGCAACGGATGCAGCAGCAGGCGCAATATCTCGACCAGCTGCGGCAGCGTCTGTACCGGGCACGTCCGGATCTCGCGCAACTCGGCGCGCGGCAGATGGAGTTGCTGCGCCGTCTGCAGGGTGCCATGCAACACGCACTCGAGCGCCACAACACGCGGCTGTACGGCTTGCAACAACATCTGTTGCACCTCGATCCGCAACAGGTGCTGGCGCGCGGCTATAGCATGGTGCGCGATGAACACGGCGCCATTGTTTCGGATAGCGGGGTTTTGCCTATAGGCGCGCGTTTGGACATCACTTTCGCCAAGGGTTGGGCGCGTGCCGAGTTGAAGGACAAGGGTTAGGCAAGTTAAACTCCGCGCCCGCACAAATTAACCGGAAAGCCGCAGCATGAAGTTATGGAACCCCTGAACAAGCCCTGCACGGGCGCAACAGCATCCCGGCACTGGCTCTGGCTGCTGCTGGCAGTGGCGGTCATCTGGTTCGGCAATATCGAATACCGCAAACTGATCAAGCCGGACGAAGGGCGCTATGCCGAGATTCCGCGCGAGA
This sequence comes from Nitrosomonadales bacterium, assembly GCA_016218445.1. Classification (GTDB taxonomy): domain Bacteria; phylum Pseudomonadota; class Gammaproteobacteria; order Burkholderiales; family Gallionellaceae; genus CAITJF01. Next base: position 31,403 of record JACREC010000046.1, read on the forward strand.
TGGTGGCCAGCGGCGATTGGGTCACGCCGCGCCTGAACAACCTGAAATACTTTGAGAAGCCGCCGCTGCAATACTGGGCAACGGCGACTGCCTATACCGTATTCGGCGAGCATCAATGGACCTCGCGTCTGTGGGCTGCGCTGACCGGCTTTGCCGGCCTGCTGCTGGTGTGGCATGCCGGAGCGCGGTTGTTCGGATGTGCAGCCGGGCGCTATGCCGCTGTGTTGCTCGGCGGCAGTTTGCTGTATGCGCTGATGGCGCACATCAACACGCTCGACATGGGCGTCACATTCTTTATCACGCTGGGCATCGCCGGCCTGCTGCTTGGGCAACAAGCCGGGAGCGACGCGCGCACCCGCCGCAACTGGATGTATCTGGCATGGGCCGCCCTCGGTTTGGCCGTGCTGAGCAAAGGGCTGATGGGGCTGGTGTTGCCGGGCGCGGCGTTGTTCCTGTATTCCGTCGCGCAGCGCGACATTGCCGTGTGGAGGCGCATGCACTGGGGCGCCGGATTGCTGCTGTTCCTGCTGGTCACCGCGCCGTGGTTCTATCTGGTGATGAAGGCCAACCCGGAATTCTTCGGACGCTTTTTTATTTACGAACACTACACGCGTTTTACCACCAAGGATTTGGGGCGCTACCAGCCATGGCACTACTTTATTCCTGTACTGCTGGGCGGGATGTTGCCGTGGACTATTCTGATGTTCGACACACTGTTACGCACCTGGAAAAATAGCGCGCGTACCGGCAAAGCCTTTAACCCGGAACGTTTCCTGCTGATCTGGGCGGTGTTCATCTACGTGTTTTTTTCGGTATCCGGTTCCAAGCTGCCGTCCTATCTGCTGCCGATGTTCCCGGCGCTGGCGCTGCTGATGGGCAAACAGGTGGCCGAAATGAACGCGCGCAGATTGTTCTGGCTGATCGTCCCGATATTGCCGCTGGCGGTTTTGGCGTTGGGGCTTGCGCCCTTTACGGCGCGGCTGGCGGATACACCGTTGCAAGTGCAGATGTATGGCGAATATGCCAACTGGTTGGCGGCGGCGGCATTAATCTGGTTGCTGGGCACGGTCAGCGCACTGGTTCTGCTGCGCCGCGACAACAAAACACTGGCGGTGCTGGCGTTGGCGCTAAGTTCCCTGCTGGCCGCTCAGATCGGCACGTCCGGCTACAACACCATAGCGAAGGAGCGTTCTGCTTACCTCATTGCCGATGCGATACGCCCTTACGTCAAGGCGGATGTGCCGCTTTATTCAGTGGCTAACTACGAACAGACCTTGCCGTTCTATTTGAAGCGCACCTTCACTCTGGTGCAGTATCAGGATGAGATGGCATTCGGTATCATGCAGGAACCGCAGCGCTGGATACCGGATATCGCCAGCTTCGCGAAGGTCTGGCAGGCGCAACCGGCGGCGCTGGCGATCATGCCGGTGTATATCTACCCGCAATTGAAAAATGCAGGATTAGCGATGAAAATTATTTACGAAGATACCCAACACATTGTGGTGAGCAAACCATGAACACAAAAAAAATAAACCCCCTCTCCCGCCGGGAGAGGGTGGGGGAGAGGGCGGTTTTTCCATGAACTTCGTCAGCTTTGCTTTAATCTTCGTGGGCGTGATGCTCAACGTTGCCGCGCAGCTGCTGATCAAGGCGGGCACCAACGCCATTGGTTATTTCGAATTCAGCCGTGAGAACATCATGCCGATCGGCTGGAGGCTTGCGACCGAGTGGCACATTGTCAGCGCGATGGGTTGCTATTTATTGAGTGTGGTGATCTGGATACTGGCGCTGTCGCGCGTGCAGGTCAGTATTGCCTACCCGCTGCTTTCCATGGGCTATGTGGTGAATGCGGTGGCGGCTTGGTGGTTTTTCAACGAAGCATTTAACCCGAGCAAGGTGGCCGGCATCGGTGTGATCATTCTCGGTGTGATAATTATTTCGCGGGCATAAACTACGACCGTCATTCCGGCGCAGGCCGGAATCCAGCGGCTTTATTCAAAATGCCTTTAAGGTTTTGTCTCCGCGTTTCGGAGAATTTTTTTTGACTGGATTCCGGCCTGCGCCGGATAACCAGCGACTTGCAAGCTTGCTTGCTTAGTCGAATGGCTAGTAGTTTCATCAATGACGAGCTTAAAGAAGTCACATTACGGATATATATGAGCAACTTTTTACCCTTTTCCCGCCCAACCATAGACGAAGCGACCATCGCCGCAGTGGCGGAGGTGCTGCGTTCCGGCTGGATCACCACTGGCCCGAAGGTGCAGGAATTCGAGAAGCAGTTGTCCGCCTATTTCGGCGGGCGTCCGGTGCGCACCTTCAACTCCGGCACCTGCACCATGGAGATCGCACTGCGCATCGCGGGTATCGGGCCGGGCGATGAAGTCATCACCTCGCCGATCTCGTGGGTGGCCACCGCGAATGTGATACTCGAAGTGGGCGCAACGCCGGTATTTGCCGACGTCGATCCAGCCACGCGCAACATCGATCTGGACAAGGTCGAGGCGGCGATTACGCCGCGCACCAAGGCCATCATCCCGGTCTATCTGGCGGGCAAGCCGGTGGACATGGACAGGCTGTATGCGATAGCCAGGAAGCACAAATTGCGCGTGGTGGAGGATGCCGCGCAAGCCATCGGTTCGTCATGGCATGGCAAGCCCATCGGCTCGTTCGGCGATTTCGTCTCATTCAGCTTTCAGGCCAACAAGAACATCACCACCTCCGAAGGCGGCTGCCTGGTGCTGAACAACGCCGAGGAAGCCACGCTCGCGGAAAAGTATCGCCTGCAAGGCGTGACACGCAGCGGCTGGGACGGCATCGAAGTGGATGTGCTGGGCGGCAAGTTCAACATGACCGACGTTGCCGCCGCGATTGGCTTGGGCCAGCTTGCGCAACTGGATGCCATCACCGCGCAGCGGCGCAAACTGGCGCGGCATTATTTTGCCACGCTCGGCAAGGATTTCGAGAAACAGACCGGCGCGCAACTGCCGCTTGCCGATTTCACGAATACCAACTGGCACCTGTTCCAGATCGTGCTTCCGGAGCGCATTACTCGCGCCGATTTCATGGCGCGGATGAAAGAGCGAAACATCGGCGTCGGCTATCACTATGCGCCCATCCATCTGTTCAAGCTGTACCGCGCGCTGGGGTTCAAGGAAGGCATGTTTCCGGTTGCCGAGCGCGTCGGCAAGCAGATCGTTTCGTTGCCGATGTTCTATGCGATGAATGAAAGAGATGTCGAGCGCACGTGTGCGGCGATGCGCGAGGTGTTGAGGTAGGGCGCAACGCATAGCGGTTGCGCCGGATGGTTTATGCGGCGGATCACCTAAAGGCATCCGCCCTACGCGAATTGCATACAGTTTATCTAGCCATTATTTATTATGGGGCGATGCATTTGGGAGGCGACAATTACTGTGATACCCCATGAAAATCGGAATCCACTTGTTCGACAGCTATCCGCTATGGATTGTGTGGACGTGCTCGTGCGATTTGTTGCAATTATCTTGTGCCTTTCTTTTTTGTTAGGATTCCTTAGAGTTGCAAATTTCAGAGGCGATCTGGGCCTGGATATATTGATGGTCTCGCATATTGCGCTTATGTTTTTTTGTGTTGCATTTCCTAGGAAGTACTCTCGCAACATGCTGATCATATTGTTGATTTTAGCCGTAGTTGCAGTTATGGACTTTGTTGTGCGAGCGTTACCTGCACTATTACAGCGTGAGGATTACCTAAATGACATTGTGTTTTATGCAACTGAACTTATCATTGTCATATGGTATATTGTCATGCAATTCAGCTCGCGTAGGGCGCAATAACCAACGGGCATTGCGCCGTATGTGTCGCTCCTGAACATTCGGTGCAATGCGCTTCGCTTATTGCACCCTACCAACCCAATTCCGCTAACCCCTCCCCATGCGGTAGAATGCCGCCCCATGCATAACCCACAACTTTCCGTCGTCATCCCCGTCTATAACGAAGAGCAGGGCTTGCAGGCGCTGTTTGACCGGCTGTATCCGGCGCTGGACAAGCTCGGCATCGTGTACGAGATTCTGTTCATCAACGACGGCAGCCGCGACCGTTCCGCCGCGATTTTGCGCGAGCAGTTTCAGGCACGTCCGGATGTGACGCGGGTGATCCTGTTCAACGGCAATTTCGGCCAGCACATGGCGATCATGGCAGGCTTCGAGCACAGCCGCGGACAGCGTATGGTGACGCTGGATGCCGACCTGCAGAACCCGCCGGAGGATATTGGCCTGCTGCTGGCGAAGATGGACGAGGGATACGATTACGTCGGCTCGATCCGCCGGCAGCGCAGCGATAGCTGGTGGCGGCATGTTGCGTCGCGCGCGATGAACGGCCTGCGCGAACGCATCACGCGCATCAAGATGACCGATCAGGGCTGCATGTTCCGTGCCTACGACCGCCACATCGTCGATGCGGTCAACAGTTGCAAGGAGGTGAGCACCTTCATCCCGGCGCTGGCCTACACTTTCGCACGCAATCCCGCCGAGGTGGTGGTGGGGCATGAGGAGCGCACCGCGGGCGAATCGAAGTATTCGCTGTACAGCCTGATCCGCCTGAATTTCGACCTGATGACCAGCTTCTCGCTGGTGCCGTTGCAACTATTCTCCATGGCCGGGATGCTGATCTCGCTGTTCTCCGGCCTGTTCTTCGTATTCCTGGCGATACGCCGCCTGGTGGTTGGCCCCGAGGCGGAAGGGCTGTTCACGTTGTTTGCGCTGATGTTCTTCCTGATCGGCATCGCGCTGTTCGGCATCGGCCTGCTGGGCGAATACATCGGGCGCATCTACCAGCAGGTACGCCATCGGCCGCGCTATCTGGTGGAGGCGGTGCTGGAGCAGCCCACACCATCCCCTCTCCCGCCGGGAGAGGGTTAGGGTGAGGGAGCGCCTGATGAACGTGCTGACCCTCACCCCCAGCCCCTCTCCCGGCGGGAGAGGGGGATATTCGCGCCGGGAGATGCGATGAGCCGGGCTGTCGTTTTCGCCTACCATAATGTCGGTTACCGCTGCCTTTCGGTGCTGCTGGCGCACGGTGTAGATGTCGCATTAGTCGTCACGCACCGCGACAACCCGAAGGAAAATATCTGGTTTGACAGCGTGGCGGAATTGGCGGCGCTGCACGGCATTCCGGTGATCATGCCGGACAACCCGAATACGCCGGAAGTGGTGGAGCAGATTCGCGGCTTGCAGCCGGATTTCTTTTTTTCGTTCTATTATCGCGAGATGCTGAAAGCTCCGCTGCTGGTTATCCCCAATCGTGGCGCGTTCAACATGCATGGCTCGCTGCTGCCCAAATACCGTGGCCGCGTGCCGGTGAATTGGGCGATAATCCACGGTGAAACGGAAACGGGCGCGACCCTGCATTACATGACGGAGAAGCCGGATAACGGCGCAATCGTGGCACAGCAGGCGGTGCCGATTTTGCCCGACGACACGGCATTGGAAGTATTCCAGAAGGTTACCGTGGCGGCAGAGATCGCGCTGAACGATATTCTGCCTGCATTGCTGGCGGGTACCGCACCGGCAATTCCGCAGGATTTGAGCCAGGGCGCTTACTTCGGCGGGCGCAAGGCGGAAGACGGCATCATTGACTGGTCGCAGGATGCGCGCAGCATCCACAATCTGGTGCGCGCCGTGGCGCCGCCTTATCCGGGCGCAACCACGCAGTTGCTGGGCAAACCGATGCGCATTTTGCAAACGCTGGTCACCGGCTGTACGGTATCGGATGAAAAGCCCGCGTTCTACGTCAAGCAGGGCAAGGCTTATGCGATTTGCGGCAGCGGAGTGCTGCGCGTGGTGCGCTTCGAGTTGGATGGTGTCGAGATGAGCGCGGCGGAATTCGCCGCACGGCATGGCACAGAGAAATATGAGTTTGCATAAAGTATTGTCAAAGTTTTGTCATTCCCGCGAAGGCGGGAATCCAGTTTAATAAAATTGCTGGATTCCGGGTCAAGCCCGGAATGACGGGTAAATTTAATCGTTAAGGAAACAGCAATGAAAAAAGTATTGATCCTCGGTGTGAACGGCTTCATCGGCCACCATCTGTCCAACCGCATCCTCGCCACTACCGATTGGGAAGTGTATGGCATGGACATGAATACCGAGCGCATCACCGATCTGCTCGACCAGCCGCGCTTTCATTTCTTCGAGGGCGACATCACCATCAACAAGGAGTGGATGGAGTATCACATACGCAAGTGCGACGTGATCCTGCCGCTGGTGGCGATTGCCACACCGGCCACTTACGTCAAACAGCCGTTGCGCGTATTCGAACTGGATTTCGAGGCCAACCTGCCCATCGTGCGCGCGGCGGTAAAGTACAACAAGCATCTGGTGTTCCCATCCACTTCGGAAGTGTATGGCATGTGCCACGATGAGGAATTCGACCCGGAAAATTCCGAGCTGATCTGCGGTCCGATCAACAAGCCGCGCTGGATTTATTCCTGTTCCAAGCAGTTGATGGATCGCGTGATCTGGGGTTACGGCATGGAAGGTTTGAACTTCACGCTGTTCCGTCCGTTCAACTGGATCGGCTCCGGACTGGATTCGATCCATACGCCGAAGGAAGGCAGCTCGCGCGTCGTCACGCAATTCCTCGGCCACATCGTGCGCGGCGAGAACATCAGCCTGGTGGATGGCGGGCAGCAGAAACGCGCCTTCACCTATGTGGACGATGGCATCGACGCACTGATGAAAATCATTGCGAACAAGGACGGCATCGCCACCGGCAAGATTTTCAATATCGGTAACCCAACCAACAACTATTCCGTCCGCGACCTCGCGGCGATGATGCTGAAACTGGCCGGGGAATATCCGGAATACCGCGATTCCGCAAAGAAGGTGAAGCTTGTCGAGACCACCTCGGACGCCTATTACGGCAAAGGCTATCAGGACGTGCAGAACCGTGTGCCGAAGATCACCAACACCTGCGAAGAGCTGGGCTGGAAGCCGACGACTTCGATGGCGGACACGTTGCGCAAGATTTTCGATGCGTATCGCGGGCAGGTAGCAGAGGCGCGCGGTTTGGTAGATTAGAACAGGACTGAGGTGCGAGGACTGAGGCGCGAGTAAAACCTGCTGCCCTGCCTTGCCTCAGTCCTCAGTCCTTTTCCCTTATGAAACTCGCCCTAAAAATTGATGTGGATACCTACCGCGGCACCCGCGAAGGTGTGCCGCGCCTCATTGAAACTCTCAAAAAGCACAACGCGCAAGCCTCTTTCTTTTTCTCGCTCGGCCCCGACCACACCGGGCGCGCCATCTGGCGTGTATTCCGCCCCGGTTTTCTGGGCAAGGTGTCGCGCACTTCGGTGGTGGAACATTACGGCATCAAGACGCTGTTGTATGGCACGTTGCTGCCGGGGCCGGACATCGGGCACGGCTGCGCGGACGTCATGCGCTCGGTGCGCGATGCGGGCTTTGAGGTCGGCATCCATTGCCACGACCACATCCGCTGGCAGGATCATGTCGCTGGCAAGGATGCCGAATGGACACGGCGCGAAATGCAGCGCGCGGTGGACAGGTTCACCGAAATATTTGGCGAGACGCCCAAGGCACACGCCGCAGCAGGCTGGCAGATGAACCGCCATGCCTTGCGCCTGACGCAGCAACTGGGCTTCGATTACAGTTCCGACACGCGCGGCACGCATCCCTTCATTCCCACCGTGAACGCCGAGATCGTCGCCTGCCCGCAACTGCCCACCACCCTGCCGACACTGGACGAACTGATGAACCGCAACGGCATCACGCCGGACAACATCGCGCAACACATCCTGCAACTGACCGCTAATCCATGGGCTACTGGCCATGTGTTCACCCTGCATGCCGAACTGGAAGGCGGCAAATTGCTGCCGGTATTCGAGCAATTGCTCAGCGGCTGGAAAGGGCAGGGCTACGAACTGGTGTCGTTGCGGCAATATCTCGAAGGGCTTGAGGGTATACTGCCCAGGCACGAGATGGTGATGCGCGAAGTGGATGGGCGTGTTGGCACGCTTGCCGTGCAGGGTAATACCTGAATGTGCGTACAGGTACCAGTTGATTTGATGCGGCGTTTCCGGATTGAATTTTCGCTCTCGAAGACTTGATTCTAATAGGAGTTACTATGAAAACCATTAAATGGCCAACGCCTTTTTATTATGAATTTAAGGAAAACCTGGATGACTTCGATAGCGAACCCTGCTTTATCGTATTCAATGATGGGCACGAGTTCCAGGGGGAATTAACCCGTTTTTCTCCCGAAGAGGGCATCCTGGAAACCTTAGCTGCCACTGGCGGCCTCAACAAGCTAAAGTTGCAGTACGTCAATTATCTTCGCCTTGTTCATCCAGTACACCTCAAAAAGAAGGCCGGCTTGATCGATGAAAATCATGCAGTAGTTTTTGGAGATTCCAGGAAGCAGAGTTGCTCGGTTTTATTTACCAACGGCAAAAAACTTGAGGGCGAAACTGTCGATTCCGTTGTTGACAATTCTGGACTCTATCTTTTTCTGGCAGGTGCGTCCGGAACCGTTTTTCGCCATTTCATTCCCACACAAGCGATTAAAAGCTACCACATAGGTGAAGCGATCGGCCAGATGCTGGTCAAGGAAAATGTTGTTACCCAGAAAGAAATAGACCTCGGACTCGAGAATCAGGAGCTGCTTCGCGCCAAGCGTATCGGCGAATACTTGACCAATGAACAAATTGTTACGCCGGCTCAACTTGTCGCGGCAGTCGAACGCCAGTTCGGATCCGATTTGAAGCTTGGGGATGTGCTGATCCGGGAGAAGATAATCACGCAGAAAGACCTGGAAGCAGCATTGGCCAAGCAGACGCTCAACAGGAAAAAAACACTAGGCGAAATCCTGGTCAACATGGGTGTGGTTGATGAAGATACCATCAGGCGCATGCTGGTCGAAAAGCTGGGCATTCCGTTTGTGAATGTCAAAAAATACAAGGTTGATCCCAATGCTGTCTTGCTTGTTCCAATCGGTTTTGCCAAAAAATATTCAATCGTGCCACTTTTCCGCAAGGATAAAACGCTGATTGTTGCGATGGAAAACCCGATGAATTGGGAGTTATTGAACGAACTGCGCTTTTTAACCAGTATGAATATTGTGCCCGTTATGGCATCGAAGGGAGATATCCTTTATGCCGTCAAGCATTTCTACAAATCGGCGGAAAGTACGCTGCAAATTAATGACCTTGCTTTCGACCTGATTTCTTCGGAGGGTGCGGAAAATTCCACTGAGGAAAACATTACGGAGTCGGACAATTCACTGGTCAGGCTTGTCAATAAGGTTATTGTCGATGCATGTGATCAGGACGTATCGGACATCCACATCGAGACCTATTCAGGGAAGCGCAATACGGTTATCCGGTTTCGCGTAGATGGGTCGCTCAGCAAGTATTACGAATTCCCTTCGAACTATAGAAATGCGCTGATCTCCAGAATAAAGATCATGGCGAAACTGGATATCTCTGAAAAGCGCAAACCGCAGGACGGGAAAATTGAGTTAAAGCGTCGCGGAGAAGAAAGAGTCGAGCTTCGCGTCGCAACAGTTCCAACGGCTAACGGCCTTGAAGACATCGTCATGCGGGTACTCACCGCTGCGGAACCCGTTCCGATTGAAAAAATGGGACTAGCCGCCGACGTATTGGAGAGAATCAAGCAATTGGCCGCAAAACCGTACGGGCTTTTTCTGGTCTGCGGTCCGACTGGATCGGGTAAAACGACCATGCTGCATTCGATACTCGGATTCATCAATACGCCAGACAGAAAAATATGGACTGCTGAAGATCCTATCGAGATCACTCAGGAGGGGCTGCGTCAGGTTCAGGTAAATTCGCGTATCGGCTGGACTTTCGCTGCTGCAATGCGCAGTTTTTTGCGCGCCGACCCGGATGTCATCATGGTCGGTGAAATGCGCGATAGCGAAACCGCAAAAACCGCCATCGAAGCTTCCCTGACGGGCCACATGGTTTTTTCAACGCTGCACACAAACAACGCGTCGGAAAGCATGGTGAGGCTGCTTGATCTGGGAATGGATCCGTTCAATGCTTCAGATGCGCTGGTTGGCATCCTTGCGCAGCGTTTGGCCAAACAATTCTGTGAACATTGCAAAAAAAGCCATACCGCATCGGTTGACGAAATTAACGAATTGGCCCAGGAATATTGCCAGAACACACCGCTCGATCCTGATACCGTGTATCAACAGTGGCGAAAAACTCACGCCAATGAAAGTGGGGAATTTTCGCTTTCTTCCGCTAAAGGATGTGCTGAATGCGGCGGTACGGGATATAAAGGAAGAATAGGCTTGTACGAATTCCTGGAGGCGACTGTGCCAATCAAGAAACTGATTCAGAAACATGCTGCAGCCGAAGACCTGCTGTTTGCGGCCATCAATCAGGGTATGCATACCTTGAAACAGGACGGAATTGAGAAGATTCTGCAGGGACATACCGATATTTTCCAAGTCAGGGCGGTCTGCAATTAAGCTACAAGCCGCGATCCGCTTGGTTTGTAATCTAACCTTCGCGCCCTATCCCGTGATACTCGATGCCCATCGCCTTGATGTCGGCCGGCTCGAACAGGTTGCGCCCGTCGAAGATCACCGGCTGTTTCAGGCGTGATTTTATGGTTTCGAAATCCGGGCTCTTGAAGGCCTTCCATTCCGTCACGATGATCAGCGCATCGGCATCCTGCAGCGCATCCTTCGAGTTGTCGGCATAGCTCAGATCGGCGCGTTCGCCATAAATGTGGCGGGTTTCTTTCATCGCCGCCGGGTCGTAGGCGGTAACGGTTGCGCCTCGCGCCCATAACCCTTCCATCACCACGCGGCTGGTGGCCTCGCGCATGTCGTCGGTGCCCGGCTTGAACGCCAGTCCCCATAGCGCGAAGTGTTTGCCTTTGAGGTCGTTGCCGAAACGCCTGGTAATCTTTTGCAGCAGCACGTTCTTCTGCGCATGGTTCACCTCTTCCACCGCATGCAGGACTTTCAGCGGCAGGCCATATTCTTCGCCGGTGCGTTGCAGGGCGCGGATGTCCTTGGGGAAGCACGAGCCGCCGTAGCCGCAGCCGGCGTACAGAAAGTGATAACCGATGCGCTGGTCGGAGCCGATGCCCTTGCGCACATGCTCGATGTCCGCACCGACGCGCTCGGCCAGGTTGGCCAGTTCGTTCATGAATGAGATGCGCGTGGCGAGCATGGCGTTGGCAGCGTACTTGGTCAGCTCGGCGGATTTGATGTCCATCACCATCAGGCGGTCGTGGTTGCGCTGGAACGGGGCGTACATGTCGTGCATCACCTTGATGGCGCGCTCATCCTCCGCGCCGATCACTATGCGGTCCGGGCGGTTGAAGTCTTCGATAGCAGCACCTTCCTTGAGGAATTCAGGATTCGATACCACGGAAAAACCAGGACTGAGGGCTGAGGACTGAGGTTTGAGGCCGCGTTTTTCGAGCTCTTCCTGCACGGCAGCACGGACTTTATCTGCGGTGCCGACCGGCACCGTGGACTTGTCCACGATCACTTTGTATTCGTTCATGTGCTTGCCGATGTTGCGCGCGGCGGCTACAACATATTGCAAATCCGCGGAGCCGTCCTCACCGGACGGGGTGCCCACCGCGATCATCTGCACCAGGCCATGCGCCACGCTCTCCGCAACGTCGGTGGTGAAGCGCAAGCGGCCAGCCGCAACATTGCTCTTAATGACGTCTTCCAGACCCGGCTCATAAATCGGCACGCCGCCGTTGTTGAGAATGTCTATCTTGCGCGGATCGACATCCAGGCAGATGACATCGTTGCCCAGTTCGGCGAGGCATGCGCCGGAAACCAGGCCGACATAGCCGGAACCTATTACGGTAATTTTCATTGCATCAAGCTTTCAAAAAATGAGGCACGCATTATACGTGCAACCATCTGGTGATTGTGTTCCTGACTTGTTCAGCCAGGTTGTGCGCCAGGCAGTCAATCTCGATGTTGTCCGGCATCGAACGCAGCCAGGTGAGCTGCCGCTTGGCGAGTTGGCGGGTGGCGGCGATGCCTTTGTCCAGCAGTTCCGCCTCGCTGATTTCGTCTTCGAGATATTGCCATGCCTGGCGGTAGCCAACACAACGCATGGAGGTCATGTTCGCGTGCAGCGAATATTTTTCGCGGAGGGTGCGCAGTTCATCGACCAAGCCTTGTTCGAACATGCTCTTGAAGCGGGTAGCAATGCGGGCGTGTAATGCAGAACGGTCAGAAGGGGCGAGGGCAATGGAGATGATGCGGTAGGGCAGTTCGCTGTCAGTTTTTTGTTTGAGCAGCGCGGACATGGGCTGCCCGGTGAGCCGATAGATTTCCATTGCGCGCTGGATGCGTTGCGTGTCGGCCGGCTTCAGGCGTGCGGCGGTTTCCGCATCTACCTGCGCGAGTTGCCGGTGCAGGTGCTGGATGCCGTGTTGCGCGATCTCGGTATCGAGTGCGGCGCGCACAGCGGCATTAGCCTGCGGCAATTCGCTCAGCCCTTCGCGCAGTGACTTGAAGTACAGCATGGTGCCGCCGACCAGCAGCGGGATCTTGCCGCGCTGCGTGATGTCGTGCATCAGGCGCAGCGCATCGTGGCGGAAGGCTGCGGCGGAATAGGCTTCGGTGGGGTCGAGTATGTCGATCAGGTGATGCGGTGCGCGGGCGAGGGTGGTGGCATCCGGCTTGGCGGTGCCGATGTCCATGTCCCGGTACACCAGCGCCGAATCCACGCTGATGAGTTCCACCGGCAAGCGCTGCGCCAGTTCCACCGCGACGTTTGTCTTGCCGCTGGCGGTGGGACCCATCAGGAAGATGGCGGGGGGTAGCGTTGTCATGCGAAACAGTCCATTTGGCACAATATCCCCTCCCCCTTGCAGGGGGAGGGGTAGGGAGGGGGTAGACACTCGACTTCTACCCCCATCCTAACCTTCCCCCAGCAAGGGGGAAGGAATGAGAGCGGTTCTGAGTTCATGCCAATTCCTTATCGCGCGTTTCGCGCATCGCCAGTACAGCCAGCACGCTGATTGCTGCCGCGGCAGAAACGTAGCTGCCCACCCAGGCGAGTCCGCCGCGCAGCGCCAGTTGTTGCGCGAGATAAGGTGCGAGCGAAGCGCCGAGTATGCCACCCAGGTTGTAAGCTGCACCTGCCCCGGTGTAGCGCACGGCGGTCGGGAACAGCTCCGGCAGCAACGCGCCCATTGGCGCGAAGGTGGCGCCCATCAGGAGCAGTTCGATGGATAAGAAGGCGGTGACTTGCCACGGCGAGCCGCTGCCCAGCATCGGCGCCAGCAGGAAGCCGGACAGGAATGCCGCGCTGCCCGCAACCAGCAGCACCGGGCGGCGGCCATAACGGTCGCCTGCCCATGCGGAAAGCGGCGTGGCAGCAGCCATGAAGAGAACGGCGATGCACAGCATGGACAGGAATTGCGGACGCGGGATGCCGAGCGTGGTGACACCGTAGCTCAACGAAAACACCGTGGAAATGTAGAACAGCGCGTAACACACGACCATGGCCAGTGCGCCCAGCAGCAAGGGCGCGGCATGATGTGAGAGCAGTTGCGCGAGCGGCAACCTGACGGGCTGCCGCGTTGCCAACTCCTTGGCGAACACCGGCGTCTCCGCGAGCCTGAGCCGCACGTAGAGGCCGACGATGACCAGCGCCGCGCTGGCTAGGAACGGGATGCGCCAGCCCCATGCGCGGAACTGCGCATCGTCGAGCCACTGCGACAGCAGCAGGAAACTGCCGGTGGCGCACAGGAAGCCAACGGGCGGCCCAAGTTGCGGGAACATGCCGAACCAGCCGCGCTTGCCTTCAGGCGCATATTCCGCAGCGAGCAGGGCCGCGCCGCCCCATTCGCCGCCCAAGCCGATGCCTTGGCCGAAGCGCAGCAGGCAGAGCAGGGCGGGTGCGGCCCAGCCGATCAGGTCGTGGCCGGGCAGCACGCCGATCAGCGTGGTGGAGATGCCCATTACCAGCAGCGAAGCAACCAGAGTCGTTTTACTGCCGATGCGGTCGCCGAAATGGCCGAACAGCAAGGCGCCGAACGGGCGCGCGAGAAACGCGATGCCGAAAGTGAGGAACGCATTCAGCGCCTGCGCCGCGGGATCGCTGCCGGGAAAAAATACCGGGCCGATCACCATCGCCACAGCGAGGCCGTAAATATAGAAATCGTAAAACTCGATGGCCGTGCCGATGAAACTGGCGAAGGCGATACGCGTGGTGGAGGGTGTCATTCTGAGTTGTAAGTTGTTAGACGTAAGTCGTAAGTTGGTGTTGTCGCTGCGCGGTTCTTTAACTAGCAACTTACGTCTTACGTCTAACAACTTTTCTCATTTCCCGCGCATGAACATCGCGTCGAGTTCGGCGAGTGAGATCTGGAACCAAGTCGGGCGCCCGTGGTTGCATTGGCCGGAGCGCTCGGTGCGTTCCATCTCGCGCAGGATGCCGTTCATCTCGGCCAGCGTGAGTTGCTGGTTGGCGCGCACGGCGGCATGGCAGGCCAGTGTGGCGAGCAGTTCGTTGCGCCGTTCGGTCAGCGCGCGGCTCGCGCCATATTCGCGCAGTTCGTGCAACACATCGCGCGCGGCAGCCTCGGCGTGCGCCTGCTTGAGCAGGGCGGGCATGGCGCGCACCGCCAGGGTGGTGGGCGAGAGCGGGGCAAGGTCGAAACCGAGTTGCGCCAGCGTTGCCTGTTCTTCTTCTGCGGTGGCGACATCCAGCGCAGCGGCGGCGAAACTCACCGGAATCAGCAGCGGTTGCGCGGGAATACGTTGCTCATCGAGCGCGGCCTTGAGTTTTTCATACACGATGCGTTCGTGCGCGGCATGCATATCCACTATCACCATGCCGTACTGGTTCTGCGCCAGAATGTAGATGCCGGCAAGTTGGGCGAGGGCAAAGCCAAGCGGCGGGATGCCGGTGTCGCTTGGCGGTTCATCACTTTCGTTTGCCTGACAACCTGCAACTGACAACTGAGCCCCACCCCTGTTCCCAAACAGCGCATCGTAGAAGGCAAGCGGCTGGGCAGCCGTGTGCAAAGGCATGGTGTGTTGTTGCGAGGTAAGGGTATTGTCATTCCGGCGCAGGCCGGAATCCAGTTGATTAAAAGCGCTGGATTCCGGCCGGAGTTTATCCTGAGCGCGGACGAGGGGCCGGAATGACGAATCTGGTTCGGGGGTTTCCTTCGTTTCAGCTCCCGCCATCGGCGCACCCAGCGCCTGTTGCAGAGTGTGGAATATGAATTGGTGTATGGCCTGGCTGTCGCGGAAACGCACCTCGCTCTTGGCCGGATGCACGTTCACGTCCACCTGCTCCGGCGGTAGTTCGAGAAACAACACGAAGGCCGGATGGCGCTGGTGGTGCAGGATGTCCTGGTAGGCCTGGCGCAGCGCGTGCGCCAGCACCTTGTCGCGCACGAAGCGGCCATTGACGAAAAAAAATTGCGCATCGCGCGTGGCGCGCGAGTAGGCGGGCAGCGAGACCATGCCGTACAGGCGCAGGTTCGCGGCTTGGCGATCCACGCTGACTGCGCCCTGCGCGAATTCGTCGCCGAGCAGGGCGGTGATGCGCTGTTGCAGGGAGTGGGCGGGCAGTTGCCACACCATGCGGTTGTTGTGTTGCAGCGAGAGCGCGGCATCCGGGCGCGACAGCGCGATGCGCTTGAAGGCCTCCTCGCAATAGGCGAACTCGGTGGCTTCGGACTTGAGGAATTTGCGCCGCGCCGGGGTGTTGAAATACAGCTCGCGCAGTTCCACGCTGGTGCCATGCGCGTGGGCGGCGGGTGCGGCATCGCTTTGTGTGCCATCAACTGCCTGAATTTGCCAGGCATGGGTAGATTCCGTGATGCGGCTGGTGAGCGTTACCTGAGCCACCGCCGCCATGCTGGCCAGCGCCTCACCGCGAAAGCCCATGCTGGCAACGCGCTGCAAGTCATCCAGCGAAGAAATCTTGCTGGTGGCATGGCGCATCAGGGCAAATGGCAATTCACCGTGCGCAATGCCGCCGCCGTTGTCGCGCACGCGCAGCAGCTTGATGCCGCCGCCCTCCAGTTGCACCGCGATCTCGGTTGCTCCCGCATCCAAACTATTCTCCATCAGTTCCTTGAGCGCGGAAGCAGGGCGTTCGATCACCTCGCCGGCGGCGATCTGGTTGATGAGCAGGTCGGGCAACAGACGGATGGCAGACATCAATGGCGAAAGGTAATGAATTGCGCGCCATTATAACGGACGCGGTGGGTGAAATGCCTCACGCAACAGGATGCTGCAAATTGTGGTTCCGACATCACATCCGCTACGTGGATATGAGTCTGCGCCGCAATGTGTCGCCCTGCGACAAATTGTGGCTCCGGCATCACATCCTGCTGCGCAGAATGATTAGGGAAACGCAGATTAAATCGTCATTGCGAGGAGCGTAGCGACGTGGCAATCCAGAAGTTCGTTTGAAATCAAAAAACTGGATTGCCACGCTTCGCTCGCAATGACAGATTGAGTGAATAAATCGGCGTTTCCTTAGTTTATACCGCAAAAGGTCGCTAAGAAGGTGCGACATTTTGACGCGCGACATCATGTCGCATTCCAAAAATAATTTCCCGTCCATAAAATTCGCGCAGTCAGTATTGGCCATAGCAACCTAAGGTGAAGATATGTTTGCCAAGCTAAAAAAGCAAATTGTTCAAGTCGCCGTCGGGAGCCTGACCGTAAAGGAAGTGCTGCCGCAGATTCTGTGTATACGCTGGGAAGGCAATGGGTAGCAATAATCCTAAATCCGAAATAACAATTTCTTAAAACGGGGGCACGTTATGACCACCACTAAAGAACTGAAATTACTGCGTGCATTCCTTGAACTGGACCAAACCCTGTTCACCGTCCAACGGCATGCTTCGCGTTCCAATGACGGTATTCGGGTGGATTGCTTCGCGTCCAAGGGGGAGGGCAACCCTGGGTTAGTAAGGATAACCAGCCTTGTAGCCGGTGTACTCAAATATCGCCGGAATGTCTGCGGGTTGACCATGAGCAACAGAGAGAACGTTGGTCACAATTTGGTTGTTGCGCTATCTAAAAAACTCGAACTTGATCTCAAACACGAGAGAGTGATCTAACAGCAAGTTTTGCCCACCAAAAAAGCAGCGCCAATGCAGAGTGCGGCATTTTGTCGCGCGACAATATGTCACATTCTCAGGATTATTCTCCTTCCCTAGAATTCGCGTGGTCAATATTTGACTACAACAACCAAAGGTGAAGATATGTTTGCCAAACTAAAAGAAAGCAAGTTGTTCAAGTTACTTTCGGAAGCGCTCTGCTCCTCCCGCAAAGGATGCGCGAAAGATAATGCTGGGCACAATGAAAACTGCGGAGGCAAAGGAAAGTCTGTGCTGATTCCATGAGTGCATTAAAAAATCCCCTGCGGCTTGCCGTCGTATTAGCTTGCGCACTTTCCGCGTCGTTCGCTCTCTCAGATGAAGCGACGGTAACGAACGAACAGCAACATATTCGCACCCTGATAAGTGAGACCTTTGATCGCCCGAATTTACAGGTGAAATCAGAGCCAGTCATCGTGGTTGGCAATCATGCCGTAGCAGACTGGACGCAGGGCGAAAATGGTGGGCGTGCCTTGCTGCGGCGGGAAAAGGGTAAATGGAAAATCATGTTGTGCAGCGGTGACGGGCTAAAAGATGCAAAAGTGATTGAGCAAGCTGATGTGCCAAGGGACGTTGCAACCAGCTTGGCGCAGCAACTTGCCAAGGCAGAGCATGACTTGCCGCCAGAACAAATTAAACGCTTCGGCCTGTTTGGTGCTACCAAGAATATGTTGTCACAGCCCCACGAATCAGGACATTAATCACAATTACATAACACCAAGGAAAATTCGATGAAAATTAAGGAAACGCTGAACAAGTTACTTTCTCAAAGAGCCTCGTCAGGTCACAGCATTTCTGTTTTTCACGGGCGACATTGCCCCTTTTCATCTTCAACACCCCGCACCCCGGGTGTTTTCGGGAGATTGTTCCCCCATTTTGC
>JACREC010000048.1 GCA_016218445.1 Nitrosomonadales bacterium
AAGAAAAGGCGACCCTGCTGTAACGCCCTTCGGGTTCCTTCGGTCGGTCAATAAAATTGGGCGGCTGCGCAACTCGCACGATCCGCTACGCGGCCACGTGCTCAAACAGTGCTCGCCCAACCCCACCGCTCGTTTGTGTCTGATCGAGGCGGCGCTCAGGGGAAATTAAAGGCGGTTTTGTGTGCGCTTTGCGCACGTATTTCTTGGGTGCGAGGAGGGCATGCCCTCCTCGCAGGTTTGGGGGTTTTTGGTTTTGCTTTTCTTTCCCCTGTGCGCCGCCGAGTAGCGGAAAACGGTCAGGGGTTGTCGGCGAGGACTGTCTGAGCGCGTAGCGCGAGTTCCGCAGCCGCCTGACCGTTTGAGCAACGCAGGGAACCCCCGTAGGGGGCGGCAAACCGGGGGCGATTTCTTTTGGTTACTTTTCTTGGCAAGACAAGAAAAGTGACTAGCCGCCGGTCTACCACCGGCGAAGTTGTTTTAAAGATTTGTAGTTCGGCATAACATGCCGCACATACCAACCTACCTCTGAATCAACTCAATCCTGTACCCATCCGTGTCTTCGACAAACGCAATCACGGTGCTGCCGTGCTTCATCGGCCCCGCCTCCCGCACCACTTTGCCGCCGCGCAGTTTTATTTTTTCACAGGCGGCGTAGGCATCTTCCACTTCGATGGCGATGTGGCCGTAGGCGTTGCCGAGCTCGTATTTTTCCACTCCCCAATTATGCGTCAGCTCGATGACCGCGCTGCTGGCTTCGTCATTAAAGCCGACAAATGCCAGGGTAAATTTTCCATCGGGGTAGTCAGTACGGCGCAGCAACTTCATGCCGAGCACTTCGGTATAGAAGGCGAGCGATTTATCCAAATCGACTACGCGCAGCATGGTATGCAGGATACGCAAAGGAGCCTCCGGTTATGTCCCGCATGGCAGGACGCGAACGTAATGGTAATTCAGGAGGGGCGTTTTGCCGATTTGGGACGGAACGCCGCCACCACTTCGTGATGCGTTTCAATGTACGGCCCGCCGATCAGGTCTATGCAGTAAGGCACGGCGGCAAAAACTCCATCCAGTGTTTCCTTGATGGCCTTGGGCTGTCCCGGCAGATTGAGGATCAGGGTTTTTCCGCGCACCACGCCTGTCTGGCGCGACAGGATTGCGGTGGGGACATAACGCAGGCTGACTGCACGCATCTGCTCGCCGAATCCGGGCAACACCTTGTGCGCCACGGCCAGGGTGGCTTCCGGCGTTACATCCCGGGGCGCCGGGCCGGTTCCTCCGGTAGTCAATATCAGATGGCAGCCTTCGCTGTCGGCCAGTTCAATCAATGCAGCTTCAATCAACGCCTGTTCATCCGGGATCAGGCGTGTGATGCATTGCCAGGGGCTGGCCAGCGCATGGGTAAACCAATCCTGCAGCGCTGGCAGGCCGGCGTCCTGATAAACCCCGCTGCTGGCCCGGTCGCTGATTGAAATGAGGCCGATTTTAAGTGTGTTTTCCGCGGATGCCGGGAGGTTTTTCATGTTTGCGAAACAGCAAAGTTATCAGTGGCCCGCCGTGCCATTCAACAATTTCTCCAGATCCGGGGCGGGCATATAACCGGGAACCAACACCCCATCAGCAAAGATCAAAGCCGGCGTGCCGGTCAAGTTAAGTTTACCGCCCAATTCCAATACCTTGGCCGAGGGCGTGTCGCATGAGCCGGCGGGCGGTTGCACGCCATTCTGCATCAGATCGTCCCATGCCTTGACCTGATCTTTGCTGCACCAGACAGCTTTTACTTTTTCGTCCGAGCCCTGAAATATGGGGTACAAGAATACGTAGAGCATGACGTTGTCTATATTTTTCAGTTCGCCCTCCAGTTTTTTGCAGTATCCGCAATTCGGATCGGTGAAATAAGCCATCTTGCGCTGGCCGTTGCCCTTTACTTTTTTCATGGCGAGTTCGAAGGGCAGGCCGTTGAAGTTGATGGCGAACAGTTGGCGCGAGCGTTCCTCGGTGAGGTTGCGCTTGGCTTTCAGGTCGTAAATGCTGCCGATGATGAGGTATTGCGCTTTTTCGTCGGTATAGAGCAACTGATCCCGCGTCACCACTTCGTACAGGCCGAGAATGTTTGCTTTGTTGACTTTTTCGATCTTGCCGATTTGCGGATAATTTTTTTGCAGCGTGTCCTTGACGCTGGCTTCACTTGCATGAACACAGACGCTGGAGAGTGCCGAGAGCAGCAACAGGAAAAACCTGAACATGATGAAATCCTGAGAGTATTTTGATGGCTTGAATCATAGCATACAAGCATTGTTTCCCTGCCATGCCCATTGCTTTATAATCCACCCTCCTCACGGAAAATGATTCATGCGCATCGGCCCCCACCAGATCAAAAATAACCTGATCGTCGCCCCTATGGCCGGCGTGACGGACCGGCCTTTCCGCATGTTGTGCAAAAGCATGGGCGCAGGCATGGCGGTCAGCGAGATGGTGGCATCCAACTCGCTGCTGTATGGTTCGGAGAAGACCCTGCGTCGCGCCAATCACGAGGGCGAAACCGACCCGATCTCGGTGCAGATTGTCGGCGCCGATCCAAAAATGCTGGCGCAGGCCGCCCGATACAACGTGGATGCGGGTGCGCAGATCATAGACATCAATATGGGCTGTCCGGCAAAGAAAATTTGCAATGTGATGGCCGGTTCCGCGCTGTTGCAGAACGAGGTGCTGGTGGCGCGGATTCTTGAAACGGTAGTCGCTGCGGTGGGCGTGCCGGTGACGCTGAAAATACGCACCGGATGGGACAAGAACAACCGCAATGCGGTGCGCATCGCGCGGATAGCCGAGGCCAGCGGCATCATGGCGCTCGCCATTCATGGCCGCACGCGGGCCTGCGCTTACACCGGCGAGGCGGAATACGACACCATTGCCGCGGTGAAGCGCAGCGTGAGCATTCCGGTCATCGCCAACGGCGACATCACCACCCCGGAAAAAGCCCTTCATGTGTTGCGGCACACCGGGGCGGATGCCGTAATGATAGGCCGCGCGGTGCAAGGCCGCCCGTGGCTGTTCCGCGAGATCGCGCATTTCCTCAACACCGGCGAACATCTGCCCGCCCCGAGGGTGGATGAGATTCAGCGTGTGCTGCTCAGGCATGTTTATGAGCTTTATGCGTTCTATGGCGAACACACCGGTTTGCGCGTGGCGCGCAAACATATTTCCTGGTACGCCAAAGGGCTGGCCGGTTCGGCGCAGTTTCGCCGCCAGATGAACCAGACGCAAAGTTGCACGGCGCAGTTGGCGGCGGTAAATGATTTTTTTGACGGGCAGTTGCGGCACGGGGAACGGCTGCACTACATGGAAGAATTGGCTGCATAAGAATAGGGGGATGTGGCATGTTGAACGAGAACGAGGTCGCGCGCTACGTGCGCAAGGCGATGGATGAATATTTCAAGGATCTTGATGGAGAAGAGCCTTCCTGCGGGGTGTATGACATGGTGATCGCCTGCGTCGAGAAACCGTTGATTGAAACCGTGCTGTCCCACGCAGGCGGCAACCAGACGCGGGCAGCGGAACTGCTGGGGCTGAACCGCAACACCCTGCGCAAGAAGATCCAGGCGCACGGCATAAAAAACTGACTCAAAAACGGAATCATTATGGCCGCCATCAAGCAGGCACTCATCAGCGTTTCGGATAAGGCCGGCGTGCTGGAATTTGCAAAGGGCTTGCATCAGCTCGGCATCAAAATCCTCTCCACCGGCGGCACCGCCAGGCTGCTCGCCGACAACGGCATTCCGGTCACCGAAGTAGCCGATTACACCGGCTTCCCCGAGATGCTCGATGGCAGGGTGAAAACGCTGCAACCCAAAGTTCACGCGGGCATCCTGGCGCGTCGCGATTTGCCGGAGCACGTTGCCACGCTGGAAAAGCATGGCATCCCGACGATAGACCTGGTGGTGGTGAACCTGTATCCGTTCGCGGCGACTGTCGCCAAGCCCGGCTGCACGCTGGAGGACGCCATCGAGAACATAGACATCGGCGGCCCGACCATGGTGCGCGCGGCGGCGAAGAACCATCCGCATGTCGCCATCGTCACCGACCCGGCAGACTATCCTGTTGTGCTGGCCGAGATGCAGGCCAACAATGGCGCGGTATCTGATGCCACCCGTTTCGGTCTGGCGAAGAAAGCCTTCTCGCACACCGCAGCATACGATTCCGCAATCAGCAACTATCTCACCGCAATCAATGCGGACGGTAGCAAGAGCGCGTTCCCGGCGCAGATCAACTTCAACTTCTCCAAGGTGCAGGACATGCGCTACGGTGAAAATCCGCACCAGAGCGCGGCGTTCTACCGCGACCTCATTCCGGTGGCAGGCGGCATCGCCGGCTACACCCAGTTGCAGGGCAAGGAACTTTCATACAACAATGTCGGTGACGCCGATGCTGCGTGGGAACTGGTCAAGACTTTCGATCAACCGGCCTGCGTCATCGTCAAGCACGCCAACCCGTGCGGCGTGGCGATTGCCGACAATGCGCTGA
This sequence comes from Nitrosomonadales bacterium, assembly GCA_016218445.1. Classification (GTDB taxonomy): domain Bacteria; phylum Pseudomonadota; class Gammaproteobacteria; order Burkholderiales; family Gallionellaceae; genus CAITJF01. The sequence goes on from JACREC010000048.1 coordinate 4,519, forward strand.
ATGCCTACAAACTGGCCTACGCCACCGACACCACCTCCGCGTTCGGCGGCATCATCGCCTTCAACCGCGAACTGGATGCAGACAGTGCAACGCAGATCACCGCCAACCAATTCGTCGAACTCATCATCGCGCCTTCCGCCTCAGAGGCCGCGCTCAAGGTCACCGCCGCAAAACAGAACGTGCGCGTGCTCACCGTGCCGCTGTCTAATGCGCACAACCAGTTCGACTTCAAGCGCGTGAGCGGCGGCCTGCTGGTGCAATCACCGGATGCGCTGAACGTACAAGCCGCGCAGTTGCGTGTTGTCACCAAGGCACAACCCACCGGCGAGCAGTTGCAAGACTTGCTGTTTGCCTGGCGCGTGGCGAAGTATGTGAAATCCAATGCCATCGTGTTCTGCAAGAATGGCCAGACATTAGGCGTAGGTGCGGGGCAAATGAGCCGCGTGGACAGCACGCGCATTGCATCCATCAAGGCGAAAAATGCCGGGCTGAGTTTGGTCGGTTCGGTGGTTGCGTCGGATGCCTTCTTCCCGTTCCGCGATGGTATTGACGTGCTGTCCGAAGCGGGCGCAAAGGCCGTGATCCAGCCCGGCGGATCGATGCGCGACGAGGAAGTGATCGCGGCAGCGGATGAGCATGGGTTGGCGATGGTGTTCACCGGCTACCGCCACTTCAGACATTAAGCCTGCTACGCTCGACATAACCGTGTTGCTCAAGGATTCAAAATGCTCATGTACAGAAAGTACATTCCGCTTTTTTATCCTTTCGCGCCTTGTTCTGCCTTCGCTCGCGACGGCTTAATCACTGATAAAATACTGCGGTGAAGTTCACCCAATATTTCCAGATGATGTACTCCCGCCCTGACCGGGCGGGCATCCAGCTTGAATGGATACAACGGGTGATTGACCACCCAAGCAAGCAAGTCATTCAGGCAGATGGACGCATCCGCCGCTGGGCGGCGATTCCGGAAGCGGAGGGCAGGTTTCTCCGTGTTATTCTGTTGGCTGATGGCGAGACCATACACAATGCTTTCTTCGACAGGAGATTCAGCAATGAAGATTAAATATTTTCAGGATACCGATACGCTTTATATCGAGTTGCGCGCGACGAAAGTCGCCGAGACCAACGACGTGGACGAAAACACGCTGCTTGATCTCGACGAGAGCGGCAAGGTGTGTGGTATCACCATTGAACACGCAGCGGAGCGGGTAGATTTGCCCAACTTTTCGTTTGAGCGGATGGCGGCGTGAAATTCTTGGTGAAAAATGTTACTCGATGTTATAAATGTTAAAACCACACCAGACTTTCAGCTAGAGTTGGATTCCCAGAATGGTGGGCATCGCCGTTTCGATATGCGCCCTTTGCTGACCATGCGGCCCTGGAACCGTATTGCCTCTGGGCAGTTGTTTCATCATGCAGCGGTCGCTTACGGTACAGTAATCTGGCCAGGTGAAATCGACATATCGCCCGAAACGCTCTACGACGACTCTGTTCCGTTATAAGCATGTTGGGTTACGCAAAAAGCCGCTAACCCAACCTACGGAACTATTGAACTTCTTTAAGTGTATCGTCCTAACTCATAAAAGAGGAATCAATGGAAGCAAATCCAGTCAGAATTGTTCAGTACTTTGATGGTGAAAAACAAAGCATCATTCCTCTTTTCCAGCGGCCATATACATGGAATAAACGGAATTGGCAGTCGCTGTGGGATGACATCATGAGCTATTATGATGAGGATGAAATTTCGTCTTCATCTCACTTCATGGGGGCTGTCGTATCAATCCCGGCAAAGACCGTTCCGGTCGGCGTGACGAAGCATCTTGTTATTGATGGTCAACAGCGATTAACAACAATCGCAATTGTGCTTTGTGCTCTTCGTGATAGCTGTGATGAAAGAAAATCAGATCAAATTCAAGATTACCTAGTTAATCGCCATTACGATAATTCAGAAGATCATTTAAAGCTTTTGCCCACCCAAGGCGATCGCGCTGCATATCTTTCGATTGTAAATCGAAGACCCGAAATCCATGTAAGCAAGCATTTGATTATTGATTGCTACGAGTATTTCAAGAAAGCCATCGCAGAAAAAGATGAGAATGAACAACCAATTGATCCAGGTAGAATTCTAGATATAGTCAAATCGCTGCTTCAGGTTGTAATGATCAATCTTGGCGAAGCGGACGACCCATACTTGATTTTTGAAAGCTTAAACTTTAAGGGTGAGCCACTTTCTCAAGGCGATCTTGTTAGAAATTATATTTTGATGCGATTTCGATACTCGCTTGGCGAAGGTGGGGAGCAAGAGCGTATATATAGAGAAATATGGCATCCAATGGAATCAAGGCTTGGGGATGCTTTCGAGGATTTTTTATGGCATTACGCAATCAAAGACGGCGAAAATGTAAAAAAACCAAAAGTATATTCATCCATAAAGCACAGTTTTAGCGAGCTAAAAACTGCAAATGATGTGGAATGTCATATCGGGGAAATGAATAAGGCTTCGATTAACTATGTACGTTTTCTAAATCCTGACAAAGAGACCAATACCAAAATACAGAAAGAACTGGCTCTCTTAGGTCGTCTTGAGGCAACGATTTCATACCCAATCCTTCTCAAGTTATTTTCAGCCTGCGATAACAACCAATTCGACGAAGATGTTTTACTGAACTGCTTGCGGAACATAAACTCATTCATCGTAAGAAGAGCAGTGTGTGACGAAAAAAGAAGTGCTCTTAATAAGTTGTTTGCAGGCATTGCTTCACGTATACCAACAGATATTGCTGGCATGGACGAATGGGTTGCGAATGAATTAGCCAAACGCGTTAGAAGCGAGAGGTGGCCAGACGACATTGAGTTTAGGAATGCAATATTGACAAATAATTTGTACGGCACCAAAGCGGCTCGAATTGTTCTTGATGGCATAGAGGCTCATCTTGCAGGGAAAGAAGTTATCGACCTTAACAGCGATAAAATAACCATTGAGCACATAATGCCCCAAACCCTTAATGATGATTGGCTCAGCGAGATTGGCGGAAGTGATGAGATTCATAGGAAGTATCTGGACACACTTGGTAACTTAACCCTCACTGGCATCAATTCAGAACTTGGAAACATGAGATTTTCTGAGAAAAAGAAGATGTATGCAGAATCGGGTATTTCAATGAATCGTGATCTATCCAAGTATGAGTTATGGTCAGAACCAGAAATACAAAAACGATCATCAACGCTTGCTGACTATGCGGTAAAAATATGGCCTCGGCATTCTGCTTAGCGCAACGTCTCTGTGGTTACAGGCTAACTCTGCATTTAAGTAATGTATGGATAAAGGCTGCAGGCCGTATCCACCCTACGATGGGTTTAAGAATGTTATGAAGATTCTAGTCATCGGTTCCGGCGGCCGCGAGCATGCGCTGGCATGGCGCCTGGCGCAAGGCGCCAAGGTGCAGAAGGTGTATGTCGCGCCAGGCAATGCGGGCACGGCGCTGGAGGACGGCGTGGAGAATGTCGCCGTCACCGCCATTCCCGACCTGATCGAATTCGTAAAATGTGAAGACATCTACATGACCGTGGTCGGGCCGGAAGCGCCGCTGGCGGCGGGTGTGGTTGATGCATTCCGCGCCGCCGGGCTGAAGATATTCGGGCCGACAAAAGCCGCCGCGCAACTGGAATCCTCCAAGGATTTCGCCAAGCGTTTCATGGTGCGCCACAACATCCCCCCTGCATTCTTCGAAACCTTCAGCGATGTTAATGCGGCGCGTGCTTTTGTCGAGAAGCATGGCGCGCCCATCGTGGTCAAGGCCGATGGGCTGGCGGCGGGCAAGGGCGTGGTGGTGGCGATGAACAAGGATGAAGCATTCGCGGCCATAGACATGATGCTCTCCGACAATAAACTTGGTGACGCTGGCGCGCGCGTGGTGATCGAGGAATTTCTCTCAGGCGAGGAAGCCAGCTTCATCGTGATGGCGGACGGCAAAAATGTTTTGCCGCTGGCCACCAGCCAGGATCACAAACGCCTCAAGGACGGCGACCAGGGCCCCAACACCGGCGGCATGGGCGCGTATTCTCCCGCGCCGGTGGTCACGCCGGAGACCCATGCGCGCGTGCTGCGCGAGGTTATCCAGCCAGTGGTGCGCGGCATGGAAAGCGAAGGCATCACCTACACCGGCTTCCTGTATGCCGGACTGATGATAGACCCGCAGGGCGGCATCAAGGTGCTGGAATTCAACTGCCGCATGGGCGATCCGGAAACCCAGCCCATCATGCTGCGCCTGAAAAGCGATTTCGCGGCGATTGTCGAACATGCCATCGGCGGCACGCTGAACGAGGTGGAAGCGGAATGGGATCGCCGCACC
>JACREC010000049.1 GCA_016218445.1 Nitrosomonadales bacterium
CTTGACTGCGGTGAGCTTGAATTCTTTGCTGTAGCGCTGCCTTTTGCGTTCCGCATTGACCTTCTGTATCTCTTTTCCCATCTGACACCTCCTGTAGTATTGTCTACTATTAAAAGTGTCCGTGAAATCCGGGTTAGCTCAAACCCGTTTTATTTTTCTGGGGCTATGCCGGGGTTACATCCAAAAGAAAAACCCGATACATTGCCGGGCACGGAAAGCCAGCGATTGTCTCACCTCACCTACCAGTTTGAGAGAAGTGCTAGCGATCTTCTCGCGTATGCCAGAGTCGCAGTACGTAGATAGTGGATTGTTGAATTTCGTAGCGCATTTCACAGTTCCCCACCAAAATGCGACGAATTTCACGCGGCTCAAACTCTTCCAGTTTTTCCCCGATACGGGGCTGTGCCAATAGTTTTGCGGGAGCAGCCGTCAGGGATTGCACTGTAGCCGCTGCGGCTTGCTTGTTCAACGGCGACAGGAAATCATAAAGCCTGACCAGATCGGACAGAGCCTTGCTCGTCCATTTCAATTCCATCAGCGCGGTGCCGGCAGCGGCTTATCGGTGCCCAGGCTCTCCGCCCAGGCTTGTACGGATTGATGATCGGTGACCTGTCCTGCTTCAATATCAGCCATCGCTTCCAGTGTCATTCGCCGACGCTCTTCCTCCTGGTCTACCCAAGCGGACAACGCCTGCTTCACAACCCATCCGCGCGAACGCTCCATACGGGCGGCGATTTGATCAACCTTCTCGGCAAGGGGTAGCGGGACATGCGCAGTTAGCACTTTGGTAAACATTTATCTCTCCTGATAATCATAGTTAATCATAATGACTACATCTGATTTTTGCAACCTCTTTATCCCGGTCTAGTGTTCATTGTCGACACTCTGCTAGCAAGTCTTGATGACAGCAGATCGCAAGTCGGCTGGAAAGAATGGTGTCAACAATTTACTCAATATGATGAGTAATTTTAATCGCAACAAACCATCCGAATAAACCAGAGAATGCGCCGGCATAAATTGGGCATTCGTTTTTCACACGTTCGATTCGGGTTCGGGGCACCAGATAAACTCCCGCTTTTGCGGGAAATTTTTTGGCTAAGCCGTGTGGCAAAATAATTCCCAGCCCGCCAATCCTGTTGTCCACAGCTTGAATAATCCATAAACGCCCAGCCCGGCCACCAGCGTTCCGGCAACCAGCCGTACCAGCTTGAGTTGCGAGAATTTTTTTACGCTGCTGTAGAACAATCCCACTGCCAGCAGGTTGGGCAGGGTGCCCAGGCCGAAAGCCAGCATGACCAGCCCTCCGCGCAACGCATCGCCCATTGCCAGAGCGCTCAGCAAAACGGTGTACACCAATCCGCAAGGCAGCCAGCCCCATAGCACGCCCAGCCCGAACACCTTGGGCACAGAATCAGCCGGAAGCAGACCCCGGCTGTACGGCTGGATTTTTTTCCACAGCATGCCGCCGATGTTCTCGATATGGCGCACGCCTTGCCAGATTCCCGCCAGATATAATCCCATCGCAATCAGCATGACGCTGGCGAGCGCAAACAGCGTCTGCTGCACCGGCAGAATGCCTTTCAGGATCAGGCCGCTTTTACCGATTGCGCCTACGATCACGCCGGCTGTGGTATAGCTCAACAGCCTGCCGCCGTTGTACGCCAGATGGTAAAGCACCGGCATGCGGTTGCGGGGAAGATGCATGGATACTGCGCCGACAATGCCGCCGCACATCCCGGCGCAATGCACCCCGCTCAACAGCCCGGTGCTGAACACCGAAACCATAACCAGCCACAAATAAGCATCCATAGCAGTCTTACATTCCTCGTTCAGTTGACCGCCATGCAACGCATGGCAGCATGACTTCGTTCATTCACACCGTGCACCTGAAATATGTTTTTTGCCAAATCAATACCTATCGTAGTAATCTGCACCCGGAGGGTAATTGCATATTGGCCGTTCGTGTTGAGCAGGCCGAAGGCTGTATCGAAACATGAGCGGCCAATTGCCGTTTCAGGGATAACTCAAGGAAAAACCATGCATCAGCAGTTTAGCATCTCAGCCGAAGAGAGCAAGCGCGCCAAGTGGCCGCACGAAATTTTTCTGATCAACCTGGTCTTCAACCACATATTTGTATTCGTCGCCACGACTGCGGTGGTCGGCACCCTTCCCCTGTTACCCGCGCTGGTTCCTGTCATTTCGTTTTCCATCATCGGCTACATCATATTCAAAGCCAGACAAGTCGCCGCCAGTGATGAAACGTGGTTCGTCAAATCGCACTGGCGGATCGGTGCCAGACACAATCGAATTTTCATGCTGCTGCTGGCTGCCACCTGCCTGGTCAGCGGCGGCGGGCTTTGGCTTTCCAGGATGCTGGGCTGGGCCAGAATCCAGACCATCGCCTTGATCGGCGGTGTGGGGCTGTTGCCATTCATGGTGTCGCTGCTGGTGCTGATCGTGCTCGGCAATGATGCTGTGTTTCAGGCGCGCACCGGCAAACTGCCGAAACGCCTCGTGGAGCAGAACCCCGGCCCGCAGCCCGCTGCTGACCAATAAATTATTGAGGCTCCCATAATTGTGACAACCATTCCGTTCGGGCTGATGCTTCGCCCTTCGGTACCTCAGGAGGCTCAGCACAGGGTACATCCGTTCGTGGTGAGGTATCGAACCATAACGGATGTATCGAAGCCCCAAGCCATGACCAGATTCACCCTTCGATACCTCAGGGTGATCGGATGTAATAATTTACGAAAACCTCAATAACCCTCCCAAATATGACAACAGAACACAAACTCTACTGGGGCGTCGGCATCCTCTCGGTTCTGATTTTTGCGGGCTCGCTTTTCATGCCGGGCAAACCCATCGAGAAAACCGGCTTACCTTGGCACATCGAACATCCTACGGCAGACACAATACGCATCTTCGGTTTGACACTGGGGCAGGCCACCACCAATGAGGCCGAGCAGCTCTTCCGGGAGGAGGCCAAATCCAGCCTGTTCAAATCACCTGATGGGAAACTGGTCGCCGAGATGTTCTTTGAGCAAGTTACCCTGGCCGGGCTGAAATCCAAAATCGTCGTAAGCATCGCCGTTCCCGATGCGGAGCTGCAAGGCATGTACGAACGCGGCTTGCGCATGAGCGGAACCGGCAGCGGCAAGAAAATCACGCTGGCACCGGATGATGTGGCCCGGGTGCGCGCACTGCCGATCAGCGGCCTGACCTACATGCCGTCGGTTCGTCTGGAAGAAGGGATTATCAGCAAGCGTTTCGGCCAACCGGCACAACGCATCAAGGAAAAGAAAAGCGGGGCAGTCCATTGGCTGTACCCGCAACACGGGCTGGACATCACCTTGGGCAGCGAGGAGAAACCCGTGCTGCAATATGTCCCGCCCAAGGACTTCGGCAAGCTGCTGCAGCCCTTGCTGGCCAGCGGCGAAGTGCTCGGCTAGATTTGACAGTAGGGTGCCGGCCCGACTTCCGCTGTCGACCCAAACCAGCCGGTCAATCTGCTCTGAAGCGGAAGTTCAACGTAGAGGTGAACGAGGCAGCGCGGCTTTATCGCGTAGCGCTCACTGGAGCGCAATGTTGGGGTAGGATACCCACGCCTTGTTCGGTGCGTTGACCGCAAATTCCCGGTTCAGCAGATTCGGCGCAACCGGCACTCTGGCTTTTCCTTATGCCGTCCGTTCAAAAGAGTTTTGCAAATGCCCCTGTATATATTTGTCCAATGCTTTGGGAAGGCAGTGTGAGATCATTGGTCTCCGCCATCGCGAAGTAAATTCGGCGTCATTCCGGGTTCCGGACGATAGGCCACGCCATTTTCTTGAAGTATGGTGTTGAGTTCTTTACTGCTCAAGAACAGCCGACGTTGGGGTCCTTGGTAGGAATCCATCATCTCGAACCAAGTTTCGCCGCCATGTTGAAAAGTCTTTGTAAGAACAACTTCGTGTCCGCTGTTCAAGTTCACGCCAGGGGGAACTACATTTACCATGACTGGTCGGCCCGCCTTCAAAGTCTTCGCAAAATCCGAGCTCGGCACCACTTCGGCCTGACCGAAGGATTCGGCCAGCATGACCACCTCCCCGCCTGTGAGTCCATGCTGTTCAATGGCTGCCTGAGGATTCACGCGGTCGCTTGCCTCACGCCAATCACCCTGACGAATGAGTTCGGTTGCACGCGTGGCAACCACCCCATAGGGTAAACCCGCCGCGTTGGCCAAGGCGAAAACGGCGCAATCCTTATTAACGGTCTGCGTGCCAGCCCCAGGGAACCCCAATCCACTACCTTGGGAGGCTTCCCGCGCCAACTCCGGATCTTGGCCGCGCGTTATGACGTCCTGCCAAGTGTGGTTAATCTGGGTGCTAGTCACATTGGGATCGCCATCGAAATCTAGTTTGTTCAAGGCCATGTCGAGGCGGGCTTGTTTTTCCACACTCCATCCCAGTCTTTTTGCCAATGCGTTAATTTTTTTGATGATGCTGGCTCTCACCGCCGCCGCCAAATCATTATTGAAAGCCTTTACCGCTTCATCCACATCCCGATTGAACGCCTTGGCTTCGGTGATGTATTGAGTCCTTCGTGCGCCCAGCGCATTGTATTCGGCATCGCTCTGATCCTCCGCTCGCCTGGCGTTGAATACCGCGGCATCTGCCAAGAACGCACTTAATGTTTTTTCAAGCGATGCTCGTTCCTTGCTAAGTTTCGTTTGCAGCTCATCCGGCAAAGTGGCGGGAACCGCGCGCAAGGCAGGGAGCGGCTCAGCGAAAGCGTGAACTGGCAGGACACACGAGATCAAGAGCCAAAACGCAACCAGGAAAACCGGGGCTATAAATGCTGTTCTTTTCATTAGCGCTTCCTCCTTTTTCAGTGGCCTGCTTTCGGGGCATCGGGCGGAGTGGTCTTCTGGTCGCCCGGGGCCGACGGTGCTTCCTCTACATGAGTATCAATCAGCAGCTTGGCTCGCTTCTGGATATCTTTGTCCTTCAACGCTGCTTCGTACTCAGCTTGGGAACTCTCGGCCTTGATCTGCGCTGCCTTGACCATCAAATCGCCCTTTTTCGCTGAATCAGTCTCCGCTTCGATCTCCTTGCGGATCTGCGCCAGCTCCGCATCCTTCTTCTGCCGGGTTGCCAGGAAAGCATCACGGGTCTTTTGCATCTGGATGATCTCCTTGTCCTTCCTGACGAAAGTCGGCAACGGCGCCTTGCCCACATTCCTCAGGTCCACCGCCGGGTTGATGCCCGAAGACTGCAAGGGAACCGGCTTGTCGAATACTTTGTTAGATTGCTCTTTCATATTTTCAAGCCCGCCTGATTCAAGGCCTTTACGTGTTTCTTTGTCGCTAGTGTGAGCTTGATCCAACGCCGTGTGTCCACCCGCAGTGTCGGCGGGTCCGACACCCGTAAGAGGCGTGGTCCGACGTTCAGCGGTCTCGGCGGCAAGGGCGGCGACTGCCTGCTTGTAGTTTTCGCGGATCGTCTTGTCGTCCGGATTCTTGTCCAACGCGGCTTCGAACGCATCGGCGGCTTGTTGATATTGTTTGTTTTTCCAATACTGGACGCCCTGCTCGTTCAACTCGTGCGCTTCTTTTTGCCGTTGCTGAACTTGAACTAAAATCTCCTGGGGTGATGAGACTGCTGTGGTGGCCGCAGGAGAAGTGGGAGTTGGTGATGTGGGAACACGCACCATAGTTGTTTTCTCAGCAAAGGGTGCTATGAAGTAGTCATGCATTTCACCTGTATTCTGATAATAGTTGACACCCAATTTATCAATGGCAAATTCCGCAGAGCGACCATCGATAGAGAGTGTAAATCTATACCTATAAGTAATTTTACCTGCTAATGCCCTGATAACTGGAGCCGGAAAATCATCAGCAAAATGTTCAGAAGGAATATTTCGTGAGGTAATAATCTGAGTTGCGTTTCCCTGATAAAAACCTGACCACGCTGGGGGTTTTTCATTAGGCTTATATTTTATAATAACATTATATCCGCCATCCTGGCGTACAATCGTGATACTATCCCAACGAGAACTAGATGATGTTGGCGCCCACTCACCTTCAAGACTCTGAGTATCCTCTGCTTTTACCGCTGGAATATTTCCAAAAACAAAGAGCGCGACAATAAACCAGAACCCTAAAACCGCTCGCAGTGGTGCAACCGTTATCAACTTTTTCATAAGGCTTCCTATTCCTGTTTATTGTCCTGTTTTCGGGGCATCGGGCGGAGGAGTTTCCTGGTCTCCCGGCGCTGGCGGCGTTTCCTCCATATGGGTGTCGATCAATAACTTGGCACGCTTCTGGATTTCGTTGTTCATCATCGCCGCCTGCAGTTCGGCTTGGGAGCTCTCGGCTTTGATCTGCGCTGCCTGAGCCGCCAGTTCGCTCTTCTTCACCTCGTCTGTCGTCGCGTCGAAATCCCGATGCAGCTTCTCCACCTCCGCGTCCTTCTTCTGCCGGACGGCGAGATAGTCATCCTGTTTCTTCTGCAGATCGACGATCGTCGGGTCGTTCCTGACGTAATCCGGCAACACGGGGCCACGGCCGGTGATTGTTGGCGGCTTCACGCTAATATCCGTCAGTCCGGACTTGGCCTTGATTGTTTCAAGCGACCCGTCCAGCGCGGGCACGCCCTCGAGTGCCGTGGGGAAGGCGGCGAGTGCAGCAGCGGGCGCGCCTGCGCCGCCTTTCTGCCGCGCCTGCACATCGGACAGCAACCGGGCGGCGGCCTGGTTGTCAGGGTCGAGCGCGAGATACTTGCGCAATGCCGCTTCGGCACCGGGGAGATCGCCGCTTTGGACCATCGTTTGCGCGTAGAGTAGTTGGAGGATGGGCAGATCGGGAGCAAGGCGCACAGCCTCGTTCAGTTCCTTGATGGCCCCGGCATCGTCCCCCTTTTCGTGGAGAACCTGCGCCAGCAACGCCCGCAGGGAAGCGGCATAGCGCACATCCCCTGCGGCAGCTTCAATCAGCTTGCGGTAGGCCTGTTCAGCTCCCGCCAGGTCCTCCGCCTTCCACAGCCGCACGGCCTCATCTTCGGGGCTGCGCTGCATCTGCACTGCCGGAGCCGCACCCTCTGTGCCGGCGCCCACTGCCACTGTGACGGTGGTGACCTTCTGTCCGCCGCTCTCCTCGCTTTTGACCTCAGCCATCGGCCGTGGCATGGGCGCCTCGATTTTCCTGCGGAAGATTTGCTCCACTTTCTCCCGGACCTGCCGGGCAGTCCGGTCGACAAGGTCGGTTTGCGAAGACTGTATATCCCGTGGCGTGTACCTCCAGCCGTTGTCGCCGGAGAAATCGACGCCGCCCGCCGCCGTCAGTATCTGCCCCACAGATCCTTGCTTGACCGCCATGACCATATAGATAACGCCGGGCAGTTCCACCGGCAGATTCACAACCTCCCGCCCTACACGCGGCATGGAAACAGCATAGCCACGCCGCTTGAGCCACTGGGCCACCGCCACCATCTTCGTACTCTCACGAAGCCGGTGCAGCACCGGATACTCCCGGGCGATGTCGTCATAGCAGGTGGTGAGCAGGTCCGCGTAGGCGCTCAACTGCGGGTTAGCCACGCTTCTCCGGCCCGACTCGTATTTCTCGATGTGGAATTTCATGGGCGTGCTGCCGAAGCGCAACGTTTGCCTGTCGGCCGATTCCAGAAGTTCGAAATTCCCGGGGCTGATCCACAGATGGCCCTCACCGGCCGCCGGATGCTGCCCCCGATCCCGCAGCCATGCAAAATACCCTTGGTACCGGGGCACCTTTGCCTGCAAGCCTGGCATGTCGAAGAGTGATTTGCTGAACACGTCGGCCTCTAACGCCGTCAAAGCCAGCCGCGTGTGGTCGGGCAACCCCACCAGCACCGGCCGGACCCGAGGCTCAGCCCCGAGCACCTCGCGCATGACGTCCGGCGGAACCACGATTTCGCCCAACTTCGCCGTGATGGTGTCGAGCGCTTTGCGCGGCAGCGTGTTCAGGTCGTTCTGCAGATCTAACATCGCTTCATCACCGGCATCCTCAAATGATTTCCCGCTCCGGCGAAGCCGCCAGTACTTGTCGACATACGGCCTGTCATTCCAGCCAAACGCATTCGCCAGTCCGGTCAGAAGTCGCGGCATGACCGTATCCATAAGTTCGGTTTGAGTTATCTGACCGTTGCGATATTCAGCCGCCTTGCCGGCGATAAAATCATACAGATCGAGTGCGTTGGCCAGGTCTTCTAAGTTCTTGGTCGCCTTCTCGCCCCTTTTGATCGTTTCGACCATGGCACCAAAGGCCCGCAACGCGGCGCCGGCGTTCTTGTGACCCGACGCCGTGAGCAGGCTTGAATTGAACTCATAGCGATTCATTCCCTCGCGCACCTCGACCCCGAGTGCCTTGAAAAACGACGCCCCTTGCCGGTTCACGCGTCCGTTGGCATCGAAAATCTTGGAAAGCCGGGTAGTGATTTCCTCATTGTTCCGGTCATCGGCAAAATACGCCAGCGCCCGGTCGACCTCGCGTTGCGAGGAGTCGGTCCATTCGAGACTGAACACGGGCTTGTCAGAGTCGAGCGCCGCCGCCAGCAGATCGAGATAACGCACGTCCGCGCCCCCGTCACTGCGTGTGCGATGACCGAACAGCGACAAGGTTCCCTGCGCGGGATTGAATGTAACCCCGTCGAGGGTATCGAAGCCAACCTGCGCATCCAAACTGTACAGGCCGCTTCCCGGAGACGGCGGCAGATGCCGCACCGCAGAGTAGCTGGCAGGCGCGGTGCCGGCCTGTGCCTTTAGCAACGACAGGGAATCATCTGCACTCGTCCGCTTTGATTTTTTCACGGCCAATGAGAGGGGACTCAGCGCCGGCGATGCCTCTTCCGCCGCCAGACCTCCGCCGACCGGTGTGGTTTGATTGGCAACTTGTCCGGCACCTGATGTTTGTTTCCGTGCACTCCAATGGCATCTCTCACTTGACAACCGTTGTGTGAAGGTTCCGTCCATTTCAGATTCCGTCAGAATCTGCCCTTTATAGTTAATTTTGTTTAGCCAATTGCTGCATGTGATTATTATCCTATTGCCGTCAATTCGGCCCTTATCAAACGAACAATTACCAACTTTTCCAGTGATACTCAGCTCACCGTTCGTAATATTGGTTATGTTGAATGAAAAGTGTCCTTCTCCCCAACCGCATGTGGCAGTTTCATCCCATTTGCCAATTAATGAGTCACCAAAGTTTTTTTCATTTATTAAGTTACCTCCAGATGAATCATCAGCGCAGGCATGGAAGCTTAAGCCAAAGGAGATAAAGAAGCAGCTAAGCATCTGGAGTGATATTTTGGCTACCGATCGAGCAATTGTGTGTATTTCCATTGCCGATTTCTCCTAGTTAGTCAGAAGTGGCTCCGCTAGATTGGCCAAAATTTTTCATGTCTTAAGTGGACGCTTTGCGGTTAATACCTACGCTGCTTTTGGCAGTGCGGGCAGGTTGTCGAAGTAGACCTCATCCGGTGTTTGGTCGTCAAGCGCCGTGTGTGGTCGGTTCTGATTGTAGAACTTAAAGTATGTCTCCAGTCCGCGCTTTGCATCATTCACGCTGTCATAAGCGTACAGATAGACCTCCTCGTATTTCACGCTCTTCCAGAGTCGTTCCACAAACACGTTATCCTGTCTCCCACCAATGTTCAGCTATTGGCACATTCCAGACGATCGGCCCGGACACTTCGGGGTGCTGGCAGTCTGGTGGACAGTGATTGCATAAATCAGGGCTGCTTCGGTTCGGAATTCCCCTTGTCTGCTTCACCACCCTTGGCGTCATCGGGGTGGTCCATCATCTCTTCATCGTCATCAAGCAGGATCCGGCTGGCGTTGCCTTCCATGTCTTCGTACTGCCCTTTCTTCACCGCCCAGACCAGCACGACGAGAAAGATCAGGCCGAAGAACATCATGCCGGGTATCAAACTGTAAATCACGTCCATGGCTACCTCTATCGCTTTTTAACCCAAATAGTTCATTAGAACAAACTGTGTCATTCCGGCGTAGGCCGGAATCCAGTTGATTAAAATTCCCCGCGATAACCAGCGACTTTGCTGGCGCTGTTTGCCAGCTTAGTCGAATGGCTAGTTGTTTCACCAAAGCGGTGCGACATCACGGTTCTGTCCGCTTCGCGGAACACTTGTTCTTGCTAGATTCCGGCCTGCGCCGGAATGACGGATTAGTGGATTATCTGGGTTTAAATAAGGTTCGTATGCGCGCCGCATTGCCGATCACCACCAGTGAGCTGATCGGCATGGTGATCGCCGCCACCAGCGGGCTGACCCTGGCCATCATCGCCAGCGGCACCATGATAGCGTTATACACGAAGGACAGCCCGATATTCTGCTTGATGGTGCGCAGGGTGCGGCGCGACAACAAGGTTGCCAGCCGCACCTTGTCCAGCTCGTTGTGCATCAGCACGATGTCGGCGCTTTCCACCGACACATCCGTCCCCGAGCCGAGCGCGATGCCCACATCGGCGCGAATCAGCGCGGGCGCGTCGTTGACGCCATCGCCCACCATGGCGACCACCGCACCGCGCTGTTGCAACTGCCGGACCACCTGATCCTTGTCCTGCGGCAACACTTCGGCGATCACTTCCATGCCGCCCAATTGGCGTGCAATGGCCTCGGCAACCGGCTTGCGATCCCCGCTCAGCAGGGTCATCGCAATCCCCGCCGCGCGCAGCTCATTTATCAATTGCCGTGCATCGTCGCGCAATTGGTCCGCCAGTGCAAACACGGCCACATGCACATCTCCCGCCGCAACATGCACGCAACTCATCGCCTGCGCTTCCAGTTCATGCGCCCGCGCCTGTAGTTCCGCATTGAGCGCAATGCCGCGCCGCACCAGCCACTCGGCGCTGCCCAGCAACACCGTTTGTCCGGCCACTTCCGCCTCCACACCCAAGCCGGCTGTCGCATGAAATCCGGCCACGGCGATGTCGCGGTAATTCAACTGCTGCTTCTCCGCCTCCACAACAATCGCCTTGGCCACGCTGTGTTCGCTGTACCGCTCCACCGCTGCCGCGCTGCGCAATACCTCCTCCCTAATGTGAAACTCGCGCAGCGATTCGTTTGCTCCCTCTCCCTCCGGGAGAGGGTTGGGGTGAGGGGAACGGGCATGCCCGTTCGCCACGGCACCGGGCGCGGTGTGCATATGCGCGACACTCATCCTGCCTTCGGTCAGGGTGCCGGTTTTATCGAACACGAAGTGGTTCACCCTGGACAGGGTTTCCAGCACCAGCCCGTTCTTGACCAGGATGCCGTGTTTCGCCCCAAGGCCGGAGGCCACCGCAATTGACATCGGTGTCGCCATGCCCAGCGCGCACGGGCAGGTGATGATCAGCACCGAAGTTGCGGCCATCAACGCGATCTCGAAGTTTTCGGTGTTCCAGATGAAAAAAGTCAGCATCGCGCATACCAGCGTGACCAGCACGAACCACGGCACGATGGTATCGGCGAGGCGTTGGATCGGGGCCTTGGAAGATTGCGCTTCTTCCACCAGGCGGATGATTTTCGCCAAGGTGGTGTTCTGCACGGTCGAGCGCACCTCGACCAGCAATGCGCCATCGGTGTTCACCGTGCCGGCGGAAACCTGCGCACCAGCCGATTTGCTCACCGGCACGGATTCTCCGCTCAGCATGGATTCGTCCACCGCGCTGTGCCCTTCCAGCACGATGCCGTCCACCGGCACCTTGTAGCCGGGCTTGATCAACACCTGGTCGCCGGGTTTGACGCCGCGTATCGGGGTCATCTGTTCCTGCCCGTCGTGCATCACGATGGCCACGCGCGGCTGCAACTCCATCAGGCGTTTGGTGGCGGAAATTGCCTGGTGGCGGAACATGCCTTCCAGATAGCGGCCGATCAGGATCACGAAAATCAGGTTGGTGACCGTATCGAAATACACCTCACCGATTTTGCTGGCGGTGGCGGTGATGTAAAACGAATAGGCGTAAGTGACGCTCAAGCCGATGGCGATCGGCATATCCATGGTCAGGTGGCCGCCGCGCAGGCCGCCGAATGCGCCGCGATAAAACGGATAGCCCGCATACAGCAAGGTCGGCGTGGCTAAGGCCAATCCTAACCAATGAAAAAACCCGCGAAATTCGCCCTGGTTCGCGCCGCTATACAGCGCGATGGAAATCCACATCATGTTCATCATGGCGAACCCGGCGAAGAACAGCCGGTAGAGCATGGCGCGGTTGGCCTTCTTGATGACCCCTTCGGCGCTTTCCGGATCGTAGGGCACGGCGGCGTAGCCGATCTTGGCGAGCGCGCGTATCACCTCGGACAGCTTGCTGCGCCGGTTATCCCAGCGCAGATGCAGCCGCCTGGCGGCCAGGTTGACCTCTGCCGACTGCACACCAGGCACGCGCTGCAAGCCGCGTTCGATCAGCCACACGCAGGCGGCGCAGTGGATGCCCTCGACGAGCAGGTGGATATCGCGCACGTCGCCGGAGCCGGTGGTGAATTCCTGCTGCACTTCGTCGAAGTCATAGATTTCGATGTCTTTGGGCGGCTCCGGCGGGGGTGCGAGCAGCGCGCCTTCCGGGGTGCGCTGGTAGTAGCCTTGCAGCCCGGCTTCAAAAATGGCGCTGCATACCGACTGGCAGCCGAAGCAGCAAAACTGCCGCTCCGCACCATCCAGCCGTGCGCGATAGTCCGCCCCGGCAGCGATGGGCAAGCCGCAGTGGAAACAGTTGCTGTTCAACTCGGATAATCCATTAAAGGCCTGCCAGTTCCTTCCCCCTTGCAGGGGCTGCGTAAGGGTCGCCGCAGAGCGGCGGGGCACCCACCGGCGTACCCCTTGCGGGTGAAAGGGTAGGATGGGGGTTAGCACGGCGGGAAAGCTGCGTTTCTACCCCCTCCCTGATAAAACTACTAGCCATTCGACTAGGCTGGCAAAAAACGTCAACCAAGCCGCTGGTTATAGCCCTCCCCCTGCAAGGGGGAGGGGACATTGTGTCTAACGGATTATCTGGGATCAAGACAGCCTGCTTGAACTTTACGGTGCGGCCGCGACCATGAACCTGCCGGTACCGGCTTCAAATATATCCTCTCCGCGTTTGACGCGGATGCGCAACTCCCAGTAGCCCTTGAGCGGGAAGCTGACATAGCCCTGATAGTTGCCCGGCGATACTTCCCTGAAAGCCGTGGTGAAGTCCTTGCTCTCATCCGCTGCGCGGTAGGCCTCCACTTCCAGCGTGCCGCTGACTGGCATGCCTCCCCGATCCACCACGCTGATTTCGTATCCGGCGGGTGAACCCATCACCACCGACTTGGGCTGCTTGATGGTGGTCTTCCAGGCAAGCGCCTTTTGCCCCTGAAGCTCGCTTATCAATGAAGCTCCAGATTTACGGTCTTTAGTGTTGTAATCCCTTTCCACCAAGGTCGAGCGGTCATGCGTGGCGTACCAGATGAAGGTGCCGTTCACCCCCAGCACCAGGATAATCAGCCCTGCCATGCCGAGCACCCAGGGGTTGCGCAAGCCTTTTTTGCTATGCTGTGAAATCATTTCTCATGCTCTCCGTAATATATGTAATCAGGGTTTGGGGCCGTTGAACTTGGTGTTGTATTCTGCGGCAATCAGCGGGTCTTCAACACTCTGGATGCGGAATTCTATCGGCGTCACTTCCCTTTTGATATTCTCGCCGGGTGCCTTGACGAAGATGGTGAATGAAGTGCCGCGGCCATGATGCGTCAGCAATGGTTTTTCGGCGCCAAGAATTATTTGATCCTTCACGCCACCCTCCGCCGTGACCGTCACAAAAAGATCCTTGTCGGTCTTGTTGAGCACCTTGAATTCATATTTGTTCTGGATCGAGCCGTCACTCATTCTTACAAACAAGGGCTGGCGCTCCGTGACCACTTTCAGTGTCATCGAGCCCAAATGCGTCAGGCCGTAAACTATGCCGCCAAAAGCAAGAAGGATGATGCCGAGGTACACCAGCGTGCGGGGGTGCTGGTACATCTTCTTGACGGGCTTGCCTTCCAGCTCGTCCAACGAGGCATAGCGTATCAAGCCGCGCGACGTGCCAACTTTGTCCATGATGGAATCGCAGGCGTCCAGACAGAGGCCACAGGTGATGCAACCCAATTGCTGTCCATCGCGGATGTCCACGCCGGTCGGGCACACCTGCACGCACTGGTAGCAGTCGATGCAATCGCCTTGCGCCGCGCTCCCTTCCGCTTTGCGGTGCAGCTTGCCGCGCGGTTCGCCGCGATTGAAGTCGTAAGTCGGAAGTATGGTCTGCGAATCGGTCATCACCCCCTGAATCCGGGCGTAGGGACACAACCACATGCACACCTGCTCGCGCAACAGCCCGGCCAGAATGTAAGTGCCAAAAAAGAATGCGATCAGCACCACCCACCCGACCAGCGGCAACTGGAAATGCACCAGCATGTTCCAGTAATCAAATGCATCCACGAACCAGATGGAGAAACTGATGCCGGTAAAAAGTGCAATCACCATCCAGATAAGATGCTTGATAACTTTCTTCTGAATTTTTTCCAGGTTCCATGGCGCCGCATCCAGCTTGCGGCGGGCATGGTGCGGCCCTTCTACTTTGTCTTCTATCCAGGTGTACCAGTCAGTCCATGCAGTCTGGAAGCAGAAATAACCGCACCATACCCGCGATGCGACTGACGTGACGGCGAACAAGGCCATCGCCAGCAACAGCAGCAGCAACGACAACATCCAGATGTCCTGCGGCAATATGGTCAGGTTAAAGAAATGGAACTGCCTGTTGGCAATATCGAACAAGATGGCCTGTTTGCCATTCCAGCGCAAATAGGGGACAAGGAAAAACAGCAGCCAGAGTGACTGGGTATAATTTTTAACGGTGCGGAAAAACCCCGGCATGCGTTTGGCATGAATGGTGCTGCCGCCAGTATTGACCTGCCAGGTCTCAAACTCCTGATAAATTCCGGTGACGGTGCCAACTTCTTTTTGTTCCGCTTCTTTATTCACACGCTCGCTCACAATCGGCTTAATTCCAACTTTATCCGGTCTTTCGCCGGCCTCTCAAACGACCCCAAGTCGAAAGTTTACCCCATATGCAGCGCTAATCCGTCGACATTATTTTTTACAAAACAAAAAAGGGGAAGATTAACCCTCCCCCTTCTCGCTCGGTGCAGCCGGACAGAATTACTTGGCTACTGGCGCTGCTGCTTCAACGGCAGGAGCCGCAGCTACTTCAGCCTGGCCGCCGCCAAACTTGTACACATACACCGCCAGTTTCTTGATTTCGGCATCGCTCAGCTTGCCGGCTTTCTTGAAGCTGGGCATCACTGCCACGCGGGCTTGCGGATCACCGGAGTTCACGCCGTAGGTAGTGGTGCGCTTGATGCCTTCGACAGAACCGTCAAAACGCCAGATCTTGTCGGTCAGATTAGGCGACCCCATGGCTTGCATACCCTTGGCATCCGGACCATGGCAAGCAGTACAGTCACTTTCCATGAACACCTTCTTGCCGGCAGCAACTGCAGGATCAGCATCAGCCTTATCCTTGCCCTCGTCGCTCATCGCCTTGACGTATTTGGCCACATCAACGATTTGCGCTTCTTTCAAGGTGTCTTTATGCGCAACCATCATCCCCTGACGGCCACCGGTGATGGTTTCGTGGATGTTGTCAATCTTGCCGCCGTACAGCCAGTCGTCATCGTTCAGAATAGGCGCGAACAGCCCTTCCTTATCCCTGGTGCCAACGCCATTCTGGCCGTGGCAGGCTGCGCAGTTGTCACCGAACAATACCTTGCCGGAACGCTTCACATACTCGCTCAGTTCGTTGTCGGCCAGAATAGCCGCCGGCGTCATGTCCTTGAGCCTGGCTTCAAACTTGCCGCGCACCGCGTCCACTTCACCCTTGTCGGCCTCCATTTCCTTGATCGCCGTCCAGCCGCCGGTGCCCTTGAAGAAGCCGCCCGTCGAAGCAAACGGGACGGAGGGGTAGTAGATCCAGTACACCACCACAAACAATGCGCTGGCGGTCAAACCCAGCATCCACCACTTGGGCGGCTGGTTGGTGAAGTCCGCCAGATCGTCGTCCCACACATGCCCGGTTGTCGGCACACCTGATACATCATGTTTTTCACTCATCTTTTCTCTCCCATACTGATATGGTTTTCGTCATCCAGCGCCATGCCGCGCTGGGACTCGAACGTGTCCTTGTTAGCCGGGCGGAATACCATGACATAAACTGCCACCATGCCGATGAATGCGACCAGGGAAAAAAATACCCCGACCCAGTCATTCGCGGACATGGCGGCAACGTCCATACCAAGGTATCCCAGCAACTTAGTCACGGTAATTCACGCCTTCTTCGAACTTGATGTGATTGCCCAAGCCTTGCAGGAAGGCAATCAACGCGTCCATATCGGTCTTGCCTTCCAACTGCGCTTTCGCGCCGTTGATATAGGCATCCGTGTAGATGGCCTTGGGCACCGGATTGAACGGCATCATGGTCATGACCTTCATGGTTTGCACGGTCTCGGCCACATCCACCGGCATTTTTTCCAGCCAGAAGAAGTTAGGCATGACCGACTCGGGCACCACTTCGCGCGGATATTTCAGGTGGCGGCGATGCCACTCGTCCGAATACTTGCCACCGACACGGGCCAGATCCGGGCCGGTGCGCTTGGAACCCCACTGGTAGGTGTGGTCGTACATGGACTCTTCCGCAATCGAGTAATGGCCATAGCGGTCTTTCTCGTCACGGAACGGGCGGATCATCTGCGAGTGGCACAAATAACAGCCTTCACGGATGAAAATTGCACGTCCGGCCGTTTCCAACGCGGTATATGGACGCACACCATCGCCGGGCTGCCAGTCTTCCAGCGTCTTGTGCTCGGACGTGGCGGGACTCCAGACAATCCTGGACATCGAAACAACATTGCCTTTGCTGTCTTTATGGGCCGTGCCGTTATAAGTGCCGTCCCCGCCGCTCATCGCTGTGTTCGGCAAATAGAACAACGGAACGATTTCCACGATACCGCCAACCGCCACGGCGATGGCGGTCACTACAAACATCAGGACGGTGCTGCGCTCAATCTTGTCCTGAAATTTGGTTGAATAAATTTTGTCGTGATCAGACATGTCTTACTCCTTATGCTTTGGCAGGAACGGCGTTAACACCGCGCGCGGCAGTTGCCTGGCGCACGGTCATAACGATGTTGTAGAGTGCTATCCAGGTACCCAGATGGAAGATTGCACCGCCGATTGCGCGCATCACGTAGTACGGGTGCATCGCGGATACGGATTCAACAAAGGTGTAGGTCAGCGCGCCATATTCATCATAATCGCGCCACATCAGACCCTGCATGATGCCGGACACCCACATCGCCACGACGTAAACCACCGTGCCGATAGTTGCCATCCAGAAGTGCATGTTCACCAGGCTGTCGGAATACATTTCGGTATTCCACAACTTCTTGACCATGTGGTATATCGCGCCGAAGGAAACCATCGCCACCCAACCCAAAGCACCGGAGTGCACGTGGCCGATCGTCCAGTCGGTATAGTGCGACAAGGCATTCACGGTCTTGATGGACATCACCGGACCCTCGAAGGTGGACATCGCGTAGAACGCCAGGGCAACCACCAGGAAGCGCAGGATGTAGTCGGTGCGCAACTTGTCCCATGCGCCGGACAGCGTCATCATGCCGTTCATCGCGCCGCCCCAGGACGGGATGATCATCGCCAGGGAAACAGCGGCGCCCAGGGAGCCGGTCCAATCAGGCAAAGCGGTGTATTGCAGATGATGCGCGCCCAGCCACACGTAGCCGAAGGTCAATGCCCAGAAGTGCAGTACCGACAGACGGTAGGAGAATATCGGACGATTTGCCTGCTTGGGCACGAAGTAATACATGATGCCCAGAAAGCCGCCGGTCAGGAAGAAGCCCACCGCATTGTGGCCCCACCACCATTGGATCATGGCATCCTGCACGCCGGAGTAGATGGAATAGGACTTGGTCAGGCTGACCGGGATGGCCAGGCTGTTCACCACATGCAGGTAAGTAATCATCACAAGCATGCCCATGGTGAACCAGTTTGACACATAGATATGTGTAGTCTTGCGAATCGCTACGGTCATGATGTGATTCAGGCCGAACGCCAGCCAGACTACCGCGATCAGGATATCAATCGGCCATGCCAGTTCGGCATATTCCTTGCCCTGAGTTATTCCCAGCGGCAGGGTGATCACCGCCAACACGATGATCAGGTTCCAGCCCCAGAAGGTGAACCACGCCAAACCATTGCTCCACAGCCTGGTCGCACCGGTGCGCTGCACCATGTAGTAACCGGTTCCCATCAGCACACAGCCGCCGAACGCAAAAATCACCGCGTTGGTATGCAACGGACGCAAGCGCCCGAAAGTGATGTAAGGGATATCGAAGTTCAAAAACGGGAACGCCAATTCCGATGCGATGTACACACCGAGCAGCGTGCCTACCACAGCGTAGATGGCAGCCGCGATGGTGAACCATCGAACCACCTCCATATCGTACTTTACTGGTGTCGCTTGAGTTGCTTCCACAGTATCTCCTCCTCTTTGAAATCAAAATTCCCGAATCAACCTGCCGCAGGTGCAGCCTGCGGCAAAATCCGATTGAGCGCGGTTAGCGCCGGGCATCATTGCGCCCCGGCATTTGTAGTGCGGCCCCCACGCTGCAATTCCCTCCAGCTTAAAGGGATTTAGGCATAAAAACCTTGACGCCCGTCAACCAGATTGCCCTAAATTTGAAGCGGTGGGTTTAGTTGCAGGAGCAGGTCACTGCAAGTAATGGCTTAGCCAATCTACCCCACAAAACAAAAAACCAGCTTCGGCTGGTTTTTTGATTGGTTGCTTTGTTTTACTTAGTTGCCGGTGAATAGCTGCTTCAGCATCCAAAAGGAAAACAAAAGTGCTATCACTGCGGTACCGACTGCACAGGCTGTGGCGATAATTGCCATTTTTTCTCCTCCCGAGAGAACTGGATTGAACACAACAACAAAACCAGATGGGGCGAATCGTAGCACAATTTTTTGTGCAAACAAGTGCTTTTCGACAAAGTTTTGCACAACTTATTTGCACGGATTAAGGCGTAACTTCGTCCTGTTATTCCCCGACAGGCTATTTGCGGCGAGCCATGGCTCTAAGCCGGTCAAGATCGTTTAAGGTGACTTGTCTTCGCTGGGCTGTAATCAACCCTTCTTCCTGGAAGCGGCTAAAAATGCGGCAAATTGTTTCTTCTGCCATTCCCAGATAGTTGCCAATATCGCCACGCGACATGCTCATGCTGAATTCAAGACGGGGAGAACCGTGTTCAGGACACCTGGATATATTCAACAAATAGGCAGCCAGGCGTTCCTCGGCGCTCATTTTGCCCAGCAGCATTATCAGCTCACGGTTATCGAGAATCTCCCGGCTCATGATTTGCATCATCTTGTACTGAAGGTCAGGGATTTTCTTGCTGAGTTCCTCAAAGCGGCTAAAGGGAACTTCGCAAACTCCGGCTGTTTCCAACGCGGTAGCTTCACAGTTGTATTGACCCGTTACAATCGCATCGAGCCCAAGCACCTTGCCTGCGCCATGGAAACCGGTTACCTGGACCCGGCCATCATCCGCAATGGTGGAGGTTTTGACGGAGCCGCCGCGGATAGCGTAAAAAGCCTTGAATGGCTCGCCTGTCCGATACAGGAAACCTCTGCGCTTTATCGTCTTCCGGTTTTTTACGAGGGTGTCGAGCACGCTGAGATCGGCATCCCCGCCTACCGAATGGCACAGCTGGTATATACCGCAATTCGTGCAGGCTATAGGCGTGTAGCCAGGTCGCGTCGACATAAATTATCCTGCGGGGAAATTTGATGACATTGTAATACTATTTGCGGGCCCGGGTATGAATTTCGCGCCGCGAGCCGTGTGATCGGCGCTTGCGGCCAAGGCATCCCCAAAGCCGCTACAACTGGTTCGCCGGCGGCGCCACCTTGACTACTTCGTCCAGCGTTGTTATTCCGGCCGCGACCTTCATCGCCCCGGAAATACGCAGCGGTTTCATGCCTTCGCGGCTGGCCAGTTCCCGGACGAGTGCGACATCGGTAGTCGGGGTGACAAGCTTGCGCAATTCAGGTGACATGAGCAGGATTTCATAAATGCCGATGCGGCCCAGATAACCCGTCATCCTGCATTCAAGGCATCCCGTCTGGTGCTGCAGTTGGGCTGGCCGGTTGGCCTTCCAGGGCGCCACGAGCGAATCCCACAGTTCGCCTTCATCCGGCTGCAGCGGTTGCGGTTTTTTGCAGTGTGGGCACAGCGTGCGCACCAGGCGCTGCGCCATGATGCCAAGAACCGTGGAATTAACCAGATAGGGTGCCACACCGAGGTCGAGCAGGCGGGTGATGGCCAACGGCGCATCGTTGGTGTGCAGCGTGGACAGCACGAGGTGCCCGGTCAGCGCCGCCTGGATCGCCATTTCGGCGGTTTCGAGGTCGCGGATTTCGCCCACCATGATGATGTCCGGATCCTGGCGCATCAGCGCCCGCAACCCGCCGGCGAAGCCAAGCTCGATGCCATGCTGCACCTGCATCTGGTTGAACGCCGGCTCGACCATCTCGATCGGGTCTTCGATGGTGCAGACGTTGACCTCGGGCGTTGCAAGGGACTTGAGCGTTGAGTACAGCGTGGTGGTCTTGCCTGACCCGGTCGGGCCGGTGACGAGAATGATGCCGTTCGGCTGTGCCGTCATCTGTTCCCAGCGGGTGCGATCCTCATCGGAAAACCCGAGTTCGGAAAAATCGCGCACCAGCACCTCCGGGTCGAAAATCCGCATCACAAGTTTCTCGCCGAAGGCTGTCGGCAGGGTGGACAGGCGCAGCTCCGCTTCCTGCCCGTCGGCGGTGCGTGTCTTGATGCGGCCATCCTGGGGACGGCGCTTCTCGACCACATCCATGCGGCCAAGAACCTTGATCCGGCTGGTCATGGCGTTCATTACCGACATGGGAATCTGGTACACCTGATGCAGCACGCCATCAATGCGGAAGCGGACGATCCCGATTTCGCGCCGCGGCTCGATGTGGATGTCCGAGGCGCGCTGCTCGAAAGCGTACTGCCACAGCCAGTCCACGATGTGGACGATATGCTGGTCGTTGGCATCGAACTGGCGGTTAGTCTTGCCCAGCTCCACCAATTGTTCGAACGAGGACTGGCCGGACGCACCCTGCCGGTCGTTGCGCGATGCAGTCTTCACTGAGCGCGCCAGGTTGTAGAACTCGACCAGGTAGCGGCTGATGTCAACCGGAGTGGCCATGACGCGGCGGATGTCGCGGCGCAATATGGGCTTGAGCACTTTTTCCCACTCGCGCATGAAGGGTTCGGATGTGGCTACCACCACCTCGCGCGCGGTCACCTGCACCGGCAGGATGCCGAAACGCTCGGCATAGTCACTGGACATGATATCGGTTACGGTGGAGAAGTCGATTTTCAACGGGTCGATATGGATATATTCGAGCCCGACGCGGCCCGCCAGCCACTCCGTCAGCGCTTCCAGGTGCAGCAGTTTGTGCGGCGGCAGTTGCGATTTCAAGTTCCGTCCGGCGACTGCCACCAGTGGATGGGCATCGTTGCGGTGGATACGCCGCTCGGCGAACAGCGCATCAGCCTCAGCCTGGCCGACCATGCCGTCGGCAACGAGCATGCCGAGCACCTCGGACAGCGTCAGCTTGTGATCCCTGGTTTCCTGAGGCTCCATTTTTATCTCCCAATCGCCATTATCCTGAAAACAGCAGTTGGCGGTTTCGTAGGTTGGGTTAGGTGCGGTTTTTGCACCGTAACCCAACAACACATTCTAAACCGCCACCGGCACGCGCGCAGTCAGCGCGCACAGCAACTCGTAGCTGATGGTGCCAGCGGCGCGGGCGACCTCTTCCACCGGCAGGCCTGCACCCCACAGCGTTACGCCGCTGCCGACATCCGCATCAGGCAATGCGCTCAAGTCCACACTCAGCATATCCATCGAGACGCGTCCCAGGGTGCGCGTGCGCCGGCCTTCCACCAGCACCGGCGTGCCGGTCGGCGCGTGGCGCGGATAGCCGTCAGCATAGCCGCAGGCGACCACGCCGACGCGCATCGCAGCCTCTGCCCGGAACAGGCCGCCATAACCGATGCGCTCGCCTGCATTCAATTCGCGCACCGAGATGATTTCGCTGCGCAGCGTCATCACCGGCCGCAAGCCGAGTTGCTGCGCGCTGGGCTGCCCGCCTTCACCCTGGGCGAATGGCGAGGCGCCATACAGCATGATGCCGGGGCGCACCCAATCGGCGTGGGTTGCGGGGTAGCGCAACAGCGCGGCGGAATTGGCCAGCGACCGCGCCACGCGATACGGCGCGGCCAATGCGTTGAATATTTCCAGTTGCGCGGCCACGCCTGACGCTTCGTCGGCGTGGGAGAAATGCGTCATCAGTGTAATGTCGCGCACGGCAGGATGCGCCTTGAGCTTTTCCATCACGGCGGAAACATCCTGCGGCGCGAAGCCCAGGCGGTTCATGCCGCTGTTGACCTTGAGCCACGCTTGCAGGCGGCCACGGCGCGGAAAATTGTCCAGCATGGCGATCTGGTGCGGGCTGTGGATCACGCAGGCGAGATCATATTTATCCACCAGCGGCAAATCGTCCGGGGTAAAACAGCCTTCCAGCAGCAGGATGGTCTGGCGGAATCCCGCCTCGCGCAAGTGCACGGCTTCGTTAATATCCAGCAGCGCGAAACCATCCGCCGCGTTCAACGCTTCGGCGGCGCGCAACAGGCCATGCCCGTAGGCGGCAGCCTTGATCACCGCCATGATGCGCGCGCCGGTTGCGCGGCGCGCCAGTTG
The DNA here is from genome assembly GCA_016218445.1 of Nitrosomonadales bacterium. Classification (GTDB taxonomy): domain Bacteria; phylum Pseudomonadota; class Gammaproteobacteria; order Burkholderiales; family Gallionellaceae; genus CAITJF01. Next base: position 22,857 of record JACREC010000049.1, read on the forward strand.
CAGGTTGTGTTCCAGTGCGGAAAGGTCAATGCGTGCTTGTATCGGACGGGGCATGAATACGGCTTTGCAGACAGGGCAGAATTGCCGCTAATGATAGCAGGCATCGCGTTTTCATGTTATAAAACGCGCTCCGGAAAAACCACCTCACCTAACAGGCTTTTGAAAAACGTCATGAGCGCAGCCGAGACAAGGAAAAAAGGGGCGAGGAAGCGGAGTTTACACAAAGCGGAGTTTACACAAAGTTTATCGCTACGCGACCCCGCATTCGGGGCCACTTTTTGACGCCGTATCGGCGAGCGCAATAGTTTTTCAACA
>JACREC010000050.1 GCA_016218445.1 Nitrosomonadales bacterium
ACCGTATCGGGCCAGGATATCAATCGAATTATGGACAGGCTAAATCATCGGCCCAGAAAAACGCTAAACTGGGAAACACCTTTCGAGGTCATGATGCAGGCTTGTTGTACGGGTGTTGCACTTGGTAGTTGAATCCGCGAGCCAAAGAAAAGGCGACCCCGGTTTGCCGCCCCTTCGGGTTCCCTCGATCAGCCGCAAGCAAGCGGGGCTGCGCAACTCGCCCTGGTGCGGCACACAAACCGTGCCACCCTGCGGAGCTCGAACAGTGCTCGCCTAAACCTCCGCTTCCTTGCGTCTGATCGAGGCGGCGCACAGGGGATAAAAAGCGAAAAACTAAAACCGAAAATTGGGTGGGCAACAAGTTGCCCACCAACTGTTAAACTGCCACTTTGGCATGGGGAGCCCATCCTATAGGACTGGTTTGATAATTACGGAATAAACAAAACGCTCATGACCGAATCTTTAGAATCTAAACGCAAATTCAACATCCTGGTGTTCGGAATTGAACGTGTTGGGCTGCCAATACCAACTGAACCAATCAGCGTTCGCAATTTCACTATCCATTTCGAAAAGTATGAAACAGCACGGCGCTTCAATGAGTATGATGGAGTGATTGTCTTCCAAGGTCTCTTTGAAAAGTTCAAGGTCGTAGATAGTTACATGGAAAGCTATCTATCCCATACATACGACCAAGACGCATTGGATAAACGCAAAAAAGAAACTACCTTATTATTAGGGCAAGGTGGATTTATTTGCTTCCTACTGACCGATCATTTCATCGACCGAAACAAAGGGCATGACATCACATCAACCGATCTCGCAAAGTATCATCTCAACTACTCACGTTTATATCGCGAGAACTTTACAAAGCGCATAGCTCACGTCACACCAAAACAGGACGAGTTCAAGAGATTTCTGGAGCTGTATGGTGCCGCTAGCAGCCATTTCACAAATCACAACGACTCACTCGACTTTCGTGTCCTCGCAGAAGTGAATGGCAAACCTGTAGGTGCTCTGATAAATCGAGCAGAATACTTCTTGCCATCGCTCGTTCCTGACGCGAGACCTGAAGTAATCAGCGAGTACTATCAACTCCTCGTCGATGCACTTACCTCTGTGCATAACAAACTCCATCAAGAAGTTCCTGATTGGGTAGCTTCATATAAATTTGACGAAGAGGTCCCGCTCAATCAGGAGCGGTCTGTGTTAATAACCAAGATCACTGAAATTGATTCAAGATTACAGAAGCTGTCGCGCTTCAAAGCAGCGCTTGTACATACTGGCCCCGAGCTTGTAGCTGATGTTAGCCGAATTTTAGAAATCGGCCTTGGGATTAAGGTTGATATGACAGACCAGTTTCGTGAAGACCTAAAGCTCCTTGGTAAGGATGGAAAGGTAGTTTGCGTTTGCGAGGTGAAGGGAATTAATCGCGGCATCAGCCGAGAATACATAAATCAAACAGACTCACACCGCGAAAGGTCTGGTTATGACAACAAATTCCCTGCGCTACTTATCGCAAACACAAATATCAAGAATGCGCGCTCGATTCATGAAAAAGAGCAGGAGATAGCACAAGACCAGATCAAGCACGCTGCAAATATGAACGTACTCGTTATGAGAACTTTCGACCTGTTGGGTCTATTGCGCTTAGTGCTTTCAGGAAAGCTATCTCGCGAGCAAGCTCAAGAGTATATGTTGGCTAATGTTGGTTGGTTGAAAGTCCAAGCTGATGAGGTTCTAATACTATCGGGTGATTAGCCCGTGTAAGGCGCACACGGTAGCCCGGTAGGGTGGGCAGCTTGTTGCCCACTAGCGGTTGGGAATTTCGCTTTTTACTCCCCTGTGCGCCGCCTCGATCAGACGCAAGGAGGCGGAGGTTTAGGCGAGCACTGTTCGAGCTTCGCAGTGGGGCACGTTTTGTGTGCCCCGCCAGGGCGAGTTGCGCAGCCCCGCTTGCTTGCGGCTGATCGAGGGTACCCCGCAGGGGCGGCAAACCGGGGGCGATTTCTTTGGGTTACTTTTCTTGGCAAGACAAGAAAAGTGACCAGTTGCCGGTCTGCCACCGGCGATTTTGTTTTTTATTCCTTCGCCACCCCCTCTCCCCAACCCTCTCCCGCGAGGGGAGAGGGAGTGCTGTACCCCCGGCGATTTTGTTACCTCATAACATGAGCTGCTAAAATAACCCCAAATGAAAACATTCCCCGCCTATCGCATCTTCGAAGAAAACGGCCAATCCGCCGGACATTTCGTCGAGCTGACGCTGGACGATCTCGATCCCGGCGAAGTGGTCATCCAGACGCATTATTCCAGCGTGAATTACAAGGATGCACTCGCCGCCACTGGGGCGGGCAAGGTGGTGCGCCGCTTTCCCTGCGTCGGCGGGGTGGATGCGGCGGGCGTGGTGGCTAGTTCTTCCGATGCGCGCTTCAAGCCTGGCGATGAAGTGATCGTGACCGGCTACGGCATGGGCGTGGATCACGACGGCGGGTTTGCCGAATACGTGCGGGTTCCGGCTGATTGGGTGGTGCCACTGCCGCAGGGGCTGACGCTGTTCGAGGCGATGTCAATCGGTACGGCGGGTTTTGCCGCTGCATTGTCCATTCATCGCCTGGAGCAGAATGAACTGCGCCCGGAAAACGGCAAGGTGATCGTGACGGGTGCGACCGGCGGGGTGGCGAGCCTCGCGATCCAGATGCTGGCGCAACTGGGGTATCACGTGGTGGCGCTGACCGGAAAAGACAGCGAACATGATTATCTGAAGTCGCTCGGTGCGGCTGAAATTTTGCCGCGCAAAGATTTGGTGATGGGCACGCGCCCATTGGAAAAGGCGCAGTGGGCTGGTGCACTGGATGCGGTGGGCGGCGAAACCTTGGCGTGGCTGACGCGCACCATGCAGCAGAACGGCGTGATTGCCAGCTTCGGCAACGCGGGTGGCATTGAACTGCACACCACGGTGATGCCCTTCATCCTGCGCGGCGTGCGCCTGATTGGCATTGATTCCGCCGCGACAGCGATGCCGCTGCGCCGCGCAATCTGGCAACGCCTGGCCTCCGATCTGCGTCCGCAGTTGCTGGCGCAGGTGGCACATAGCGTGCCGTTCAGCGAGTTGCCGCAAGTTTTTCCGCAGATGCTGCAAGGCAAGCTGCGCGGTCGCACGGTGGTGGGGATAAAACCTACTGAAATAGGCTCTTAGTGCTATAATCCGCCCCCAAAGCTGGAAGCAAACAGCGCGAAAGTGGCGGAATTGGTAGACGCACTGGATTTAGGTTCCAGCGCCTTACGGCGTGAGAGTTCGAGTCTCTCCTTTCGCACCAGCCGAAACCTCATTTTTATAAATCTCAAGGAAAGTCAGAATGTCTAGCGTAGAAACCCTGGGTGCATTGGAGCGCCGCCTTAATGCAGTTATCCCCCAGCAACAACTTCGCGGCGAGATCGAAGCGCGCCTGAAACGTTTGGGGCGTACTGCCAAGTTGCACGGTTTCAGGCCGGGGAAGGTGCCATTCAAGATTTTGCAGCAGCAGTATGGCGCGCAAGTGCATCATGAAGTGCTGGGGGATGCCTTGCAGCGCTCCTTTACCGAGGCGGCACAGGCCAACAGCCTGAAGGTGGTGGGCTACCCTGACTTCGAGATTAAAACCGCTGATCCCGCTGCCGAGCAGATTGAATACAGCGCAACTTTTGAAGTCTATCCAGAGATTGTGCTGGGAGACATTGGCGCGGAAAGTATGGAGCGCGCGACTTATACCCTGAGTGATGCCGACATCGACCATACCATCACCACACTGCGCAAGCAGCGTGCGGTGTTCGAGGTGGCTGATCGTGCGGCGCAGAATGAAGACAGGGTGCGCATTGATTTCAGCGGCAAGCTGGACGGGAAGGTATTCGAAGGCGGCGAGGCCAAGGATTTTGCGGTGGTGCTGGGCGCGGGGCGCATGTTGGCGGATTTCGAGGCTGCCATCATCGGCATGAAGGCGGGCGAGACCAAATCTTTCGACCTGACTTTCCCCAAGGATTACCACGGCAAGGATGTGGCGGGCAAGCAAGTGACTTTTACCATTACATTGCACGGGGTGGAAGCGCCGCGCCTGCCGGAACTGGATGCCCAATTTGCCAAGTCGCTCGGCGTCGAGGATGGCGACGTGGGTAAGCTCAAGGGTGAGATCCGGGAAAACCTGGTGCGCGAGGTCGAGCGCCGCCTTAAGGCGCATAACAAAAACAATGCGATGGACTTGCTGTTGAAAGCTGTCCAACTGGAAGCACCCAAGGCACTCGTGGATTCGGAGGTGCAGAACCTGACGCAACAGTCCATGCAGGACATGCGGGAGCGCGGCGTAAAGATACCACAGGGCGCGTCGCTGCCGCCCGGGCTGTTTGCCGAGCGCGCGCAGAAACGCGTCAAGCTGGGGCTGATCCTGGCTGAACTGGTCAAGCAGCAGGACTTGCACGCCAAACCCGAGCAGGTCAAGGCGCTGGTGCAGGATTATGCGCAAAGTTTTGAACACCCGGAGGAGGTGGTAAAGTGGCACTATGGTGATCCGTCACGCTTGCAGGAAGCGAGGAACATGGTGCTGGAAGACAATGTGGTGGCGTGGGTGATGAGGGTTGCCAGGGTGACCGACAGGGTGATGGAATTTAACGAGTTGATGGGGAAAGATTGATGACGCATAGCGATACGTCGCAAAAAAACAGGGAGCCGCAAAACCTCGGCATGATCCCGATGGTGATTGAAACCAGCGGGCGCGGGGAACGGGCGTATGACATCTATTCGCGTTTGCTCAAGGAGCGCGTAATATTCCTGGTGGGTGAGATCAACGATAATGTCGCCAACCTGGTGGTGGCGCAATTGTTGTTTCTTGAGTCTGAAAATCCGGACAAGGAGATTCACCTTTATATCAACTCGCCCGGCGGTTCGATTTCGGCCGGCATGGCGATTTATGACACCATGCAATTCATCAAGCCGGAGGTATCCACGCTGTGTATCGGCATAGCGGCATCCATGGGCGCCTTCCTGCTGCAGGCGGGTGCAAAGGGCAAACGCTTTGTGCTGCCCAATTCCACGGTGATGATCCACCAGCCGCTGGGCGGCTTTCAGGGGCAGGCGACGGATATCGAGATTCATGCCAAATATATTTTGAGCCTGCGTGAACGTTTGTACCTCCTGATGGCGCTGCACACCGGCCGCAGCATCGAGGAAATTGCCC
>JACREC010000052.1 GCA_016218445.1 Nitrosomonadales bacterium
AAGGGATTCTTAGGAACGTGTCGAAGTAATGATCCCTGCCGTCGGTGAGCTCGGGCTGGCGCTGTACAGTTTCTTCGGCATGCGTCCGGCCAGAAATGCCGCTCGTCCGGCTTCCACTGCTTGCTTCATTGCGCTAGCCATCAGCACCGGCTGCTGCGCGCCGGCGATCGCGGTGTTCATCAGCACGCCGTCGCAACCGAGCTCCATCGCAATCGCGGCATCCGAAGCGGTGCCGACACCCGCATCCACGATCACCGGGACTTGCACGCGCTCCATGATGAGTTGCAGATTCCACGGGTTGAGGATGCCCATGCCGGAACCGATCAGCGAGGCCAAGGGCATGATCGCCACGCAGCCGATGTCTTCCAGTTGCCTGGCGATGATGGGGTCGTCCGAGGTATAGACCATCACCTGAAAGCCTTCTGCCACCAGCGTCTTCGCGGCGGCGAGCGTTTCCACCACGTTGGGGTAGAGCGATTGCGGGTCGCCCAGCACTTCCAGCTTGACCAGGCTGTGACCATCCAGCAACTCGCGCGCCAGGCGCAAGGTGCGCACTGCATCGTCCGCGCTGTAGCAGCCCGCCGTGTTGGGCAGCAGAGTGTATTTCGACGGCGGCAGGATGTCCAGCAGGTTGGGCTCGTTGGGATTTTGCCCGATGTTGCTGCGCCGGATCGCGATGGTGATGATCTCGGCGCCGCTGGCTTCCACCGCCGCCTGGGTTTCGGCAAAATCCTTGTATTTGCCGGTGCCGAGCAACAGGCGCGAATTGTAATTTTTGCCCGCGATGCACAATGTGTCTTTGTTCATTGATATATTCCGTAGCTAGCCACCGCCGACCGCAGCGACGATTTCCAGTCTGTCGTCATCGGCCAGCAGGCGTTGGTTAAATTGTCCGCGCGGTATGATTTCACCGTTGCATTCCACGGCAATGCGTTTGCCGCCCAATTGCATCTGCTCGAGCAGTTTGGCGACATTGATGGGAGTGTCGAACTGGCGAGCCTCGCCATTGATTGAGACTGAAATCACTTTCAAATTCTGTCCGGGTTAAGGTAACATCCATTTTACACGATGCGGGCGTCGTATAATGGTAATACCCTAGCTTCCCAAGCTAGAGCCGTGGGTTCGATTCCCATCGCCCGCTCCACTCCCCAGTTCTTCCCCGTCCAATACCGTACACCAAATACGCACAAACACTGGCGATTAGCACATTCTACCTTTTGGCGTCTTTCCTGTTGAAGAAGTGATGTTGCGCAAGTAAACGAGCACGTTTAGAAGGAGCAGGCCAACTACGATTACAAAACAAGCCGCTTGATGGCCAGCAGGCCGAACCGGCGCAGGCAAAATCCGAGAACGTTCGGGGTTTAAAGCCCGTCAAAGCAATTGGGAGCCAGTGCGCGAATAGCCCATCAGGGTCCAGCGCCCGAACTTGGACGCAGCAGTTAGAGACCGGATATACGTGAGCAGTCGAACCCACAAGCCAAAAAACGGAGTTTTTGCAAACGAGCAGGAGTCCATATAGGAAGTTCGCCCCCTTAAAATCACGAACAAAGGTTAAAGCGAAACAGACTCACGCCTCGGCCATTCCGGCATTAACCATAAGCATTGTTTAGGGTTCTTATAATAATGTCTGACCGTTATTTATGATAATGCGGCTATATAGTTCACACCAATGCAATTCATATTGCGAGATGATTTGATTGGCCACCTGGACTTCTACTTCGAAGGAGTGTTGAGATGATCAGTCCGTGGGATATTAATATCCGCCGTGGCGGCTGTGGCATTTATATGGGAATTACCCTTTGGGCCTTATTGGTGGGTAATGTGTTGGCTGAGAATCCTTCGCCCACCAGCCGGACGATTAAGTTCGAGGATTTTGAACTTGAATTGCCAACAGGTCTGAATCAGGAGGATTTTTATTTACCTTCTGATAACCCGATGAGCAAAGATAAAGTTGAGTTAGGGCGCACCCTTTTTTTTGATCCCCGGCTTTCTGCCGATAATTCCATCTCATGCGCTACCTGCCATTCTCCACAGGCGGCTTTTTCGGATAACCGCCAAGTATCTCTGGGGGTGGGTTTGGCAGCAGGTAGCAGGAATGCGCCTACGATTATCAACCGGGCATTTTCCAGGGAACAGTTCTGGGATGGCAGAGCACGTTCGCTGGAAGAACAGTCCAAACTGCCTTTAATCAATCCAAAAGAGATGGCCATGCCCAGCCACGATATGCTCGTTAAAAAAGTGGGTGATATCCGGGGATACAAAGGCTGGTTCAAGAGGGTCTTTGCCAGAGATGTAAATATAGATGATCTGGCCAAGGCCATCGCTGCCTTTGAACGTACAGTGGTTTCCGGCAAGGCTAAATATGATGAATTCAAGGCGGGAAATCAGCAGGCCCTCAATGCGGCAGAAAAACGGGGCATGGAACTTTTTGAAGGCAAGGCACGTTGCGCACAATGCCATAACGGGTCGAATTTTACCGATGAGAAGTATCACAATCTTGGCGTGGATTGGGATGCTGATATTGTTGATCTTGGCCGTTATAAGGTCACCAAAAAGGAGCAAGATATTGGTGCCTTCAAGACGCCTACGCTGAGAGAGATTGCCGATACAGCTCCCTATATGCACAATGGAACTGTTGCAACACTGGAAGAGGTAGTGGTTTTTTACAACAGGGGGGGCGTTGCCAATCCATTTCTGGATGCTGAAATGATGCGTCCGAATCGCACATTAGAACAAGTGCTGGAGTATTATGAGAAGGGAAAAATTCAGGAAGTGCCTTCTCCAGAGGCAGAGTTAGTCAAGCTGGACCTCTCAAATAAAGAGCAGGCGGACTTGGTGGCTTTCTTAAGAACGCTGAGCGGGAAGAGGTGGCAGCATATTACAACTCCCGATTCTTTTCCTGAATAAGCGGAGCGTATTGCCGAAAAATTATTTACAAGGAGATAGCTATGACTTTTTCTACAAATCGTATGGGCACTATAAACCGTCTGGCCTTAATGTGTGGAGCACCTTTTTTAGTCGCAGTTTTCCTCTTTACGGGTGTCGCATTTGGGGAGGAGCATCGATTCTCGGATAGATATTCCATGAATATCGATCCTGCTGCGAAACAAAAGTTGGGAGAGCAGACCTTATAATGAAGTGATGGTGTTTTTCCATGCAGCGGAAAAGGCCATTGAAACAAAAGATATGGAAGCGCTTATGGAACTATATTCAGATAACTATAGCGACGGGGAGCATGATAGAAAATCTGCAAAACAGATATGGGGAAGGATATTTTCCACATTTGATGCCATGGCAATGCACCATAATATGAAGCTTGAAAAAATGTCGGCAGATAAAAACATGGTTGTTTTTCAGTGTAATGGCCTTCTGCTGGGCGTGCCTGACCTTAACAAAACGCCTATTACCATTGACAATTGGACCAAGCAAGATCATGTGCTGGTCAAGGAAGCCGGAAAATGGAAGTTGATCGGCACATATGGGCCCGAACGTAAACGGTTATGGTTTGATAAGCCTATGCACCCCCTTTTCTAGGGTGGTGTTGCGTTCTATTTATAATTGATTGGTTATTGGCTCGAATGACCCGTGCTTATCCGGTTGTCACAGACAACAACCACTACATGTAGTGTAGCCGGAGGTGTGAACTTGGGGCGATCATGGTCATTAATGTACTGGAGCGAGACGATCTGCCATTTTCGAAATCGCTCCCGGAGTTTCAGCGACTCTTTCCTGATGAGGCGGCGTGTGCGTGATACCTTGAGCACGCTCGATGGGGTAGCGGATTTGACTGTCCCTACTGCAAGACGGCTGGCGATCCCTATCGTTACGCCACCCGTCCACGCGCCACTACATCCAGTGGTTGCCTGTGACAACCGGATAAGCACGGATCATTTCATCCCTTTTGGCATCGCGAAGGGTGTACATGGGCTGGTTCTGGAAGCGCTTTTTCACACTGGACATGCTCATACCTCTACTGTTTGGGATTAGGCTATCCCGCTACGACATTACAGGCAACCCCGGTTGCCTGCCTTGCCTGTCCCCGCGATACCACACGGCGCGTTTCGGCTCAACCGGCGCTTCCCACAAGTCCTTCACGTTGAGCGTAGGCGCCTCACCTATGACCGCATCTACGACAGCATCGCAAGCCAGCATCACGGGCACCATTGCTCGAATTAGGGAAGCATCCCGACAGCACCGACACCTACAACGCAGAATTTCTGATGCAACATGACTCACCCTCGCTAGATGAACGACAGGACCAATCTACACCACGTTTCACCCATTTCAAGTGCAATTAAGATTGCGTATTCCGTCAGAGCAACAGAGATTCCTGTTCAAGTCCTCCACCATGCTCCTGCATTAGCCGGATCACCCTGTCTATGTCAGGGTGGCGAAGGGCGCTTAGGCGAAAGAGCATCTTGCCGCTGTCCGTCACCAGCTTTAGTTTGCTATGGGCAAACAGCGCTTCGATGTTGTGTGGCACAAAAAGCCTGACACGTTCACCCAGCTTGGCATACATTCGGGCGAACTCGTCCAGCCCCACCGGGTCGTAGTCGCCGAAATGGGTGTATTGCGCGCCTTTCATGCTGTCACTCGCGAGCCATTCGATGAGGCGATTCGATGCCCGCCCGCTGGTCAGGATTACAGCATTAAAACCCTTTGCCTCCCAGTCGAACTTGGCAAACTGTTCATGGTTCTCGACGGTCGCAACCAGCCCGTTAAACGACGCCCCGGCTTTCTTGGACAGGATGAATGAACTCAAGGTAAGCCCATCATGCCGCCCGGTCAGGAACGGCGGGGCAGGGAAGGCGGCACGGAACACAACAATTTCCATATCCATGATCCCGGTCTTCTTGCTATCCCCGTGGAGCCGGACACCGCGAGTGCGATTCCCCTCGCCTTCAATATCCGTGGCAAACAGGCCGCCCGGATACATCGCGGCGATGAACCCGTTTAGCGCGATGGAATTCTTGACGACAACAACGCGCCCGCCGCCCTTGCGCTCAACAACCAGTGCCCCGGTATCGAACAATGACTGCGCCTGCTTCCTGACTGACGCAGACAGGCGACTGTATGGCACGCTGTCGCCAGATTGCAGCGACAGGATTATCCCAGCCAGAGAATTAAGCGGCTGCGGGGTCATTGCTGGCCCTTGGGGTGCGATGCAGGGAACCGCCGTTCACGATGACTGAGCGCCCTTGTGTGGTCAACTGGATCGCATAGATATATTCTGCGATGGACACCGAGTTCGTGCTGGCGAGCACCGGGCAGAACCCATTTTCATTGGCAAGCTCAACGATTTCGCGCAGGTTGTCTGGGTCAATCTGTGTGGCTTCATCAATCCAGAACGGGATCATGCAGGCGCGCTTGGTGCGTAGCAGCGACTTGATCAGGATGATGTTCACCAGCAGCTTGATTGTCATGGTGGTGCCATTCGATTCAATCGAGGCCAGATCATCATAGCGCTTAGTCTCGCCACGTCCGTTTTCGACCACAAAGCGCACGCCGAACCAATCTGACAATCGCAAAACCGGGGCCTTGCTGATCTTGTCGTGTATCCGCCTCACTGCCGCCTCGGTTGCGCCAACGTCAGCGAGCAAATCATCACCGCCGCTATCGACCACGCTCCGGTAAAAGCGGGTCTGCTCTTCGATCTCGAATATCTCGACCTTGAGATTGCGCAGGTTGGACACCTTGAGCACGCCCAGCCTCTTGTTAAGTTCTGTGCCGCGCCCTTTGATTGCCTCAAGCGCACGCAGCATGCCATCGAATGTTGACCGCATCCCGATCACAACCTTGGACAAGAGTTCGGCATACGCAGCCCTATGCTCCACAAGAGAATTCAACGCCTCTTCACAGGCATTCATGCGCTCTTCCTGAGATGCACCACGGACAATATCCGGTGCCCAAAGCCCAATCTGGCGCAAAATCTTGCTCGATTCCGCATCCATGTCGTCGTATTCCTTGAATGTCCTGCCATATAGCTCGTTGAGCGTGTACAGGTCTTCAGCCCATGTCGGGTCAGGCGCGCCCGTCTTCCAACTGCTATCCGGCGCCCTGAACGTCACAGACATTGCGCGTTTCATTTCCCGCTCAGCGTCACTAATGCCGTCGTTCGCCGTGGTCAATCGGTCACGCAGCTTCAATTGCTCAACCTTCATTGACTCACGTTCCGCGCCGTTCTTCCCAAGCAACTCAGACAAGGAGACTATTTGCGCCGCCATAGCTTTCCTGCCGGCGTTCCTCTGCTCGAATTCACGATACCGCACGGCCTTCTGGATCGCGGAATTGAGTTCCTGTTGGGCAGCCCTGAGTTCAACACGGGTTCTTTCGACGTTCGTTGAGTCGTCAAGGGCGGCCTTCTTCTTCTCCAGAATACCGGTCTTTTCGGCGATCATGGCATCCAAGTCCGCTACGCTTGTCGCGCTGACCGAGCCGGGCGGTGCAATGGCGTCCAGCGCCACGCTGACGCCACCCCCATGAAAGACGCCATCCACAATTCGTTCGCGGATGCTGGAAATACCTTGGAGCATGGCCTGCTCATCGGAAATGATGATTTCATCCCCGGTGCGCAACCCAAGGATGCTTGGATTGAAAAGGCGGAACACATCATGGATGTCTTGGCCGGCACCGACAAGCCGCGTGCCAAGCAAATCAGAGTGGCTGTTCCTTTGTTCTCTTAGCCGGTGGATCTCGGCTTCGAGCAATTCGATTTCCCGTGCCAGCACCGCGACCGGCTGCACGTTATGAATCCTGCCGGATAACTCGGAAATCAAGCCCTCCAAGTTCTGAATGGATTGAGCCTCCATCTGGGGCAAGTACCCTTCAAACTCGTGGAGCAGCTTGTCCAGCACGCTCAATTCGTGCTCAGCGACGCCTTTCTGGCCGGAAAGCGCATCACGTTGAGTTTCGGCTGTGGTAAGTTTGCTGCTGATGTCCGCCATAGCCAACTGGTGACGGTCGCGCTCCTTCTCGTGCTCACTCCTTCGCGCAGAGATCGCAGCGGTCGTATTGGTCTTGGCCAGAGACAGGGCGTGATATAGGGCAGGGATGTCTCTACGTGCTATATCGCGCCGTTCGCGAGCGGTTTTCATGTTTTCTATCAGCGGCTCGACCTTTTCCAGCGCGGACAGCTTTTCTTTCTCGTTATTCAACTGGGATACCAGCCCGTCGTATTCGTTGGCGAGGTTTATTTCGCTTTTTCCGCCATGCAAGTCGCGCCGGTTTACGGATAGCAGCGTGTCCTTTATTTCCTTTTGGCCGAGATCCGACAGGTGCAGGATGTTCTTGAACAAGTCCACGAAATCCTTGTAACGGCCAACGTCCTGTAGCGGCACGATACCAAGGGAGATGCCCTTGCCGCTTCCACCCGGATTGCCAAGCAGGGAATCCCGGATGTCCTTCGGGGACATTAGCGCAAACTCCTTTCCGGACAGGTTTGCCTTCACGTTGTCAAAATCAAGCACCCGGTTCTGGTCGTCGATGAAGTCGCTCTTATGGTACGAACCTACATAAACGAACCGTTCAATCCCGTATCCGCCGATCTGCCCGGTGCCGCGCAGTCCAACGGTGACAAACCTCCCGTCTGCGCTTACGCATTCAAACAGGATGTAGCTGGTATCGTGCTTGAAGTAGTACCGCTTCGTTTCCTCGATACCCCGGCTGAATTGCATGCGCCGCTCATCGTCGATGTATAGAAACTGAAGCGCGGAGATCAGGGATGTCTTACCGGCATTGTTGCGCCCAACCAGATGCGCTGACTTCCCAAGGGAAATGTCGGCGTAATCGTATTGTCCGGCACGGATCAAAACAATCCGCGTTGGACCCGGTGTTAGTACCTCACTCATGGGTCGTTACCTCTCCTGTTGGTTCCTCGTTTTCCTCGCTGTAGGCGGGGTTTACTGCCTCGCACGCCTCGATGATCCGGTAGATCGGCGGCAGGAAGGTAAACTGGTCTTCGTCTAGTTTCCTTGCAAAGCCAAGGTTGTCCATCTGCCGCAGGATGTCGGACAGGTGCTCGACCGTCTCGACGCCGACCTGCTTCATGTACCTGCGGTAGCGCTCGCTGCTCAGGTGGGGTTGCGCGGACAGGCTGTGCAGCCCTTTGCCGACAGCATCCGTGATGCCTTCCCCTTGGTCGGCGGAATGGTCCATGAAGATATAAACGAAGAGGGCGATGCGGTTCACGCTTTTTGACAGGCCGCGACTGGAGCCATCAAAGTAGTAGTACCCGCGCGAGCTTGCAATCATCTCGAAGCACAGATCCTTGAATAGTGCCCGATATTCGCTTGGGGCTTTATTCAGGCTTTCAAACAGGTCGCCGTCCACGGACGATATATGCCGCCCTCGTGATAACGCATCGAAGATTTTCCCAAGGTTCTCAAGGCTCATAGATTGTCACCGGGTTGTATTGGAAGGACGACCTTGCAGTATCTACTCTGGCCTTGTCGCCAGACACCTTGGTCGCGTATGTGTTTTTCATCAGGGAATTGTGGAACGCATTGATCAGACTGTGCTCGTCATACCCGTCGTACCGCTCGAATATCCATTTCAGGAAGTCAGGGATATGCCCAAGTTCCTCGACCTCGGCACACAATGCCTGCTCATCGAGCAGCACGGGAATGGATTCCTCAATGCCAACTGACAGCGGCCCCAAATCGGGGCGGCGGGTATATTCCCGCACACCGCCGACATAATCTTCCAGCGGATAATTCGAGAACAGGTTTTCTTCGTACCATTTGGACACCTTGACTTGCTCGACTACCGGCTTGAGCGCCACAGCCCCATTTTTCCCCACCAGTTCCAGAACGCGGCTGGCCGACGATGCAAGGCCGTGGTCGTGCCGGATCTGCTTAAATAGCGGGGCAACCTCTTTTATGGCCGAGTGATAATGCGTCCATGCGTCCTCGCGAAGCCGCTTAATCAGGAACAGCATCTTTTCGGACATCTCTGGAACGCCGGGTTCATTGCCCATCGCACCGGCGCCATGCTTGATGACACCGATCAATTCCGTGAGGCGCTGGTCCATTTCACCGCCGACATCGACAATCACGCCCAGAACAGACAGATACCGGGAATGTAGCTCCTGAATAAACAGGAATCGCTCCCGCAACGAGCGATTGTCGCTCTTCGACTTGATTGCCATGATGTTCTGTAGGATCGCCTCGTGGTTCGCTTTGCTGATGCAGCGAGCATCCTCAAGCCCTTGCTGCAATATCTTCCATGCGTGTATGGCCGCGTCTTTGTCCATGCTGGAAAAGGCGTCATGCAACAATGCCGTCTGCCGCGCGATTTCGGACAGGATGGCTGAGATGCGGTCGGGGGAGGTGAGCCGTTGCCTGCTGGACAGGTGGCGGATGAACTCGGCGACGGCATGCGGCACTTCCCATGCGCTTTCGGACTCGACCGACTCCTCAAGCAAGCCGTTCTGCTCCATTGCCGCGACAATCCCCTCTGTGTCGCGCTCTTCTTTGGGCATCCTGAGTTCGACGAAGGAGCGTATCTCGGATAGCGTCATGGAACGACTGAGCGAATTCTCGCCAGCAGCCATGACCTCAAGGAGAGGGTATAGGTCTGATGCCAGCCTGAGTGTTCTTGATGGGTTGATTGCCACGGTTTCTCAATAATTGCGATTTACTGGGTTAATCACACAGACGAGTTTGGCACACCACAGCCTAATTGCAAACCCAGAATAATCTCTCGTCCGTGTGGTAAAACACAACCAGTTCGACCTCCTACCCTTCGCTCAATATCACCAAATGCGCTTCAGAAGCTCAATAATGGATTGTTCCGTGCTTATCCGGTTAACACATACGCCACAAAAACCATGGCGATTCTATCCTTCAAGTGGGGCGCTTCGCCGTCAATGGCGGGAACTCTGGCATTTGCTGCGTTCCAGGAGCGCAATTCCGCCCTATTGTGGGATGAGCGCTCCGGTGTCTGTGACAACCGGATAAGCACGGAATGACCTTCTGCAGGGTGTCGCGAGCAATGGCGGTCCAGATGAGAAGTAAACGAACTGGTCATGCTTAACGCAATGAATGTGAGTCCCATCGCCCCCGCTATTTGCCCGGAAGTTATTTTGCTGCGGCTGATTTTCGCTGCGCCCACACCATCATCCCCACGCCCGCCAGCACCATCGGCAGGCTCAGCCATTGGCCCATGCTGATGCCGAAGGTCATCAGGCCGAAAATGCCGTCATCCGGATTGCGCGTGAATTCGGCGAGAAAGCGGAAGCTGCCGTAGCCGATCAGGAACAGGCCGGATACAGCCCCCACCGGGCGCGGTTTTTTTGAGTACAGCCAGAGCAGGGCAAACAACGCCAAGCCTTCCAGCGCGAATTCGTAAAGCTGCGAGGGGTGACGCGGCAGGTCGTCCACCCTGGGAAATACCATGCCCCAAGCCACATCGGTGGGCCGCCCCCACAATTCGCCGTTGATGAAGTTGCCGATACGCCCCGCGCCCAGCCCCAGCGGCACCAGCGGGGCGATGAAGTCCATCAGTTGCAGCCACGCAATTTGCCGCTTGCGCGCGAACAGCGCCATCGCCGCCAGCACGCCGAGGAAGCCGCCGTGGAATGACATGCCGCCCTGCCACACGGCGAAGATTTCCAGTGGATGGGAAAAATAATAACCGGGGTGGTAGAACAGCACCTCGCCCAACCTGCCGCCCAGCACCACTCCCATCACACCGTAGAACAGCAGGCCGTCGAGAAACTTGTCGTCCCAGCCGGAGCGGTTGAGCGCACGGGTGCGCCTCTTGCCCAGCCACAGGAACAGCATGAAACCGAGCAGGTACATCAGCCCGTACCAATGCACGGCGAGCGGGCCGAGGCGGATGGCGACGGGATCGAATTGCGGGTGGATGAGCATTCTGTACGGCTAAAGTTGGGTTAGAATTCATTATACGTGATTCACGCACGCGCCCAATCCGGCGCGGTTTTTTGATTTTCTTCAGGAAATGTTAAGGGCGTCTCTAAAAATTCAGAGTTCGCCCAAATGCAAGGCGCGGGAAAAATTTCGCCGCGCCGCATATGCTTTATATGTAAGCAAGAAATTTTTTCCGCAACGCAGCAGTTGAGATGAAATCTGGATTATTAGAGGTGCCCTTATGCCAGCATACCGTTCCCGCACTACCACCCACGGCCGCAACATGGCCGGCGCGCGCGCCTTGTGGCGTGCCACCGGCATGAAAGACGGCGACTTCGACAAACCCATCATTGCCATCGCCAATTCGTTCACTCAGTTCGTTCCGGGGCACGTGCACCTGAAGGACATGGGGCAATTGGTGGCGCGCGAGATCGAGAAAGCGGGCGCGGTAGCCAAGGAATTCGACACCATCGCGATTGATGACGGCATCGCCATGGGGCACGGCGGCATGTTGTATTCGCTCCCTTCGCGCGAATTGATCGCCGACAGCGTGGAATACATGGTCAATGCGCACTGCGCCGATGCGCTGGTGTGCATTTCCAACTGCGACAAGATCACGCCCGGCATGTTGATGGCGGCGATGCGCCTGAACATTCCGGCGGTGTTCGTTTCCGGCGGGCCGATGGAGGCGGGCAAGATCAACTGGCATGGCAAGACGGTGATGCTGGACCTGGTGGATGCCATGGTTTCCGCTGCCGACAGCCAGTGCAGCGACGAGGAGGTGGCCGCGCTGGAACGCTCCGCCTGCCCCACCTGCGGCTCCTGCTCCGGCATGTTCACCGCGAATTCGATGAACTGTCTGGCCGAGGCGCTGGGACTCGCGTTGCCCGGCAACGGCTCGCTGGTGGCAACCCACGCCGAGCGCAAGGAATTATTTTTGCGCGCCGCTCGGGTGGCAGTGGATATCACGCGCCGTTACTACGAGCAGGACGATACCAGCATACTGCCGCGCTCCATCGCCACCTTCGATGCGTTCGAAAACGCGATGAGCCTGGACATTGCCATGGGCGGCTCCACCAATACCGTGCTGCACCTGCTGGCAACGGCGCGCGAGGGTGGCGTGAATTTCACCATGAAGGATATTGACCGCCTGTCGTGCCGAGTGCCGCACTTATGCAAGGTGGCGCCGAGCGAGCAGAAATACCATATGGAGGATGTGCACCGCGCCGGCGGCGTGCTGGGCATACTCGGCGAACTGGACCGCGCCGGGCTGCTGCACCGCAACCTGCCCACCGTGCACAGCCGGACACTGGCCGACGCGCTGGAAAAATATGACGTGATGCGCACGCAGGATGAAGCGGTGAAAACTTTTTTCCGCGCCGCTCCCGGCGGTGTGGCCACCACGATCGCATTCTCGCAGTCCATGCATTACCCGACCCTGGATAATGACCGCGCCCATGGCTGCATCCGCGACAAGGCGCACGCCTACAGCCAGGATGGCGGGCTGGCGGTGCTGCATGGCAACATCGCCGAGAACGGCTGCATCGTGAAGACTGCCGGAGTAGACGAGAGCATACTCAAATTTAACGGGCGGGCAAGAATATTCGAGAGCCAGGATGATGCGGTGGAAGCCATTCTTGCCGACCAAATAGTGGCGGGTGATGTGGTGGTGATCCGCTATGAAGGCCCCAAGGGCGGGCCGGGCATGCAGGAAATGCTGTATCCCACCTCGTACCTGAAATCCAAGAACATGGGCAAGGTGTGCGCGCTGCTCACCGATGGGCGTTTTTCCGGCGGCACCTCGGGTCTGAGCATTGGCCATGTTTCGCCGGAAGCGGCGCAAGGAGGAGCGATTGGCCTGGTGCAGGAAGGTGACAGCATAGAAATTGACATTCCGAACCGCAGCATTCGCCTGGCGATTTCCGATAGCGAACTGGCACGCCGCCGCGCGGAGATGGAAGCCAGGGGCAAGCAGGCATGGAAGCCGGCCAAGCGCGAACGTGTGGTTTCCGCCGCACTCAGGGCCTATGCCGCCATGACCACTTCCGCCGATCAGGGTGCGGTGCGCGACGTGTCGCAGGTGGAAAAATAATGCTGTGGCGGCAGGCACTGCTACCGGGTCGCATCTCCACTGCCGTGGAGCCACTGCTCCGCCGTCCGCAGGCCAACGCCTTCATGACGACCAGTGCCGACCAAGGCGCAGTACGCGACGTGTCGCAGGTGGGAAAATGATACGGCAGCGCAGGGTATCTCTTCTGTAAAGCAGGTGGAAAAACAATGAAACGCTGCGCTGCCCTGCGCACGCTGTCCAACGAACACCATCATGGTCTGGTGCTGGCAAAACGTGCGCAAAAGGCCGCAGGCACTGATGCGGCGGGAAAGGTATGGCGACAGATCCAGGCGCGTTTTGCCGCCGAGATGGAGCCGCATTTTCAGGCCGAGGAAATGGGGCTGCTGCCCGCGCTGGAACGGGTGGGGGAAACCGAACTGGTGCGGCGCACCCATGCCGATCATGCCGAGTTGCGGCGCATGATGCGCGAGGGCGGTATGCAGGCCATGTTTGGATTCGCCGAACTGTTGATACAGCATATACGCTTTGAGGAGCGTGAGCTGTTCGAGACGGCGCAGCAGAAAATACCGGCTGCCGAACTGGACGCGCTTACGAATTGAATGTGTAATGTGAGAGCTGATTTTAAGGGCACCTCTAAAAATTCAGAGTTCGCCCAAATGCCCCACAAGGGGACGCCGATCCGCTACGGGCTGAAGCCCGTGCGGAATCGTCAGCAAGGCGCGGAAAAGGGGTAAGCAGGCAAGCCGTGTAGCGGCTGCTCGCAAAAAATTTCGCAGCGCCGCATATGTTGGATATGTAAGCAAGAAATTTTTTTCGCAACACAGCATAACCAGCGACTTGGCTGTCGCCTTTTGACAGCTTAGTCGAATGGCTAGTAGTTACATCAGTTGGGATGAAATGTGGATTTTTAGAGGTGCCCTTAAGGAGTGAAGCCGTGCAAACCATTTTAATAGCCAACCCCAAGGGGGGCAGCGGAAAAACCACACTCTCGACCAACATCGCCGGTTATCTTGCCTCGCGTGGGCATAGCGTCGACATACTGGACCTGGACAGGCAAAAATCTGCCACCCAGTGGCTGGCCAGCCGCCCATCCAGCCTGCCGACCATCGGCTCGCTTTACGCCGGAGTGGAAAAATCTGCTGCGGCAGACTGGCTGGTGATCGACTCTCCCGCCGGCCTGCACGGCAAGAATCTCGAGCACGCATTGAAGCTGGCGCACAAGGCTATTGTGCCCATCGCACCGTCGCTGTTCGATATTCAGGCCAGCCGGGAATTTCTTGAAATCCTGAGCCAGGAAAAAGCGGTGCGCAAGGGTAAGACATTTGTCGGCGTGGTCGGAATGCGCATGGCGCCGCGTACCCGGGCGGCGACGACACTGGAGCAGTTCATTGCCAGGCTGGATTTGCCTGTGCTGGCCTATTTGCGCGAAACCCAGGCTTACGTCAATGCGGCCTTTGAGGGCAGGACCCTGTTCGACCTGCCGCACTATTTGGCGGAGCGGGAATTGGAGCAGTGGGCTTATTTGCTGAACTGGCTGGAAGAAAACCAGTCGTAGCACCTGCCGGCCAGGGCAGGAAACTTCATTCTGCCCGCGCCGGCGTGCCGGCAATCTCGCCGTTGCCGGTGATTTTTGATGGAGACACATGATGCAAATTATGAAATGGATGATTACCCTGTTTGCGGCAACTGCGCTGTGTGCCGGTTCTGCGTTGGCCGCCGACCCGGCAGCACCTGTTGGGGGGAACGCCGGCAAGGAAGAGCAAACTGACCACTCTTCCCATGCCGGGCATGCTGCCAAGGCATCCGATGCGGCTGCACCCGCAGCCGGCAAGGAAGAACCAGCCGGTCATGCCAGCCATGATATGAAACCCTGCATGGAGATTGGCGATAAGAAGTGCATGGAAATGGGTGACAAGAAGTGCATGGAGATGGATTGTAAGAAATGCATGGAAATGGGCGACAAGAAATGTATGGAGATGGGCGACAAGAAGTGCATGGAGATGGGGGGCAAGAAGTGTGAACATCACAAGGGCAAGAAAAACCTGCATAAGTCACGCGATGCCTGCGATACCATGAAAGGCGCAGCCAAACCCGCCGTGAGCAAACCCGCAGAGAATAAACCTGCCGAGAAGAAATCTGACGTCAAGGACGATACGGCCAAGCCGGCCGCCATGGCTGCTGAACCAGTCCTTTCCGAAGCGGAAGGGCGTGCGCTGGCACAAAAGAGCAACTGTTTTGCCTGCCACTCGATTGAAAAAAAGGTGGTCGGCCCGGCATGGAAAGATGTGGCGGCCAAGTATCGTGGCGATGCCAGTGCAGAGGACAAGCTGATTGCCAAAGTATCCAAGGGCAGTTCCGGCGTGTGGGGCAGTGTGCCGATGCCGGCCAATTCCCCGGCTGTGAAAGACGCCGATATCAAGGCGCTGGTTAAATTTACCTTGTCGCTGAAGTAATCTTTTCAACGTACGCTGACAGGGAATATGGATTGGAGAATGGGCTGGTGATGGCTGTATCCAACGGTGCTTCCGGTAACTGGGGCTCCATGCCCATGCCCGCCAATGACCCGAACGGCACCAAGCAGACTGATATGCAAGGACTGGTTCGGTACATGCTGTATCAGGCAAACTGATAAATTTGCGGTGCTTGATCAACGTGGCAGCCTGCACCTAAATTGACAAGCAGGGGAGTGCTACGGATAATTCGTAGCATATTTTTCCGTTACAAATCCCTCCCATGCCACATAACCAGTCATTCCTGCCTCTTGCCGTTTTGTGTGCCGTCACGCTTGTCGCTTGCGGCAAATCAGAAACCCCTCCTGCCACCCCCGCCGCCACCAGTGAATTGGTGGTGAAGATCGGAGCCTCCGCTCCGCTCACCGGGCCGCAGGCGCATATCGGCAAGGACAATGAGAACGGTACGCGCATGGCGATTGAGGATGCCAATGCCAGGGGCGTGACCATAGGCGGCAGGAAGGTGCACTTCGAGTTGCTCAGTGAGGACGACCAGACCGATCCAAAAACCGCGACTATCGTGGCGCAGAAGCTGGTGGATGCCAAAGTGAATGGCATCATCGGCCACCTCAATTCCGGCACCACCATCCCCGCTTCGCGCATATACAGCGACAACGGCATCCCGCAAATTTCCCCTTCCGCCACGGCGGTCAGCTACACCGCCCAAGGATTCAAGACGGCTTTTCGCGTGATGGCCAACGACGGGCAGCAGGGCAAGGTGCTGGGCGAGTTCGCCAGCAAAGATTTGGGTGCGAAGAAAATCGCGGTGATAGATGACCGCACTGCCTACGGGCAGGGGCTGGCGGATGAATTCGCCAAGGCCGCACAGGCTGGCGGCGCGCAGATCGTGGCGCACGAATACACCACCGACAAGGCGGTGGATTTTACCGCCGTGCTGACTTCGATCAAGGGCAAGCAGCCTGATCTGGTGTTCTTCGGCGGCATGGATCCGCAGGGTGTGCCGCTGGTCAGGCAAATGAAATCTCTGGGGTTGAATGCGAAGTTCATGATGGGCGATGGCGGCTACACACCCAAGCTGATCGAACTGGCAGGCGCGGCTGCCGAAGGTACTTATGCTTCGCTGCCCGGCGTGCCGCTGGCGGAAATGCCAGGCGGCAAGGATTTTTCCCGGCGTTATGAGGCGAAATTCAAGCAGCCCATCCAGTTGTATGCGCCGTATTGCTATGACGCAGTAAATGTGATGATTGCCGCGATGCAGCAGGCCGGTTCCGCCGAGCCAACAAAATATCTGTCTGGGCTGGCGAAAGTTTCATATGACGGAGTGACCGCAAAAATTTCCTTCGATGAAAAGGGCGATCTCAAAGGCGGCGCGGTGACACTGTACCAGGTGCAGCAGGGCAAGTGGCAGGCCTTGCAAACCATGGGTGGAAGCGCCCCTGCGGCGGGGCATTGATGCACAGCGTATGCGTATGAATGACAAAGCGACACCTTGGGTGTCGCTTTGTCATTGTGGATAGCCTTGGATATTCTCTTACAACAAATCATCAACGGCCTGGTGCAAGGCAGCGTGTATGCCCTGGTCGCGCTCGGCTACACCATGGTGTATGGCATCCTCGGCCTGATCAATTTCGCGCACGGCGAGGTGGTGATGGTGGGGGCGATGGTGGCGCTGTCGGTGAGCCAGTTGCTGATCGCGGCTGGCATGCCGCCATTGCTGGTGCTGCTGCTCGGCCTGCTGGTGGCGGTTGTGGTGTGCATGCTGCTGGGTTACGCCATCGAACGCATCGCCTACCGCCCGCTGCGCAACGCGCCGCGCCTCGCCCCGCTGATTACCGCCATCGGTGTTTCCATCGTGCTGCAAAATCTGGCGATGATATTCTGGGGGCGCGAATATCACGCCTTCCCGCAATTGCTGCCAAACAATCCGCACACTCTCGGCGGCGCGGTCATCAATGACGTGCAGCTCATCATCGTGCTGGTGGCGTTGGCGGTGATGGCGGGCTTGCTGTTGCTGGTGCACCGCAGCCGTCTCGGACGCGCGATGCGCGCCGTGGCGGAGAATCCATCCGCCGCCGCACTGATGGGCGTGGACATCAACAGCGTAATTTCCATCACCTTCATGCTCGGTTCCGCGCTGGCGGCAGTGGCGGGCATCATGGTGAGCGCGAATTACGGCATCGTGCACTATTACATGGGCTCCATTCTGGGGCTGAAAGCCTTTACCGCTGCGGTTCTCGGCGGCATCGGCAACCTGCGCGGCGCGATGCTCGGCGGCCTGCTGCTGGGGCTGATTGAAAGTCTGGGTGCGGGTTACATCGGCGACCTCAGCGGCGGATTCTTCGGCAGCAACTATCAGGATGTGTTTGCCTTCTTCGTGCTGATCGCCGTCCTTGTTTTCAGACCATCCGGCTTATTGGGAGAGCGTGTTGCGGAACGTGCATAAATCTAAAAACAGAAAATCAAGCCACAGAGAACACAGAGATCACAGAGAAAACCGGTGCTATCTCTGTGGCCTCTGTGTTCTCTGTGGCAAATAGTTTTTTACCAAGATGAAGCTCAACCAAAATTCAAAATTTCTGCTCGCTGCGCTAGTCCTTGTGCTGCTGGCGCTGCCCTTCGCCACCGATGCGCTGCTCGGGCGCGGCTGGGTGCGCATCGCGGATTTCGCGCTGCTCTATATCATGCTGGCGCTGGGGCTGAACATCGTGGTCGGTTACGCCGGTTTGCTCGATCTGGGCTATGTCGCTTTTTTCGCGGTGGGTGCATATTGCTACGCGCTGCTCGGCTCGCCGCAGTTCGGGCTGCATCTGCCGTTCTGGATCGTGCTGCCGCTGGGCGCGCTGCTGGCCTGCGTGTTCGGCGTGCTGCTCGGCGCGCCCACGCTGCGCCTGCGCGGCGATTACCTCGCCATCGTCACGCTGGGCTTCGGCGAAATCATCCGCATCTTCCTCAACAACCTGAATGCGCCGGCCAACATCACCAACGGCCCGCAGGGCATCAGCATGATAGACCCGATCCGCATCGGCGGATTTTCCCTGGGCAGCACGCATGAGTTGCTCGGCTTCACCTTGCCCTCCGTGCATCTGCATTACTACCTGTTCCTGTGCTGCACCCTGCTGGTGGTTTTCGTTTCGCTGCGTCTGGAAGATTCGCGCATCGGCCGCGCCTGGATGGCGATCCGCGAAGACGAAGTGGCGGCGGAGGCAATGGGCATCAACACGCGCAACATCAAGCTGCTCGCCTTTGCCATGGGTGCAACTTTTGGCGGCGCGGCGGGCGGGCTGTTCGCCGGGTTCCAGGGCTTCGTCAGCCCGGAAAGTTTCGGCCTGATGGAGTCGGTGATGGTCCTGTGCATGGTGGTGCTGGGCGGCATGGGCAATATCAGCGGCGTGGTGCTCGGCGGCGTGCTGCTGGTGTTGCTGCCGGAAGCGCTGCGCAACGGCGCAGGCCCCGTGCAGCAGGCGCTGTTCGGCAAGACGCTGGTCGATCCGGAAAGTTTGCGCATGCTGCTGTTCGGGCTGGCGCTGATCGTCGTCATGCTGGTGCGTCCGGCCGGATTGTGGCCGTCCATGCAACGCCGCCGGGAATTGATCGCCGATGACGGCGTGGTACAACAGGAACAGGACACGGTGTATGACAGCAGCAAATAAAAACCCAAAGTTTCGTCGCCATACGTTGTTGCGCACGAAAAATCTTGCTTACATATACGCCATATGCGGCGCTGCGATTTTTCGCGCACGCCTGGTCTGGCTTATAACCAGCCACTTGGCTGACGCATTTTGGCGGCCTAGTGGAATGGCTAGTAGTTTCATCATAAATTTGGGTTTTACTTATACATGATCGCGTCAAATAACCCCCACAATCATTTGCTCGAATTAAACGGCGTGGGCAAGCGTTTCGGCGGTTTGGCGGCATTGTCCGATGTGGCGCTGCACATCCGGCGCGGCGAAATCTACGGCTTGATTGGCCCCAACGGCGCGGGTAAGACTACCCTGTTCAACGTCGTCACCGGGCTGTACCAGCTCGACGAGGGCGCATTCACTTTCGACGGTGTCGCCTATGCGCACTGCAAGCCGCATGTGCTGGCCGAAGCGGGCATCGCGCGCACCTTCCAGAACATCCGCCTGTTTGCCAACATGAGCGCACTGGAAAATGTGATGGTTGGGCGTCACCTGCGCACCCGCACAGGCATCTGGGGCGCGCTCACGCGCAACGCCGCCGCGCGTGCCGAAGAGCGAGCCATCACGCAACGTGCGCGCGAACTACTACGCTATGTCGGTATCGAACGCCCGCCTCAAACATTGGCTAAACATCTTTCCTACGGCGAGCAGCGACGGCTGGAAATCGCCCGCGCGCTGGCCACCGATCCCAAGCTGCTGGCGCTGGACGAACCGGAGGCGGGCATGAACGCCACCCAAAACGAAAGCCTGAAAGCGCTGCTGCAAACTATACGAGCAAGAGGCATCACCGTCCAGCTGATTGAG
>JACREC010000053.1 GCA_016218445.1 Nitrosomonadales bacterium
GACCGGTAAAATCCAGCAAGGGATTATCTGAATGATTGAATGTGCTCATGGTTCCGGGTCATAAAGAAAGCTGGCTGAATTTCGGTGCAGACTAACCTGCTCGCAGGTTATGTCGAAACCAAAGTCGAGCAATGGGTTCATATCATCCTGAAAAAACGAAACACCCTCGAGCGAGGGCGCGAGTCATTGTTGCAAAGGGTTAAGCAGGCAATTCGCATAGCGGATGCTCGCAAAAACGATCTGTCCGTCGAGCAGCGTATACCGCACTTTGCCTTGCATTTCGTAGCCGTTGAATGGCGTGTTTTTGCCTTGGCTCTTGAGCGCGGCAGGTTCCACCTTCCAGGTCGATTTCGGGTCGTACACGCAGATGTCCGCATGCGCGCCGACCGACAGGTGCCCAATTTTCTGCCCTAGCAGAAGCGCCGGGCTGATGGTCACCTGCGCCAATGCATCCAGCAAGGGCACGCGCTCCTGCTCTGCCCATTTCAACACCAGCGGCAGCAGCAGTTCAAGCCCGGTCGCCCCGTCTTCCGCCTCGGCGAACGGCAATTGTTTGGCGTCTTCATCCACCGGCGAATGGTTGGAACAGATCGCATCTATCGTGCCGTCCTTGAGCCCCGCGCGCAGTGCATCGCGGTCGCGCAGGCTGCGCAGCGGCGGAACGAGGTGACAGTTGGCATCGAAAAAACCGATGTCCATTTCGGTGAGGTGCACATGGTTCATCGACACATCGCAGGTCACCGCCAGTCCTTCGCGTTTGGCGCTACGGATCATCTCCACTGCGGCCGCGCTGGAGATGCGGCAGATATGCAGCTTCACGCCGGTCTCTCCCGCCAGTTGCAGTGCGGTGGCCAGCGCGGTGGTCTCGGCCACCACCGGGATAGGCGGCAGCCCCAGGCGGGTCGCCACCTCGCCGTCATGCGCCACGCCGTTCCTGGCGAGAAAGCTGTCCTGCGGGCGCAGCCACACGCGGTAGCCGAAGGTGGCCGCGTATTGCATCGCGCGCAACAGCACGCGTGTATCGGTGAGCGGGGCATCTGCCTGGCTGAAGGCTTTGCAACCGGCCTCGGTCAGTTCGATCATCTCGGTGAGTTCAGTTCCCTTCAAGCCGTAGGTCAACGCGCCGAGCGGAAACACGCGCGCCTGATTCAGCGAGCGCGCACGGTACTTGAGCATTTCCACCAGCCCCGGCTCGTCCAGCGGCGGATCGGTGTCGGGCGGGCAGGATAGCGAGGTCACACCACCCGCCACCGCCGCCGTCATCTCCGATTCCAGCGTCGCCCTGTATTCGTAGCCCGGTTCGCGCAGACGCGCCGCGACATCCACCAGGCCCGGCATCACGATCAATCCGCTGGCATCAATCACCTGCTCGGCGACGAAACCTTGCGGCGCTTTGCCGATCGCGGCGATGCGCCGGTCGACAATGAATACATCCTGCTGCGCATCGATCTTGTTCTTGGGGTCGATCAGGCGCCCGTTCTTGATATGGATGTTCATGCGTCTATCCCCAAGATCACGAGAGGCACGGCAGGTACTCCTCTACCGTTTCGCACAACGTTATAAAGCTCGCCTTCGTAATACGCCACACCGGAACTCATCTGCGACTGCATGGTTTTCATCGGCAGAATTTCGATACCCACATCTATCTGGTCTCCGACGTAGAAGGCCAAGTGTTTAACAAACAAATCGTAGGCTACAAAAGAATACTTACCAAACTGAACTTCAATTGCGACGCGGTCTTTTACAAAATCGGTCTGGTTGTAGCTAAAGATGGGAGTTTCTCCCGTCGCTTCGATTTCCTTTTTTTGTTCAGTGGCTGGCAGCGCCATTGTTTTCCGAATAAGTTTGGCATCTTTTGTCACCCAATAGCTCACCCGGCTTTCACCCCACTTGCGAGCGCCAAGCAGCTCCTTAAATTTCTGATTCATTACGACTGGGCTATATAATTCCCTGCCCTTCATCGTTTTCTCTTTCGATATTTTTGTCTTGCAAGCCTTGGCGTCAATTGTCGCAATTACAGCTTGAAGCTCCTTCCAGAGTTTTTGTTTGTGAACCAGCAAAAACTCCAATCCGTTCAAGTGAGAATACGTTTCGACAATTCTCATGATTTATATTCTGCGATGGTTTGAAGAAGTCGTAACTGTCGCTCGTCTTGAGTTATATTCCATGGGGCAATCGTCAATTTATTTCCGGCCTGATGAGGATCGTATTTGGGTGTTCCCATTGGGCGAGTGCGCAAATTACCCAGCATGGCCGCACGAGTGCGTTCGCGCGCAATTTCAACATAACGGTTAGCAATCTCAGCCCCCAATCCCCGGCGGTGATGTTTGACGGCGGCTACAGTTGATGAGCCTACACCAAGGAATGGGTCTAATACCCTGTCACCCTCGTTACTCAGCGAGAGGACAAATCTTTCAATCAACTCAACCGGAAATTGACATGGATGCTCCGTCTTTTCCACATGGTTGCTTTTGACATTTGGTATATCCCAAACATCACCTGGGTTCTTTCCAAGTGGATTACACGAGTATTGCCCAGCTTTGGGGCCTTTGAAATATTTTTTACCTGGATATTTTTGTGGCACTCTGATTGGATCAAGATTAAATACATAATCTTTGGTATCGCGGGTAAACCAAATAACTGTTTCATAGCGCCCTGAAAGTCTGCGTGAACAATGCAATCCATGCTCAAAGTGCCAGATGATGCGGTTGCGCATCACAAAGTTTAGATCGTGAAAAATCGGAAAGAGCAATGTGTCCAGCGGAATTACTGCGCCGTTATCAACATGGTTCCCAACTTGCCAACAGATGCTGCCTCGTTCAGTAAGAACGCGAGTACACTGCTCTATCACTTCTTTCTGTTGCTCAAAATAAGTTTGTAGCTTCAGCTTTTTTTCGTAAATCTTGCCGATGTTATAAGGCGGTGAAGTGATAACTAATTGAACCGATTTGTCCGGTATTTGCGTCAACAAATCCAGGCAATTCCCATGGAATATCACCGCCTCCGCTTCAGGCGTGTAGCGATTCGCAATTCCTGCCGGATCGAATTTTGTCTCCGGCTTCATTTTTTCTCCGCCAACATGCTCATCACCGCCATGCGCACCGCGATGCCGAAGGTGACCTGCGGCAGGATGACCGAGTGCGGTCCATCCGCCACGCTGGAATCGATCTCCACGCCGCGATTCATCGGCCCCGGGTGCATCACGATGGCATCTTCCTTCGCCAGCGCCAGCCGCTCCTGCGTCAGGCCGTAATATTTGAAATATTCCTGCGCCGAAGGCAGCAGTGCGCCCTGCATGCGCTCGTTCTGCAGACGCAGCATCATCACCACATCCACATCCTTCAGGCCTTGCGCCATGTCGTGATAGACCTGCACGCCGAGTTTCTCGACATGGCTCGGCAGCAGCGTCTTGGGGGCAATGACGCGCACTTCCGGCACGCCCAGCGTGGTCAGTGCGTGGATCTGCGAGCGCGCCACGCGCGAATGCAGGATGTCGCCGACGATCGCCACGCGCAGGTTGTGGAATTCTTTTTTGTAGTGGCGGATGGTGAACATGTCGA
>JACREC010000054.1 GCA_016218445.1 Nitrosomonadales bacterium
ATCACAATGTCGCTCATGCGCGAGATGACTTGCGCCGCATCTTCCACCGGTTCGCCGCGCCCCAGTTGCGAGTCGTGCGTGTTGAGGTAGATGGCGTTGCCGCCGAGCTGCTGCATCCCGGCTTCGAACGACAGCCGGGTGCGCGTGGAGCTTTTCTCGAAAATCATCACCAGTGTGCGGTCCACCAGCGGATGGTATTTTTGATAGGCCTTGAAGCGCTGCTTGATGAGGCGCGTGCGTTCAAACAGGTGTTCGAACTCCGCGCGGCTGAAATCCTTGAATTGCAGAAAATGCTTAAGGCATTTCAGTGAAGACTCATGCCCGCTTGCGGGCGTGATGTCGGAGCTAAAATGTTTGATGTTCATGCTATGCGCCTTGCGACAGGAAATCGGTGACCAGCGGGCACAACATGTCCAGCAATTGCTGCGCTTCTGTTTGGGTGAACACCAGCGGCGGCAACAAGCGGATAACATTATCCGCGGTGACATTGATCAGCAGCCCCTGCTCCAGCGCGCGTTGCACCAGTTCGCCGCAGGGCCTGCTCAATTCGATGCCGAGCATCAGCCCCTGGCCGCGGATGGAAGTCACTCCGGCAAGCTGGCCCAGGCGCGCATGGAAGCCTTGCAGCAGGAAGTTGCCTATGGTTGCGGCATGGTCGAGCAGCTTGTCCTGTTCCAGAATATTCAGCGTGGTGAGCGCAGCCTGGCTTGCCAGCGGGTTGCCGCCGAAGGTGGAGCCGTGGTTGCCGGGCTTGAAGGTGCCAACCGCCTTGCCGGCGGCCAGGCAGGCGCCCACGGGCACGCCCGAGCCCAGGCCTTTTGCCAGGGTCATCACGTCCGGCAGGATGCCAGTGTGCTGGTGGGCGAACCATTTGCCGGTGCGGCCAATGCCGCATTGCACCTCGTCCAGCATCAGCAGCCAGTCTTGCTGGTCGCAAATCTGCCGCAGTTGTTCGAGATAATGGACATCCAGGGTGCGGATGCCGCCTTCGCCCTGGATCGGCTCGACCAGCACCGCCACGACATCGTGGTTGCGTTCGGCGACCTGGCGGATAGCCGCAAGATCGTCGTAAGGCACACGCACGAAACCCTTAACCAACGGCTCGAAACCGGCCTGCACCTTGCGGCTGCCGGTGGCGGACAGGGTAGCCAGGGTGCGGCCATGAAACGCCTTTTCCATCACGATGATGCTGGGTATCTCGATACCCTTGTGGTGGCCGAACATGCGCGCCAGCTTGATCGCCGCTTCATTGGCCTCGCAGCCGGAATTGCACAGGAACACTTCCTGCATGTTGGACAGCGCACACAGCTTGTCGGCAAGCTGTTCCTGCTCGCGCACCTGATAGATGTTGGAGACATGGATCAGCTTGCTGATCTGCGCATTGAGCGCAGCAGTACAACGCGGGTGGGCGTGGCCGAGCGTATTGACGGCGATGCCGGCGAGCGCGTCAAGATAGCGCTTGCCGTTGCTGTCCCACAGCCAGGCGCCCTCGCCGTGTGTGAAGGCGACCGGCAGGCGGGCGTAGGTGTTCATCAAGTGCGACATAGACATAAAATGAAAGACGGCGGCAGAGCCGCCGTGTAAGTCCAGAAGGTTACATATATTGAGCCAAACTGCCCTTGCCATGCAAGGGAAAAGTTATTCCAAAAACAAAAGCCGACAATTCTGTCGGCTTGGTTTTTGGTGCAGCCGAAAGTGCAGTCTCAGGCCATCGCCTTGATGGCGGCGGACAGGCGGCTCTTGTGGCGCGAGGCCTTGTTCTTGTGAACGATCTTCTTGTCGGCGATGGAATCCACGATGCTGGTGGATTCGCTGAACACGACCTTGGCGGCGGCCTTGTCGCCCGCTTCGATGGCTTTCGTCACTTTCTTGATTGCGGTGCGCAGTTCCGAGCGCAGGCCCGTGTTGTGGCCGCGCTGTTTATCCGCTTGTCTTGCGCGCTTTCTGGCTTGTGCGCTGTTTGCCATGGTGACTCCTTGAGAATTTCGCTTGCGATAAAAGGCGCGCATTATATGAAGGCTCGCCCGCTTTGGCAAATGTTTATTTTTCGCCTGTCGCGGGCGCCTGGACAGCGGGGGGTGCTTTCCCGCCGTGCCGGGCAGTAATGGTATGATGGCTCTCGCGCCGCAAAAAATATCAGGGAGGTGAAACATGCTGTCCGAAGCCGCCGAATTCGTTATTCAAGGGATAACTGTGGATGGGGGTATTTTCCAGCCAGCGGATTGGGCGGAGCGCCTGTGCGACTCGTTGTCCAGGACGGGAGCGGACGGGCACAAGACCTATTCTTCGTATGTCCGCCCGGTGGTGGCTGAGGGCATAAAGTCCGTGGTGGTGCGTGTTGCATTGCAGAAAGCCGACCCCGGGGAGTTCGACGTGATCAAGCGGTACATTGCCGAGAACCGCCTCATGGTGCGCTCCGGGCGCGGCAGCAGGGACGCCGAAGCTACCGGGGCGCATCCGGCCATCGGCAAGGAGCGCCGCGATCCGAGCCGCAACAACTGGTAAATTTGTGTATGCATTTCGAGCGGGCAAGGCATGAACCTGCTTAAAGCCCTCGCCACCATCAGCAGCCTGACGCTGGCTTCGCGCATCCTCGCCTTTATCCGCGATGTGCTGATCGCGCGCATCTTCGGCGCGGGCATGGCGACCGACGCTTTCTTTGTCGCCTTCAAGCTGCCCAATCTGCTGCGCCGCCTGTTCGCGGAGGGCGCATTTTCCCAGGCCTTCGTGCCGATTTTCGGCGAATACAAAAACCGCCGCAGCCATGACGAAACCAAAGTGCTGGTGGATCATGTCACCACCCTGCTGGCGATCATCCTGTTCGTGGTTACGCTGATCGGCATCATCGCCGCGCCGATACTGGTGTACATCAGCGCGCCGGGTTTCGTGAAAGACCCGGGCAAGTTCGCGCTCACCGTCCAACTGCTGCGCATCACATCCCCCTACATCTTTTTCATCTCGCTGGTCGCGGTGGCGGCGGGCATACTCAATACCTACAACAAATTCTGGGTGCCTGCCTTTGCGCCCATCCTGCTCAACCTGTGTTTCATCGGCGCGGCGCTGTGGCTGGCTCCGTATTTTGACCCGCCGATCATGGCGCTGGCATGGGCGGTGTTCGTGGCGGGCATCGTGCAGCTCGCGTTTCAAATCCCGTTCCTGAAAAAGATCGGCATGTTGCCGGCCTGGAGCCTCAACCTGAAAGATGCCGGGGTATGGCGCATCATCAAGCAGATGGGGCCGGCGGTGTTCGGCGTGTCCATCGGCCAGATCAGCCTCATCATCAACACCATCTTCGCCTCGTTCCTGGTGGCGGGCAGCGTGTCGTGGCTGTATTACGCGGATCGGCTGATGGAATTCCCCACCGGCATTTTGGGCGTGGCCATCGGCACGATTTTGCTGCCGTCGCTTTCCAAGTGCCATGCCGATAACAACACGGCGGAATATTCCAGGCTGCTGGATTGGGGCTTGCGCCTGACCATCATATTGACATTGCCCGCCGCGCTGGCCCTGGGCATGATCGGCGTGCCCCTGCTGGCGACCTTCTTTCAGCATGGCGCGTTCGCGGTGCATGACGTGCTGATGACGCGCCAGGCGCTGGCCGGCTACAGCGTCGGGCTGATCGGGCTGATTCTGGTAAAAATCCTCGCGCCGGGTTTCTACGCACGGCAGAACATCCGAACCCCGGTGAAGATCGGCATCATCACGCTGCTGGCCACGCAAGCGATGAATGCGCTGTTCATCGGCTGGATACAACACGCCGGACTGGCCCTGTCCATCGGCCTCGGCGCATGCCTGAACTCCGCGATCCTGTTCCATTACCTGCGCAAACACGGCATCTATCATCCGGAGCCGGGCTGGGCAAAATTTTTTGCCAAGGTGGGTATTGCCTTATCAGCCTTGGGAATTGCACTGTGGTTTGGCATGGGCACGGAACAAAGCTGGCTGACCAGCTCAGGCTGGTCGCGCATCCTGCGCTTGTCCGCACTGGTTGCCGGAGGGGTGGCGGTTTACTTTGCCGTGCTCGCCGCGCTGGGTTTTCGTCCGAAAGATTTTTCCAAGCGGGCGGTTTACTAACAAAATTTATTTCCGGCTAACCTAAAGGTGTACCCTATACTGAAACCTCGTTTTACTGGACAACAAACGGTTTACCCGCCACGTGGTGCTGGATCGCTGGTTCCTCCACACACACCAGGCAGCCATCCAAACCGCTTGATGCAATGAGGAGAATTACATGACCGGATCAAAACAGCTGGTTTCTGCCTTGTGCTTATTCTGGGGCATGCATACCCTGGCGCACGCCCAACCGAAGCAAGGCGAATCACGGGGCGAGTTGCTGTATGCGACACACTGTAACGCGTGTCACACCTCGAAAATTCATTGGCGCGAGCAGAAGCTTGCGAAAGACTGGGACAGCCTTAAGGCCCAGGTGCGCCGCTGGCAAGCCAGCATCGGGCTGGATTGGAGCGAAGAGGAAATCACGGATGTCACGCATTATTTGAATACAGTCCATTATGGTTTTCCGGTCACTGACCAGGAAGGTTCCTTGCAGGGTAAAAAGCTCAATCAGGTTTTGCGCTAGTATTAATGGCTGACTTAGCCGGTACGACCAATTAAAATCTACAACTTGTAACCAACAAAAAGGAGTTCATCATGCCTATCAGTGAAATTTGCAACCGTGAAGTCATAGTCGTGCAGCGCAATGACACCACTCTGCAAGCGGCAAAGCTTATGCGCCAGCATCACGTCGGTGATGTGGTCGTCGTCGAGGATCGCAGAGGTGTGCGGGTTCCGGTTGGCGTCGTCACCGACCGCGATCTCGTGGTGGAGATCATGGCTCCGGAACTCGATCAGATGGTCATCACAGTGGGTGATATCATGGCGCCCAAGCTTGTCACGGTGAAGGATAATACCGGCGTGTTCGAGGCAATCCAGTATATGCGCGCCAAGGGTGTGCGGCGCTTGCCGGTGGTGGATGACGGCGGCGGGCTGGTTGGCATTCTTGCCCTGGATGACCTGCTGGAACTTCTGGCGGAAGAATTGCTGGCGCTCGCCAAGCTGGTGAAGTACGAACAGAAAAAAGAAACCATGAGCCGCCGCTAATCCGGCTCGAATTTTAAGGAGAAACTCATGCAGCTTCCATTGCAAATTACCATCCGTGATGTTGACCATTCAGAGGCGCTGGAAACGCACATTCGCGACAAGGCGAAAAAACTCGATGAATTCTTTGATCACATCATGTCTTGCCGGGTAGTAGTCGAGGTGCCGCACAAGCACCATCATCAGGGCAAGCAGTTCAATGTGCGCATCGACATCGGTGTGCCGGGCAGCGAGATCGTGGTTAGCCGCGACCATGCCGAAGATGTTTATGTGGCCTTGCGCGATGCCTTCGATGCCGCCAAACGCCGGCTTGAGGAATACGCGCGCAAAATTCGCGGCGACATCAAAACGCACAAGCCAAAGCGCACGAACGAAAGCAACGATGTGGCTGACGGGCAATGAGGGTGAGGTGAAGCGCACCCATGCACATTATTTTCAACCATGAAATCAAGAAGCATGATCATGCTGGATTCATTGAAACAGGCAGGAAAAAATATCGGGCGTGAGCTTGGCCGCACATGGGAAAACTTGTCGGAAGGCTGGCGCGAATTGCTCAGCAACAGCAGTGAGGCGCTTACTCATTTTTCCCGCAATAAGAATGGGGAGCAGGCGGGAAGCGGCGCGCTTCCAGTTTTCTGAAGCATGAAAACAATATCCCGGCGCATTCACTGGATATGGGCTGCCATTCTGGGAATCGTGCTCATCTGTATCTCCGTCGGTGCAGCCAAAACCGGTTTGCCAACTGACGAAAAGGAGAAAATCGTTATGCCCCTGATCATCACGTCGCCATCATTCATGCATGATCGCGTGATTCCCCCGCACCATACCTGCGATGGAGTGAATACCTCCCCTCAGCTTGCCTGGAGTGGTGTGCCGGTTGGCGCGAAAAGCCTGGCTTTGATCGTCGATGACCCGGATGCGCCAGATCCGGCTGCACCCAAAATGACCTGGGTTCACTGGGTGCTATACAACATCCCACCCGATGCCAGCGGTTTGACGGAGGGTGTTGCAGTAAAAGACCTTCCGGCCGGAACACTGCAGGGTGTTAACGACTGGCGCCGCACCGGCTATGGCGGACCCTGTCCGCCGGTTGGCAAACATCGCTATTTTTTCAAACTTTATGTGCTGGATACCGTGCTGCCGGATCTGAAACACCCCGCCAAGGCCGCCCTGGAAAGGGCCATGCGAGGCCACGTGCTTGCCCAATCAGAGCTGATTGGCTTGTACCAGCGGCAATGAAAATGAAAACCAGGTTAGCAGGTGTTTTTGCCAAACCTAAGGAAACGCAGATTAAATCGTCATTGCGAGGAGCATATCGACGTGGCAATCCAGAAATTCGTTGTATATCAAATACTGGATTGCCACGCTTCATGCCATGCTTCGCTCGCAGCTAAAGGCTTTTTGCAATGACAGCTTGAGCGAATAAATCTGCGTTTCCCTGACGTGAGATAAGAAAATCGCTGCAACCGGGCAAGGATTATTTGACTAAAATATCAGCCGCGTTGTTCGGTGTAGTGTGTTCTTTGTGCTACAGTTTGGTTTGCATCGCGGAACAGCAGATCGCTTCGTTCGCGGCGGAGATGCAAAGTCTCCAAGGTGGGAACGGTAGTGGTGATACGTTTTGAAACTGGAGCAGTGATCAGTCAATGAAAGAAATTCAGCAAGCACAAGCACAAGACTTCGAAGCAGAACCACAACCCTTGGAAGCAGCCGATCTGCTGGTCGCCTATCTGGAACAAATCGGTGTCGAGTTTGTATTCGGTGTGCCCGGTGGCGCCATCGAGCCGCTGTACAACGCGCTCGCGCGCAGCGCCCGTCGCGGCGGGCCGCGCCCAATAGTAGCGCGCCACGAATCGGGGGCCGCATTCATGGCCGATGGCTACGCACGTGAAACGGGCAGGATCGGTGTATGCTGTGCCACTTCCGGCCCGGGCTCCACCAACCTCATTACCGGCGTGTCTTGCGCATGTGAAAACGAGATCCCGCTGCTGGTCATTACCGCCCAGCCCTCGCTGCATTTGCTGGGCAGGGGGGCGTTGCAGGAATCATCCGGCGCCGGCATCGACACGGTCGCGATGTTTCGCACCTGCACCCGCTACAGCGCGCTGATTTCCCATCCTGACCAACTGGAAAGACAACTGACCACTGCGCTGCTGAGCGCGTACCAGCCGACACCCGGCCCGGTACACCTCAGCATCCCGGTGGACGTGCAGCGCTCCCTGATGAATAGCGGTCCTGCCTTCAATCTCGCGCATCTGCTGCAGCCGCTGTCTGCGGTTGACGACGCGGCGGTTCGGGAATTGCAGGCGCAACTGGCGCAGGCGCAGCGGGTAGCGGTACTGATCGGCAGCGGCTGCGGGGAGGCGATTGACCTCGTCATAGAATTGGCTGAGAGGGTGGGCGCAGTTTTTGTCGTCACACCCGACGCCAAGGGATTTATCAGCCCGCGCCACCCTTTGTACCGTGGCGTGTTCGGCTTCGCCGGCCACAGGTCTGCCGTTGAGGCGATGGAAGATAACGGTGTTGACCTGATTCTGGTGGTCGGCTCCAATCTGAGTGAATGGACCAGCAACGGCTGGAGCGAGTCACTGCTGAACAACCGGCTGGTGCACATTGATTCCTGCGAGGCGCATTTAACGCGCTCGCCGATGGCGCGACTGCATGTGCGCGGCCGTATCCGCCCGGTGTTCGAGCGGGTGCTGCGAACGCTGCGCAGGGATGGCCCGGCAGAGATTTCCGTTGGCGAGAAGCGAAGATTCAAAAAGATCTCGGTTGACGATCCGTTCAAATCTGCATCCGCAGGCGCACCCATCAAACCGCAGTATTTGATGCGCGAACTCGGCTGGTGCAGCCCGCCCGATACGCGTTTCCTGGTTGATACCGGCAATAGCACCCCCTGGGCAATCCATCATCTGGGCATGCACGACCACCAAGCCAGTGCAGGGGGCTGGATGCGCGTCACGATGAATTTCGCCCCGATGGGCTGGGCCATCGGCGGGGCGGTCGGCACCGCGCTCGCCAACCGCGCAGTGCCGGTGGTGTGCATCACCGGCGACGGCAGCCTGCTGATGAACGGCCAGGAAATGACCGTGGCGCTGACCGAGAAGCTCAGCGTGGTATTCGTGATCCTCAACGACTCGGCGCTGGGCATGGTGAAGCACGGCCAGCGCCTGGCCGGTGCGGAACAGGTCGGGGTTGAGCTGCCGGCGGTGGATTTCCGGATGCTGGCCAAGTCCATGGGCATCCCGGGCCATGTGATCCACACTGCCGAGGATTTCGAAAGCCTCGACCTGGACGCGATCCTGCGCCATCCGGGTCCG
>JACREC010000055.1 GCA_016218445.1 Nitrosomonadales bacterium
AAGCTGGAGCGGGTGAAGGGGATCGAACCCTCGTCGTAAGTTTGGAAAACTTCTGCTCTACCATTGAGCTACACCCGCACGCCTTACCGCCAACAACATGCGCCCAAGCACGCAATCACCATACCCAGCCCAGTCAAACCAATCAAACAAACCGTAAGCAAATAACACCGCAAAATCAAAACATTTGGTGGAGGGAGAAGGATTCGAACCTTCGAAGGCAGAGCCGTCAGATTTACAGTCTGATCCCTTTAACCGCTCGGGAATCCCTCCAAACAGAACCCGCGATTATCCGTGTTCCTGATCAGCTTGTCAAAGGGCATTTGGCAACAAGTTATAGCGCAAAGCAGGAATGTCCGGTTTCTACCAGGTTGAGAATGCCCGATTTTGAGGAACGGGTATTTAAAATGTGGTTGGAATTACTTCAGCCCCAGCACGTCCTGCATGTCGTACATACCCGCCGGATTGGTTTGCAGGAAACGGGCCGCGCGCAGCGCACCGAGTGCAAACGTGGCACGGCTGCTGGCCTTGTGGGTGATCTCGATGCGCTCGCCAGTGCCTGCGAACAGCACGGTGTGGTCGCCCACGATGTCGCCGCCGCGCACGCTGGCAAAGCCGATAGTGGAAGGGTCGCGCTCACCGGTGACGCCTTCGCGCCCGTACACGGCGCATTGTGCGAGGTCGCGCCCCAATGTGTTGGCGATCACTTCGCCCATGCCCAGTGCAGTGCCGGAAGGCGCATCCACTTTGTGGCGGTGATGCGCTTCGATGATCTCAATGTCATAGCCGTGGCTCAACACCCTGGATGCCATTTCCAGCAGCTTGAAGGTGAGATTTACGCCCACGCTCATGTTGGGGGCGAACACGATACCGATGCGCTGCGCCGCAGCACCCAGCTGCGCCTTTTGCTGCGCGGTAAAACCGGTAGTGCCGATGACCATTTTCACGCCCAGCCTTTGGCACACTTCGAGATGATGCAGCGTACCTTCCGGGCGGGTGAAATCAATCAGCACATCCGCGCCTTGCAGTGCGGCAGCCACATCCGCCGTGATCTTTACGCCACAAGCGCCGCCGGCCAACTCACCGGCATCCTTGCCAAGCTGCGCGCTGGCAGGTTGTTCCAGCGCCGCGTGCAAGGCCAGATCATCCGACTGCAACACGCCCTCCAGCAGTGCCCGCCCCATGCGTCCGGTGCAACCGGCAATTGCGACTTTGATTTTGTTCACCGCAGCTCCTTAAACTATTTCCTGGCATCCGGTTCAACCGGCACGGGTACTTTGGGTTGCGCCGCCGGTGCTTCCTGTGGCGGTGGCGCACTTAGCAAAGGCATGTTGCTTTCGTCTATACGCGCCAGGCGGTCATCATCGAAATACAGCGTCAGGCGCTGCTGTTCGACTACTTTGCCGCTTTGCTCGAGGCGATACACATAGTCCCAGCGGCTGGCGTGGAAGGGATCATTAACCAGTGGCGTACCCAAAACAGAGCGTACTTGCAGGCGCGACATACCCGTTTTGAGCTTCTCGCGCATCTCCGGCGTAACCATGTTGCCCTGGCGAATTTCGATCTTGTGCGGGGTGAACAACGCCAGTTTGGGCATGGACATATCGCTGCACGCAGCGAGCATGAGGGAAACAACGATCAACTTAATACGCATGGTAAAGAAACCTGATCAGAAAACAGCGGCATGATACATCAAAGCCATCTTTAGGACGGCAGGCCGAGCATTTCCGCCGCATGTTTGCGCGTTGTCCCGGTAATCTTCACGCCGCCCAGCATGCGTGCTATTTCTTCGACACGCTCTGCCTGTTTGAGCACGCGAATGGTGCTCAGGGTAGCGCCATTGCGCACGGATTTGCTCACCTGCCATTGCGCGTCCGCCATCGCCGCCACCTGCGGCAAATGCGTCACGCACATAACCTGATGACGCCGCCCCAGGCGCTTCAGCAGTTGCCCGACAATTTCCGCCACGCGCCCGCCGATGCCGCTGTCCACCTCGTCAAAAATCAATGTTGGCACGGCTGCCACCTGGCTGGCGGCAACCTGAATCGCAAGGCTGATGCGTGACAATTCTCCGCCGGAGACAACCTTTACCAAACTGCGCAGCGGTGTGTCCGGATTGGTTGCGACCTGAAACTCGACCGCCTCCAGACCGTGCATATTACCCTCGGCCAGCGGCGTCAGCGCCACGGCAAAGCTGCCGCCTTGCATGGCCAGCGTCTGCATTGCATCAGTGATTTCGCGTGACAGCTTCTCCGCCGTTTTCTTGCGTGCCGCGCCCAATTTCTTTGCGGCGGCCAGATATTTTTCACGCGCGGCGGCTTCCTGCTGCGCCAGCACAGCAAGGTCGGCGTCGCCGCCCAATTCGTCCAGCCGCGCCATGATGCGCTGCAAGGCTTCGGGCAACTGTTCCGGCGCCACGCGGTATTTGCGCGCCGCATCCACGATGGCCGCCATGCGCTGCTCCTGCTCGCGCAGGCGGTCGGGGTCGGCGTCCAGTTTTTGCTGGTAATGGCGCAGTGCGTACACCGCCTCCTGCAATTCGTTCTGCGCGCTTTCCAGCATGGTGAGCGTGTCCTGCAATGCCACATCAAACTCCATGCCCGCGCGCACGCGCGCCGCCAGCATATTCAATTGCGCGAGGCAGGCAGTATCGGCATCGCTCAATATTTCCACGCCGAACTGCGCCGTTTCCAGCAGGCTGGCGGCATGCGACAGGCGCGCATAATCGGCCTGCAACTCGCTCCATTCCTGCCCGCTGAAATTCAGCGTCTCCAGTTCGCGCCGCTGAAACAACAGCAGTTCGCGCTCTGCCGCCACCACTCCGGCGTTCTGTTCCAGTTGCGCGCGGCGGCGATGCAAGGTTTGCCACTCGCGGAACAACAGCGCCAGCGCTTCCGCTTCGCGCTCCAGCCCGGCATAACCGTCCAGCAAGTCGCGTTGCGCATCGGGACGCAGCAGGGATTGGTGCGCATGCTGGCCGTAGATGTCGAACAGAAATTCTCCTGCCTCGCGCATCTGTTGCAGCGTGGCGCTACGCCCATTGATGAAGCCGCGCGAACGTCCGTTGGCGTCCAGTATCCGGCGCAGCTGGCACATATCCTCGTCGCCTTCCAGTTCCTGCTCGCGCAACCAGTCCTGCAAATGAGGCAAGGCTGCCGTATCGAATCCCGCGCTGATCTCGGCACGCTCGCAGCCCGCGCGCACCATGCCCGCATCGCCGCGCTCTCCAAGCGCTAAGGACAAAGCATCTATAAGTATGGACTTGCCCGCGCCGGTCTCGCCGGTCAGCGCGGTGAAACCGGCGGCAAAATCAAGCTCGAGGGAATCGACAATGACGAAGTCGCGGATGCTGAGAAATTTCAACAACTGGGCACCTCTAAGAATTCAGATTTCGCCCAAATGCAAGGCGCGGAAAAAATTTGCGAGCATCCGCTGCGCGGATTGCCTGCTTGCCCCACTTCGCCGCGCCGCATATGAGGTATATGCTAGCAAGAAAACGAAGTTTCAGTGTAGGGTAACCTTTAGGTTGGCCGAAACTAAATTTTTTCCGCAACGCAGCATAACCAGCGACTTGGCTGTCGCCTTTTGACAGCTTAGTCGAATGGCTAGTAGTTCCATCAGTTGGGATGAAATGTGGATTTTTAGAGGTGCCCATTACAGGGTTTTATTCCAGAGCAGCTTCTCGCGCAACGTATGGTAATAGCTATGCCCCACCGGATGCAGCAGACAGGCCGGTGCCGGGTAGCGCGTGACTTCCAGCTTGTCATTGCCCTGCAAGTCGAAATAGGTGTGGCTATCGAAACGCACGCGCACAGTGCTGGTGCGGTGCATCAATATCTCTATCAGCGATTCGCTCTTCACCATGATGGGACGGTTGCTCAAGGTGTGCGGGCACACCGGCACCAGTTCGATGATATCCAGGCTGGGGTGCAAAATCGGCCCCCCGGCGGAAAGCGCATAGGCCGTAGAACCGGTCGGGGTCGCCACGATCAGCCCGTCTGCACGCTGGTTGTAGAGATATTCACCGTCAATGCGCACCTCGAACTCGATCATGCTGCTGGCATTGCCGCGGTGCACCACCACTTCGTTGAGCGCCAACGCATTGAACACCTCCGCCCCATCGCGCAGAATGCGCGTGGAAAGCAACAGGCGCTGCTCGGTGACGAATTTGCCCTCCAGCATGGCGGCAATGGTCTGTTGCATGGTGTCGAGCGAAATGTCGGTAAGAAATCCCAGCCTCCCCTGATTCACACC
Organism: Nitrosomonadales bacterium; assembly: GCA_016218445.1. GTDB lineage: Bacteria > Pseudomonadota > Gammaproteobacteria > Burkholderiales > Gallionellaceae > CAITJF01. The sequence goes on from JACREC010000055.1 coordinate 4,252, forward strand.
CACCAGCGGAATATCGAAGGGCGCCAGGGTACACGCAATGTTCAGCATGGTGCCGTCGCCGCCCAGCACGATGGCCAGGTCAACCGTCCCATCCATCTCGTTCAGTGGCATCTCGCGGTAATCATGCTGCTCGATATGCCCGGCAGTAAGGCTGTCCACCACCACGGCAACACCTTTCCCGGATAGGAATGCCGCCAGCCGCAACAGCGGCCCGGTGATCTCCGGCGTCTTGTATTTGCCGATCAGGGCAACGGTTTTAAATGGAAATTTCATGGGTGCGATTAAACCATATTGCCCATTGATTGACAAAGTAACTGAAGCCCGATGGTAGAATGATGCCCATGCTCAACGACCGCGCACAAATCCTGCTCAAAACCCTGGTGGAACGCTATATCAGCGACGGACAGCCGGTCGGCTCGCGCTCATTGCAACAGTTCTCCGGGCTGGAAGTCAGCCCTGCCACCATCCGCAACGTGATGGCCGACCTCGAGGAGATGGGGCTGGTAAGCAGCCCGCACACCTCAGCCGGGCGTGTGCCCACGGCGCTGGGCTATCGCCTGTTCATCGACACATTGCTGGTAACGCAGCCGCTGGATGAGGCGCACGTACAACAGCTTAAATCCCACTTTCAACCGGACAACCCTTCGCGCCTGCTGGTGCAGGCATCCAACCTGCTGTCGGAGCTCACCCATTTTGCGGGCGTAGTGGCCACACCGCAGCGCACTGCCATTACGGTGCGCCAGATAGAATTTTTGCGGCTGGCGGAAAAGAAGGTATTGCTCATTATCGTCATGCCGGACGGCGAGGTGGAAAACCGCGTGTTGTTCACCGATAAGGATTACAGCCAGTCGCAGCTCACCGAGGCGGGCAATTTTCTCAATCAACATTATGCCGATTGCGCGTTTCAGGACATCCACCAGCGCGTGCAGGCCGAGTTGCGCCAGCTGCACCACGACATGACCGCGCTGATGACCGCAGCGATGGCGGCGGGTGATGCGGCGATGGCGCGCAAGAGCGAGGATTACGTCATCAGCGGCGAACGCAACCTGTTGCACATCCACGACCTCTCATCCAACATGAACCAGTTGCGCGGGCTGTTCAATGTGTTCGAACAAAAGACCGACCTGCTGCAACTATTGAATGTCAGCCGTCATGCGCCGGGCGTGCATATTTTTGTCGGCAACGAATCAGGTCTGGCCGGACTGGACGAATGCAGCGTGATCAGCGCACCCTACGCCGCCGATGGGCAGATCATCGGTACGCTGGCGGTAGTCGGCCCCAAACGCATGAATTACGAAAGAGTCGTGCCGATTGTGGATATAACCGCCAAGTTGCTCAGCAGTGCGCTGTCGCAACACTGAAAACAAAAACATTTAGTACGGGCGTAAGGCCTTACGCCCCTACATTTTGCTCTGTCTCGCCCGGCTTAGGATAACAATAATGCAATACCAAACCGAACCTGATTTCACCCACGGCACGCCGGAAAAGACCGGCATCCTGCTGATCAACCTTGGCACGCCGGACGCGCCCACGCCCGAAGCGGTGCGCCGCTACCTGAAAGAATTCCTGGGTGACCCGCGCGTGGTGGAAATGCCCAGGGCGATCTGGTGGCTGATACTCAACGGCATCATCCTCAATGTCCGCCCGAAAAAATCCGCCGCGAAATACGCATCCGTGTGGCTAAAGGAAGGTTCACCGCTGCGCGTTTACACCGAAAAACAGACTGCACTGTTGCAAGGCTATCTCAGCCAGCGCACCAAGGCTCCGTTCGTGGTTGACTACGCAATGCGCTACGGCAACCCTGGAATTCCCGATGTGCTGCGCAAGCTCAAGGAACAAAACTGCCAACGCATTTTAATCGTGCCGATGTATCCGCAATACGCCGCCAGCACCACCGCCACGGTCTGTGACATCGTATTCAGCGAGCTGCAACAAGTGCGCAACACCCCCGCGCTGCGCACCATCAAACACTTCCACGACCACCCCGGCTACAT
>JACREC010000056.1 GCA_016218445.1 Nitrosomonadales bacterium
CAACAACGGCAGATAGCCCGGATCGTCCCTCCACCCCGGCACCCTATGGGTGCGAGTTGAATCATACAAGCCCGGATGGAATGCAATGGAATCCGGGGGTTTTGGGTGCGCTCCATATTTTCCCCGGATTACGCTACGCTGCATCCGGGCTACGCTCGGCAATCTACCCCAGCATCGCCTTCAGCCGCGCCAGTTTATCCATTCCTTCTTCCTTGCTGACCGCAGGCGCGCTGCCTGCCGCTGCCACGCCTGAATAAACCATTTCGCCCTGCGGCAATTCGGCGATGAAACGGCTGGGTTCGCAGGCCGACCATTCCTTGCCGCGCTTGCGTCTGGTGCAGTAGCTGATTTGCAGCGAGCGTTGCGCGCGGGTGATGCCGACGTACATCAGGCGGCGTTCTTCCTCGATCTGTTCCGGCGCTGCGCTGCGCTCATGCGGCAGGATGCCTTCTTCCGCGCCGACCAGAAACACATGCCCGAATTCCAGTCCCTTGGCGGCATGCAGCGTGGACAGGCTGACCGCATCGGTTTCCTGTTCGCGCGCTTCGAGCAGGTTGAGCAGGGCGATGGTCTGCGTCATGGCGACCATGCTCTTTTCGTCTGCTTCCGATTTGCGGTTGATCCAGCCGATGAAATCCTGCACGTTGGCCCACTTGGTTTCGGCCTGGCGCGGATCAAAGCTGTCGAACAGCCACGCTTCATAATCAATGGCGCTCATTAAATCCGCCAGCACCGGCGCACAGGCTTCCTTCACGGCGCGCGCTTCCATGCGATTGATGAAGTTGCAGAAGGTGATCAGGTCTTCATGCTGGCGCGGCTGCAACTGGTGTGCCATGGCGCTTTCGAATGCGGCCTCGAACAGGCTGATGTTGCGCGTGGCGGCGTGGGCGGCAAGTTTTTCCAGCGTGGTGTTGCCGATGCCGCGTTTGGGCGTGGTGATGGCGCGGATAAAGGCCGGGTCGTCGTCGGTGTTGGCGATCAGCCTCAGGTAGGCGGTGATGTCCTTGATTTCCGCATGGTCGAAAAATGAGGTGCCGCCACTGACGGTGTAGGGTATTTTCTGCGCACGCAACTGCTCTTCGAAGGCGCGCGACAGGTGGTTGCTGCGGTACAGGATGGCGTAATCGGCGAAGCGCGTGCCGTGCTCGAACTTGTGCCCCAGCAGGCGCATCACCACGGACTCGGCTTCGTTCTCCCCGTCCTTGGTGGCGCACACGCGGATGGGGTCGCCCGGTCCGTGTTCGCTCCACAGTTTTTTCTCGTACAGTTTGGTGTTGTTGCATATCAGGTGGTTGGCGCAGGCCAGTATGCGCTGCGAAGAGCGGTAGTTCTGCTCCAGCTTGATAACGCTCAAGTCCGGGTAATCGTTTTGCAGGTTCTGCAAATTCTCGCTGCTTGCCCCGCGCCAGGCGTAGATCGCCTGGTCGTCGTCGCCCACCGCAGTGAGTGCGGCGCGGCTGCCTGCCAGCAGGCGGGTCATCTGGTACTGGCAATCGTTGGTGTCCTGGTATTCGTCTATCAGCAGGTAACGGAAGCGTTGCTGCCAGCGCAGCAGGGCTTCGGGAAAATTCTTGAATAATTCCACCGGCATGCGGATCAGGTCGTCGAAATCCATTGCCTGATAGGCGCGCAACGTTTCCTGATAGCGCGCATAGAGCCGCGCCGTGTGTTGCTGCATTTCGTTTTCTGCCTGGCTTAACGCCTGCCCGGGAGAGGTGAACGACGCTTTCCAGTTGGAGATGACGCTTTGCGCGATGCGGATTTCCTGCTTGTCCGGCGTGCCTGACAACTCGCCGATGATCTTCGCCGTATCCGCGCTGTCAAAAATGGAGAACTGTTTTTTGTAGCCGAGCAGATCGGCTTCCATGCGCAGGATTTGCATGCCCAGCGCGTGGAAGGTGCAGACGGTCAGCTCTTTGGCATCGCACCCGGTCAGCAGCTTGCCCACGCGTTCGCGCATCTCGTTCGCGGCCTTGTTGGTGAAGGTGATGGCGGCGATGTTGCGCGGCGCATAGCCGCATTGCTCGATCAGATAAGCCAGCTTGTGGGTGATGACGCGTGTCTTGCCGCTGCCCGCCCCGGCGAGCACCAGCAAGGGACCGTCAAGATACTTCACCGCTTTGCGTTGTGTGGGGTTGAGTTTGCTCAGCATCAGTCAGCAGGATTGGTGCCCGGAACCGGAATCGAACCGGTACGCTGGTTTAACCCAAGCGACGGATTTTAAGTCCGTTGTGTCTACCAATTTCACCACCCGGGCAAGATGGGGTAATGTCGAAATGCGCGGGCCGAGGGGCTTGTCGCGCAGCGGCGCATTATACAGGGATGCCCGTCGCATTGGCGGAAACATGGGGGTTTGCATCAGGCGACTCTACAGTGTTTTTCTTGACACTGCTTTCAATATCCCTATAATGCGGACTTCGTTTTTTTGCGGGAATAGCTCAGTTGGTAGAGCGATACCTTGCCAAGGTATAGGTCGCGAGTTCGAGTCTCGTTTCCCGCTCCAAATTTTAAGGGAAAGCGCCTTTGCTTTCCCTTAATTTTTCGCTCCCGGTAATTTTCAGCACGGCGGGGTAGCAAAATGGTTATGCAGCGGATTGCAAATCCGTAGACGCCGGTTCGATTCCGACCCCCGCCTCCAATAATGACAATGAATCAGTGAGTGACGCCTGGTTCGCTATTCTTTCGCGGGGCACTTTGCCGGGCGCTCGCCCGTGGCAATGCATGATCCGTGCGTAAAAAAATGGCTAAAATTCCGGTGGGATAAAGATGAGCAATGACGACAGAATGAGCAGGGAAAAAAAGATTATGGCCAGTGCCGCAGCGTGTTTCGGCAGCCTGCTCATTGCTCTTGTGGCTAGTGGTACCGTAAGCGACAAGGTATTGTGGTTTTTTGAGCTTTCCGTTTTTTGTCTGGTGGTAATCTGGACGATTTTGTAATTCGGTTAGGGAAACGCCGAATAAGTATGTCATCGCGAGAATAAGCCTTTAGCCGCGAGCACAGCGTGGCGGGAAGCGACGTGGCGATCCATAACTATGTGATCCTTGAGGCTCTCTGGATTGCTTCGCTGCGCTCGCAATGACGGTCTTGGACTTGTTCAACGCTTCCTTAGATAAGCCCCCGGCTCTGCCGGGGACTCCGTTAGTCAGAGATTCCTAAAGCGTCACCTTCGTTTCCACGCCCAGCGCGCGAATACGCGCGGCGAATGCCTCCATCTGCTGTGCCGGGAGTGCAGCCAGGCGCGGCGCTTCCGGCTGAAGCGAGGGACGCGCCAGGCCGTAAAGCAGCACGCCCTGCGGCTTGATGCCGTCGCGCAACAGCCCTGCGAGAAAATCCAGATAGGCGTCTTCCTCGGCCCAGCCCGGGGGCTCACCATCCAGCGCGAACCAGCAGGTTTGCAGCCAGGTGGGGCACAGCGCGATGGCTGTGGCGAGGTTCTCGCGCACCTTGGCCATGCTGATGCCCGTGTTGTTGATGCGCTGCATGCCCGCTTCGCTGGCGCGGTCCAGCTTGAACCACACTTCGCCGTTGAGTTGCGCCATGCGTCGCAGTCCGTGCTGCACGTTTTCACGGTAGATCAGGCTGCCGTTCGTGATCAGAACCAGCTTGATGCCGGCGGGCAGCGCCAGGTCATGTTTTAGCTTGCCGATGAGCTCGATGACCTGCGCGAATTCCCCGGCGCTGGTCGGTTCGCCATTGCCGGAGATGGCAATGTCACTGATGCGGCGCATTCCTTCCGGCACGCGGCGCTGCATGAAGTCGCCATGCAGCAGTTCATGCAGGAAGCCGCGCAGTTCGTGTTCCAGCAACGCGAGGTCAACCGGCGGTGCCGTGCCGGGCTTGAGGTCCGGCACCTGGCAATAAATGCAGCACCAGTTGCAGGCGTTGTTGGGGTTGAGATTGATGCCGACGGACACGCCGCCCGCACGGCGCGATACCACCGGATAGACATAGCGCAGTCCGGCGCTGTTGCGGTTGTGGTTGGTTGCGTTGAGATTGTTCAAGCTGGGGGAATCATTGTTAGTCGCAAGACGTAAGTTGTTAGTTGGTGTTGTCGCTTCGCGGTTTTAAGCTTGCGTCTTACGTCTCAGGTCTTACGTCTTCGAAATGCCTGATGGTGTTCTCAAGATTTCACGAGCGGCAAATACTTGCCTGGGTCAACCGGCTTGCCGAATTTGCGAATCTCGAAGTGCAGCTTGACCTGATCGGCATCGGTGTTGCCCATCTCCGCGATCTTCTGGCCCTTGGTCACGCTCTGTCCTTCCTTCACCAGTATCTGGTCGTTGTGCGCATAGGCGCTGAGGTAGGTCTTGTTGTGCTTGATGATGACCAGCTTGCCATAGCCGCGCAGGCCGCTGCCGCTATACACCACCTTGCCCGCGGCGCTGGCCACCACGGCCTGGCCGAGTTTGCCCGCAATGTTGATGCCCTTGTTGGCGCTTTCGGAAAATTCACCCATCACCTTGCCGGTGGCTGGCATACCCCATTCCAGCATGTCTTCCTCAGCTTCGCCGGCGCTATTTGTTGCGGAATCCGGTTTGGGTTCAGGCTTGGGTTCCACCTTGGCTACCGCAACCGGCTCAGGTTTATGCGGTACTGCCTGCATTTTCTCAAGCTCGGCCACGGCCTGTTCTGAGTAAGGCAGCTTGGCCGCTTTGGGCAGGCTCTTGATGGGCGCTTCCAGCACCACGGGCCCGGTTTCCGGCACAGGTTTAACCGCTGCCGCGGTGTTGTCCGGGAACAGGCGGATTTCCTGCCCCACCTTGATCATGCCGGGATTCTGGATGCCATTGAGGTCGGCAATTTCGTGGTAATCCAGGCCATGATTGAAGGCAATGCTGTACAGCGTATCGCCTTTCTGCACGACATAAACCTGCGGACGCCAGTCTTTTTCGCGCGGTGCAGTTTTTTTGGTTGCGGCAGCAACCGGCGGCTCAACCGATTTTTTTTCTGCGGCGCCGCGTTCCAGCACCGGTGCGTGGCCCCCGCTCGACGAGCATCCTGCCAGCACCGCAGCGGCCAGCGCTGCATACAGCAAACGCAAAGAGTGTGTTTTCAGTGTCATGCTTTTCCTATCAACAGTGGCACGAATTTGGCCGCCTCAAGGCGGGTTTCGCGGTAGCCGTTCGCATCGCGCTCAATCAGGCAAAGATGTTGCTCTTGCGCCCCCAGAGGCAGCACCATTCTACCACCCACAGCAAGCTGCTCCAGCAGCGTCGGCGGCACATGGGTTGCGGCGGCAGCCATGATGATGCCATCGAACGGCGCGGCTTCCGGCAATCCCATATTGCCATCCGCGTAGCGCAGCGTCACATTGCGCACCTGCAATTCATCCAGGCAAGCTGCCGCGCGCTCATAGAGCGGCTGCACGCGCTCCACCGAATATATTTCTTTTGCCACCTGCGCCAGCACCGCCGCCTGATAGCCGCAGCCGGTGCCGATTTCCAGCACGCGGTTGAGCGGCCTGCCAGCGCGCAGGATCTCGACCATGCGCGCCACGATGTAGGGTTGCGAAATGGTCTGGCCAAAACCCAGCGGCAGCGACACATCGTCATAGGCACGGCTGGCCAGCGCCTCGTCCACGAAGATGTGGCGCGGCACCGCATTCATTGCGGCCAGCACCACTTCATCCTGAATGCCTTGCGCGCGCAGCCGCTCGATCAGGCGGTTGCGCGTGCGCTGCGAGGTCATGCCGATGCCGCTGTGGCGCATGTTCATGCGGCGTCGCCCGTCAGCCAGCCGCGCACCGCATCGAGCTGGCTGTATTGCGTCAGATCTATCTGCAACGGCGTGACCGAAACACGCTGCTTGGCAAGCGCGTGAAAGTCCGTGCCCTCGCCCGCATCCTGCGCCTTGCCCGCCGCCCCGACCCAGTACACGGTTTCGCCATGCGGACTGGCGGTCTTCACCACCGGTTCGGCCTTGTGGCGCTTGCCCAGGCGGGTCACTTCCATGCCTTGCAGTTGGTCATGCGGGAGGTCCGGCACGTTGACATTCAACAGCCAGGGATGAGTGTGGATGTTCTTTTCAAAGCGCCGCACCAGGTCAGCCACTACCCGCGCCGCAGTGGCGTAATGCGCCAGTTTCCTGCCCGCCAGCGATACGGCAATGGACGGAATGCCCAGCAGAAATCCTTCCGTGGCAGCCGCCACCGTGCCGGAATAAATCGTGTCGTCTCCCATGTTGGCGCCGGAATTGATGCCGGAGATCACCATGTCGGGCTGGGTATCCAGCATGCCGGTGACCGCCAGATGCACACAATCTGTCGGCGTGCCATTCACATAGTAAAAACCGTTGGCGGCACGATGCAGGTTGAGCGGGCGATCCAGTGTCAGGGAATTGCTCGCGCCGCTGCGGTCACGCTCCGGCGCCACTACCACGACATCCGCAATGGCGGAAAGGGCTTCCGCGAGACAGGCCAGGCCGGGTGCAAAATAACCATCGTCGTTACTGAGTAGAATGTGCATCAAGCCGGATGAATTTATGTTGCGTGATTAAAAAAATCTGATCGGTTGAATAGGTAGCGCCCCGACAGTTGAAGGCGTTAGAGGTGCCCTAAATTCATCCTTACTCAATGTCATGGCCGCATGGAAGCAAAGTGATCAAATTATAGAGGCTGTTTCAACTGCGGACAATGGCATGTCTTCCGCCAATACATATTGCACTGATGATGTTCTTGCAAGAACTCACAAGGAGATTTTAACCCAAGGCCATAGTGAGGGCGCTCGGTGTTGAACCAGACTAGGTAATCGAGCAATTTATCGTTGAACAGATTCACG
>JACREC010000057.1 GCA_016218445.1 Nitrosomonadales bacterium
CGCCGCTTCGAGTCCGAGCAGCCCGCCGACGATCACCACCGCATGGCGGTAACGCGATGCGGCCTCTATCATCTCATCGGTGTCCTTGATGTCGCGATAGGCAATCACACCGGGCAAATCCTTGCCCGGCACCGGCAGCATGACCGGGTTGGAACCGGTAGCCATCAGCAGGCGGTCGTAGCCGGCTTCGGTGCCGTCATCGGCGATCACTTTGCGCCGCACGCGGTCGATCTGCGTCACCGTCTTGTTCAGGTGCAAGGTGATGCCGTTTTGCGCATACCAATCGACATCGTTCAACATGATGTCCCTGATCGTCATTTCTCCGGCGAGCACCGGTGACAGCAGGATACGGTTGTAGTTGCCGTACGGTTCGGCGCCGAACACGGTAATGTCGTATAAATCCGGGGCGAGCTTGAGCAATTCTTCCAGCGTGCGTATCCCGGCCATGCCATTGCAGATGACTACCAACCTTGTTTTTTTCGTAACTGTCATGCCATCCTTTCGGTAAGAAACGCCGCTCTCTCATTAAGCTGTAGCGGTGCCTTGTCTAACCTGACCTTCATTGACCAATCGCTGCTTATTGCACCGCAATAGTCATGCCAAACATCTCGGTAGCCATATATCCTGTGCTGCAAGCGATTGACAGTGACTATAGCAATACAGCATTGTCACAATTTGGCGCACCTGCGGTGCGTTGTGCATGCAGTTGGTGCAACAGGCGTTAATGCGCTTAACGTAAAACTCGCACAGCGATTCGTTTGCCCCCTCGCCCGCAGGGATTGAAGGTTGCCTTTCTCGCTCGCCTCCTCTCCCGCTTGCGGGAGAGGATTGAGGAGAGGGTATTCTCGGGAGAGGGTTGGGGAGATAACCAGCGACTTGGCTGCGGTTGTTTGCAGCCTAGTCGAATGGCTAGTTGTTCCATCAGGGAAACGGGCATGTCGCATTTCATTATCAAGTGCGGTATCCATGCCATGCATGCCATGCTCGTTGGGAAAACTCAAAAAAAAGGGCACCGCGAGGTGCCCTTCTGTTTTTCGAATGCCCGGGTTACAGGCTGTAAGCGCGTTCGCCGTGAGAGGTGGTATCCAGACCTTCGCGTTCCGCTTCTTCCGATACACGCAGACCGATGGTCAGGTCAACGATCTTGTAGCAGATGAAAGCGACCACACCGGACCAGATCAGCGTGGTCAGGACGGCCTGCGCCTGAATCCATACTTGCGCACCGATCTCGGTATCAACTATCTTGTTGTTGACGTAGTCAGCGATACCGGTACCACCCAGGTCCCAAGTGTTGAACACACCAGTGAGCATTGCGCCCAGGATACCGCCGACGCCGTGTACGCCGAACACATCCAGCGCGTCATCCGCACCCAGCAGTTTCTTCAGGCCGGTTACACCCCAGAAACAAGCCACACCTGCCAGCGCACCAATCACCAGGCCACCGCCTACGCCTACCCAACCGCAGCCAGGGGTAATGGCAACCAATCCGGCGACGGCACCGGAAACCGCACCCAGCACGGAAGGTTTGCCCTTCAACAGCCACTCGGCCAGCGTCCAGGTCAATGCGGCGGCGGCAGTGGCATTCAGCGTGTTGACGAAAGCCAGTGTGGCAGTGCCGGCGGCTTCCAGAGCGGAACCCGCATTGAAGCCGAACCAACCTACCCATAGCAGGGAACCGCCGATCATGGTCATGGTCAGGCTATGCGGAGCCATTGCTTCCTTGCCATAGCCGACACGCTTGCCCACCAGATACGCTCCAATCAAACCAGCGATGGCTGCGTTGATGTGCACCACGGTGCCGCCCGCAAAGTCCAGCGCGCCTTTCTGGAACAGCCAGCCGCCCTTGGCGGTTTCCGTTGCCAGGGTGGCGGCGTCCTTGATGGCGTCCGGGCCGGTCCAGAACCACACCATGTGTGCAATCGGCAGATAGGAGAAGGTAAACCACAGAGCGGAGAACAACAGCACAGCGGAAAACTTCATGCGCTCAGCGAAAGCACCCACGACCAGTGCCACGGTGATGGCAGCAAAAGTAGCCTGGAAGACGACAAAGGCAAACTCGGGAATCACCACACCTTTGCTGAAGGTTGCGGCATTGGCGACACTGCCGGTGGCTGGGTCAAAAATGCCCTTCAGGAACAGCCGGTCAAATCCGCCGATAAACGCGTTACCTTCGGTGAAGACCAGCGAGTAGCCGTAAATGGCCCATAGCACGATGATCAGCGCGAAGATCGAAAATACTTGCATCAGGATGGACAGCATGTTCTTGCTGCGCACCAGGCCGCCGTAGAACAGCGCGAGACCGGGAATGGACATCATGATGATCAGCAGGGTGGACGTCAGAATCCACGCCGTATCGCCCTTGTTGGGCGTCGGTGCGGGAGTGGCGGCTGCTTCGGCGGGCTTGGCTGCGTCAGCCGCAGCGGGTGCGGGGGCTGCGGCTGTTACTACCGCTGCTGCGGGAGTGGCCGTCGCCTCTGCGAATGCCGGGGCTGCCAAGCCGCACAGCACACTCAACAGCGTGAAAAGTGCTAAAAGTTTTTTCATAACATGGCTCCTTACAGGGCTTCCACGCCGGTTTCGCCGGTGCGGATGCGGATGACTTGTTCGAGGTCGTGGACAAATATTTTTCCATCGCCGATCTTGCCGGTGCCGGCGGATTTCTCAATGGCTTCCAGCACCTGATCCAGCAAGTCGCTTTTGATAGCAGCTTCCAGCTTGATCTTGGGCAGAAAGTCCACCACATAGTCCGCACCGCGATACAACTCGGTGTGTCCCTTTTGCCGGCCGAAACCCTTGACCTCGGTGACGGTGATGCCTTGCACGCCAATGGCGGACAAAGCTTCACGCACCTCGTCGAGCTTGAACGGCTTGATGATTGCAGTGACCATTTTCATTTCACTCTCCTTAAAATTTATAAATCGCTTCGAGACCAAATGAACTTTGGCTATCCTTTTGGGTAATTCCGTCGGTAGCGAAGAACACTTTCTGGTCGGACCAGTCATTGCGCACTTCCGCCCGGATTTCAATTGCCTTGGTGGGCAGGTAGGCGAGCGTCAGGGTAGCTTCTTTCCATTTTTGCCCAGTCGTCGCCAGCGGCCCCACTACGGTGCGGTAGCCGTCCTTGTCATTGAACCATTCGCCGCGCAGCGAGCCACGCCACTGCTCGTTGATCTGATAATTCGCGTAACCCGCCCAACCTTCCCATTTCGCGGTGCCGGTGGTGCCGTTTACCAGCGTGGCGTTACCCTGTGAGCCATAGTCGTAATTCAGCACCAAGGTGAGCTGCTCGGTGGCGTTGTAGGTGGCGACCAGGTCAATCAGGTTGCGCGTGCCTTTCTGGGGATTCACGCAGGCAGCAGTTGGGGCACAGAAGTAATTACTGAGTTGCTCCTTGCCGGTGTATCCCTGTGCCGCGAGCGCGAATGATTTGATGGGTGCCCAGGACAGTCCCAGTTCGATAGTCTTGTCGCCGTTGGTATCCTGGAAATCGTCCCAACCGTTATTGACACCTGCGGTCAGACTAAACGTATCGCTGAGCTTATACGTGCCGCGAACGCCGGTGTGGGTGAAGGGAATCGCATAGCCGAACAGGATCGAGCGCGAGTAGTTGACGTCGCTCGGGCTTTTGATTACCTCCGCACCGGCCAGGGTTACATATTTTCCGGCAATCAGCATCAACGGGCCGGTGGCATAGTGAAGATACGCCTGGGTTACATCGAATTTCTGGTTGACGCCGTTGGCGGGCCCCCGGTTCTTGTCTATGGTGCCATAGGCGGCGATAGTGTCTGCATCCCTACCCACGGTAAAGTTTACCAGGCCGCCGAAGCCGGCTTCGGGGAGCTTGGACAGAGTCAAATCAATCGCGTGAAGATTGACGGCATTACTGTCGAAGTCGAAGACCCGGTTGTTGAAGTTGTTGGGGTTGGTGGCGAATCGCCCGGACTCCGAGAGGTTGGTGTAACCTACGTCAATGTGGCCGGCATGGTCGAAGGGCAACCCGCCCGCTGGCGCACCGGGCTTCTCGGACATAGTCATGGTTTCTGCGTCCGCTGCCATTGCTATGCCAGGCACAGCCAAGGCAGCCAGGATTAGAAGGTTCAACAATTTGCTTTTCAGCATGAGGTTTCCTTTTTGTTTAATTGAAAACGGGATAACTATCCACACCATGCTCTCAGCAGGTTATATGCCATCACATTTTGTTCATACAAAACAATTTGTTGCGCAAAAATATCAAACCTCGTGTAATTACCTTGCACCAATTTCATGCAGACATTGTGGGCATTTGCACTTATCAGGTGCGGCGATTAAGCAGGGAATTTTTGCTACACTGCATAACTCATAAATGGAGACGTGCCATGTTTAATCCAAAGTTTTTAGATGAGCTTTCTGCCAAGTTGAAAGATGTCATGGCGAGCAGCCCGGCCAAGGATTTCGAGAAGAATGCCCGTGCGCTGCTGGCGCAGGGTTTTGCCAAGCTCGATCTGGTGACGCGTGAAGAGTTTGATATACAGGCAGCAATGCTGGATCGCACGCGCGAAAAACTCACTGCACTGGAAGCGCGCGTCGCAACCCTTGAAACACAACGCGGCAACTAAAAATGAGTCTTGCGGTTCTCTATAGCCGCGCCCTCTCCGGCATGGAAGCCGCGCTGGTGACGGTTGAGGTGCATCTCGCCAACGGCTTGCCCAACTTTACCATCGTCGGCTTGCCGGAAACCGAAGTCAAGGAGAGCAAGGATCGCGTACGCGCCGCCTTGCAGAATTGCCAGTTTGATTTTCCGGCGCGGCGCATTACCGTCAATCTCGCCCCCGCCGATTTGCCCAAGGAAAGCGGGCGGTTTGATCTGCCCATCGCGCTGGGCATTCTCGCCGCCACCGGGCAGATTCCCTCCGACAAGCTCGTCGAATATGAATTCGCCGGAGAACTCGCACTGACCGGCGAGCTGCGCCCGATACGCGGTGCACTGGCGATGACTTATCGCGCCGCCAACAACGGGCGGGCTTTCATCCTGCCGCAAGCCAATGCCGCCGAGGCCGCGCTGGTGGAAGATGCAACAGTGTATCCGGCGCAAACGCTGTTGCAAGTTGCGGCGCACCTTGCCGGACGCGAAGCGCTCATGCCGTATATCAGCCAGCCGCAAACCATCGCGCCGCATTACCCGGACATGCGCGAGGTGAAAGGGCAGGCGCAAGCCAAGCGCGCGCTGGAAATCGCCGCCGCTGGCGGACACAGCGTGCTGATGGTCGGCCCGCCGGGAACCGGCAAATCCATGCTGGCAGCCCGCTTCCCCGGCATCCTGCCGCAGATGACCGAGGCCGAAGCCTTGCAGAGCGCAGCAGTGCAATCACTGGATGGCGGCTTCGATGTGGCGAAGTGGAAGACGCGCCCGTACCGCGCGCCTCACCATACCGCTTCCGGTGTGGCATTGGTCGGAGGCGGCAGCAATCCGCGTCCCGGTGAAATCTCCATGGCCCTCCACGGCGTGCTGTTTCTCGATGAGTTGCCGGAATTCGAGCGCAGCGTGCTGGAGGTGTTGCGCGAACCGCTGGAGTCCGGGCGCATCACCATCTCGCGCGCCGCGCGGCGCGCCGATTTTCCCGCGCAGTTCCAGCTCATAGCCGCGATGAACCCCTGCCCGTGCGGCTATCTCGGCCACTACAACGGCAAGTGCCGCTGCACACCGGACCAGGTTTCACGCTACCGCAGCAAGATTTCCGGCCCGCTGCTGGATCGTATAGACATTCAGATCGAGGTCCCTGCAGTGCCACACGAAGACTTGCTTAAGCAGGCAGCGGGTGAAACCAGTGCAGCTATCCAGGCTCGAGTGGAGATAGCGCGACAACATCAGCTTGCCCGCCAAGGCAAGCCTAATGCACAACTGACAGTAAGTGAGATTGATGCGTTGTGCATACCGGATGCGCAAGGCGAGTCATTATTGCGCCAAGCCATGATTCGTCTCAATCTCTCAGCACGTGCTTATCATCGCATGCTCAAGATGGCGCGTACCATCGCTGATCTGGCGGGGAACGAAAACATTCTTACGCAACATATTGCAGAGGGAGTGCAGTACCGCAGGATGGACAGACAGGGATAGGAAATCATGAAAGAAGCTTGCCATGGTACGTTCTTTGTATAAACGATTTGTGATTACCATTTGGATCGTTTCAACCATCACATTGATGGTTTAATAAACAACGTCAACCGAATCTCCGCTTTCAATATCGGGTTGTTAATTCTGTCTCGCTGAAAATTGATCTGATCCAGTGCTACGGCAGGATGATCGGCCAGCACACGGGACACAAGCAACCGGATCTTTGCGTACTCACCCTGTACCGGGAAAACTATCCCATACTCAACTCGTGGCCTGTCTTTATCATTTATATGGTATTCGGCCTGTTTGAACTCCACGCCGCTTGCTTCAGCGACAGTGTAGATGGATGCAAGGATGTCCGTCACGTCACGTTCGTCCGGTAACGACTCGAAGAACATGTCCAGTTCTTTCTGGCGGTCACCCAAACTGAAAGTTCTGGACTGCATGGCCGTTTTTGAGCGAGCCGCATCCAGATGAGTGTGCATGACTGCCACTTCCTGCTCCAAGGGTTTCAACGACAGCATCAGAAAAATACCTGCCAACAACAAGAGGGCGATACCGGCCATTCCCTGCCAACCCAGCTGCCCCCTGATTTCGTCAAATAATTGCTTCATGAGGATTTCACCCAACGCAGGGACAAAGTAAAGCTGACCGGATGCTGCGGATCATCGCGTTTAGTTTCATGGCGCAACAAAAATACCTCGGAGAACGGTTTTGTCATTCTTAACTGAGCAACCAAAGTAAGCACTGCCGCATAGTTCTTCGCCTCACCCTCGATTCGCAATAACCCGGTATACATATCAGGTTCGATGGATAGTATTGCCACGTTCTCGTTACTGACGGATTCCAGCCCGGCAAAGAACGCATCCCATGGGGTAGAGAGGCGGTTGATGATTTGCCGCCCCTCCTCGAAATCCTTGTCAGTGAATTCTCGGGTGATGTGTAGCTCGCTCGGCGTATCCATACGTATCTTTGAGGTACGTATCTCGCGGTTCATCGCTTCCCGTTCACTTTGCAGCCTGTCATACGACACACCCATCTCGATCAGCAAAGCCAACCCAGCCAGGAGCAACATCCAGCCTGCCATCTTGCGCGGAGGATTGGCCGGTTTCTGATAATTCAGTTCGAGCCGCCGCATCACAGAACTCCGCTCAATGCCATGCCATACAGCCCGTCTGCAGATGATGGAAAAGCATCAGGTATAGCCATATCAAGTTTACTGAACTCATATCCCATCTGCGGCCCTGTCGCCAGGCCGTTCCCGGATGGTGCCAATAAATAAACCAACTTACACGGCTCAGCCAATGGGCTAGTCAAATTCTCGCGATCAAGCAGCATAGGCAGCTCGTCCAGGCTGTAGTGGCATACACCGTTCACGGCGACAAACTTCCAGCCATCCAGCAACGCAAATAGCGAATAACCCGGTTCATGGATAACCAGCCAGGCGGGGTCGCGTTTGATTGCTTTGCGATAGCAATTGAACACCGGCATCAGATAAGGCGACACTGTACGTAGCTCAAGCTTGTGCGTGACACACACTTGCCGCAATTCATCCAGTAGCATGCGATCCACCGCGCTGACCAGACGGGGTGAACCTGCCTTGCCGGGCTGAATGCGCAGATCCCATCGCTCGGTAGCGGTACCATAAACCTGGGTCAGGTAATGCCTGGCAAACGCCTCCTGTACCGAATAATTCTGCAACTGTGCACTGAACGAAATGGTTGCATAACGGACCAGGCGATTTGACAACACGATATTTACTTCTGCGCCCTGCCATTCCGGTTTGCTGAGCATCTGCGTGAGCCTATCCAATACCGCCCGCCAGGACGGCTGTTTGCCAGAGGGTACAACTGCCTCATCATGTTTGGCATGTATCCTCATCGTCAGCCCACGCCCCAGACTCAGCAAGCTGATGCGCTCAGGGCTGATGGCAATGTAAAGTCGGTTACGCCACGAAGGTGACATGATTGATCTCATCCAGAGTGGTTGCACCCTGCGCCACCAAATCCAGGGCCGCTTCGCGCAGCATCCGGGTACCGTTCCGTCTTGCTGCTTCCTTAATCTGCTCAACAGGAGCGCGGTTGGAGATCAGTCCGCGCAGTTCATCGTTAAGCAAAAGGATTTCTGCAATCGCCTTGCGCCCTGAAAAACCTGTTCCCCTGCATTGTCCGCATCCTTTTCCGCGCTCGAACTGGTACTGCTCAACAACTGCCCTGCTTAACCCGGAATCACTCAACTCGTCATCGGTTGGCACGTACGGTTCGGAGCAGTGCCGGCAATTGATCCGCACCAGCCGTTGCGCCAATACGCCGTTCAGGGCTGAGACAAAACTGTAAGGATCAACCTCCATGTGCATG
Organism: Nitrosomonadales bacterium; assembly: GCA_016218445.1. Classification (GTDB taxonomy): domain Bacteria; phylum Pseudomonadota; class Gammaproteobacteria; order Burkholderiales; family Gallionellaceae; genus CAITJF01. Next base: position 8,449 of record JACREC010000057.1, read on the forward strand.
AAACGGCTCATTACGTCGAACACGTTATTGGCATGCACCGAGGTAAACACCAGGTGGCCGGTCAGGGCGGACTGGATGGCGATATGCGCAGTTTCTGTATCGCGTATCTCGCCCACCATAATCTTGTCCGGGTCATGGCGCAGGATAGAACGCAACCCGCGTGCAAACGTCAGTCCCTTCTTCTCATTCACCGGAATCTGAAGAATGCCCGGCAACTGATATTCGATCGGATCCTCGATGGTGACGATTTTGTCGCGCCCCTTGTTGATCTCAGTCAGGATCGCATACAGGGTGGTCGTTTTCCCGCTCCCCGTGGGGCCGGTCATCAATAGCATGCCGTAGGGTTCGTTGGCGAGACGCCGGATTTCCTTCATCACCTTTGCTTCGAACCCCAGGCTGTCCAGACTGAATCCCTTCAACTCGTCGGACAGTGCTTTCTTGTCCAGAATACGCAGCACCGCATCTTCACCAAAGATGCTGGGCATGATGGATACACGAAAATCCACCTCCCGGCTTTCCAGCACCGCCTTGAAGCGCCCATCCTGCGGAATGCGATGCTCGGCGATATCCAGTTCCGCCATCACCTTGATGCGCGATACAGCCTGCTCTGCAGTCTCACGCCCGCGGACTTCACCGATCCGGTTCAATACCCCGTCGATGCGATTCTTGATGACCAAGCCATTGGGCGTGCATTCCAGATGAATGTCGCTGGCTCCGGCCTTCAAGGCATCAAACATGGCAGAGTTCACCAGCTTGACGACTGGACTGCCATCTTCGCTGATGGAACGCAGGGAAATATCCGGCTGTTCCATGTTTCCGCTACCCGAATCAGAACCAAGTAATACATCGTCTACCGCCCGAACGAGATGTTCCTGCTGGGCAAGGAATGCCTTCAGATCGGCATGGTGAGTCAGTCGCCAGGAAACTGGCTGGGTCACCGCACCTTGCCCCCATGCACGTAAACCCTGATCGAACGGATCAGAGAACAAGAACAATATTGCCCCTTCCCCGTCACGCGCCGCCATACAGCCGCGTTTGAGAGCTTCCTGATAGCTCACCACATCGAAGGCCGGTTGCAATGTGTGCAGTTGCGCCATGCCCATTGCCGGACAATGAAATTGTGCGGCCAATTGCTCGACGAATGCCACATCCGCAAGCCCACTCATCGCTTGCAGCACTTCAATCAGGCGCGTGCCATCCTTGCTTGACTGGGCACGTGCCGCGCTGATCAGTTGATGCGAGATGTCTGGCGGCATGGACACGATTAATTCGAACTACGCGGGGAGAAAATTATGCGATATGAAGAACTGATAAGACAATATCCAGCATAAGCTAATAAAAATGCAACCAGCCCATCAAAAACCGCAAGGATTAAGATGTCAACAAAAAAGGGGGCAACCGGAAATACATGTTGGACAGATTGCCAGACCAACATTGTAAATTCAGAAAGTGGCAAAAAAATCCCCCCCTGCACAAACCCAATCGTCAATAGCTTTGCGAGCTTCATTTCACCAACTTGGCACCTTTGCGCGAGGAGTCTCCATAAAATGGTAATCACACTATCTGTGATTAATATCGCGCCAATCGAGAATGCAGGTATCCACAATGCTTTCCCCCCAATAAACGGCGAGTCAATTTTGCCGAAAGCAACGCAAATAATTGCGGCTATTACCAAGCCGACATATGCCGCTCCCACCAAAGCAAACCACCTCCCATATAGTCTAGTCATAGCATAGTGTCCGTGCGCTATCTGATTGCCCCAGCCCTAAATGGCAGTGGGATTGGCGATGTATATCCTGGCACCTGAAATTGGCCCGTTGGAATTGGTGGCAAAGAGCCACCGGCAGCGCTGACGATTCCAGACACATAGGAATTGCTGTTATAAGCTCCCGGAGCCCAAGCTCCGCTTCTGTCCTGTGGAAATGAGTACGGCAAACTGTTTCCATATGATGCGGCTGCGCGAATGAGATTATTAATGAATTGTGTATCGGTCTGCCCGCAAGGAGAATCCAGAGGAACTGCAAACGCTCCATTGTTCTGAGAGTCATTTGGATAGTTCGGCATACTGACAAGCGAACCCAGCCCCAAGTAGGTAGGTTGCCCACCAAGTGTTGCCATAATCTGGCCATTTGGCAATTGTTGCCAGCCCGAGCGATTCGTAAATGCACTTGGATTGTCTGGCACGAGAACAATGGAGAGGTGATATGAAGGTGGAGTAGTTAGGTTTCCAGCTGAACCTGCTGCGAGATGGGCAGAATAATACACACGCAATCCCAATGGATCCGAGTAACTGACGGGATTCCCTTCAACATAGGTATAAGTGTCAACACCACCTTGCAGCCCAACGGGATCGGATTGAATGTACCTTCCCGAAGCATTTTTGCCATAGCAGGCGAGCGCAAGTAGCAGCATCACGGCATTTCCGAATTTAAGCATCGGCATACTCATTTCCTTTTCGAGCTGACTTGGCGCGACCTACATCATTAGAACAAACCGCTTTAGATTTAACCACCTTGCACCTCAGCGAAATACCAAGCCCCAAAAATATGTTTCAAAGAACCACCAATCTCAGAAGTATCAACTGGCAGTCCCTTTGAACAATAGACAATCGTTCTTTCTGGATTGTCGTGCGAAGTAAATACACCACATCCTTTGGTTGTGTAGATCGTATAGTCAATAAACTCATCAGGCGTGGGGTTCACGTCACCAGAAAGCATGTGATTTGCTTGCTTAGACGCAGTATCTCCATGAATAAGAATCCAACGCCATGGCCAATTGGCAAAAATCAACACGAGGCACGTCAAGGCTAGAATAAATATCGGAAGAAGTTGCTTTTTCATCCTCAATTACCTTCGTTATTTATCAAGAGCATTATTGGCTTGTAGCAGAAGCACGATCTGGTCATGCTTTCTTTCGCGAGCAACATCTATCGGAAGCTGACCATTCTTTGCCTTCTTGCTGGCATCCGCGCCATGCATAAGAAGCAGTCTTACCACCTCAACATGCCCATGGAACGCAGCCCAAAATAAAGCCGTATTACCCCCCCCCTCTGGCGCATTTACATCAGCCTTTGCCTCAAGCAATATTTTCACAACTTCGAAATGGCCGGCGCTCGCAGCCGCCGTCAGCGGTGTCCAATCATCAATCGCGTGTGCTTCTATGTCTGCGCTACGTTCGATTAGAAATTTTACCTGCTGCGCATTTCCGGTACCGGCCGCGACAACCAATTCCTCGTCCATTTTAGAAGCACATCCGCATAAGACGCCAATACAGAGGGCAAACAACAGTAGTTTGGGGAACATTGATTTCTTTCCTCATTGAAGATTGAAAGAGTTCAGTGTTGCTGGAATAGCACCACCCTGAGGAATAACTAAGCTCGTAGCTCCGCCCTGATTTTCCAAGTCTCGAAGTGCCCTTAACAAGGTTGCGGGAAATGGCTCGGTAGGCAATTGGAGACCAGGAATGAAAGGGTCAGTAAGATTTATGCCCCCTGCCTTTAACGAGTCCCCAACGCGAGCAGCGCAGTTATCAGGGAAGGCATTGGGCTTGGTTGTCGTTCCCTTCATGTAATTTATGATAGCCTTTTCCTGCTCAGGGGTTGTGGGCAGCATGAATACTATTGAATTGCGCCGCCTTGCCTGATCTGCCAAATAATTGGTGACGCTGCTCCCCGCAAAATTCCGATTTGGATCATTGGGATTGTTTCCCGGGCTGTACACCCCAGATCCTGTAGTCGCAATTGCTGCGTGGCCAAAGTGATTTCCAGAAGTTCGGCCGTTAATAATAACCAAGGTATCTAGCCCAAGTGGATCAATTGAACCAATCGGGTTCCCGCCAACATAGGTGTACGTATTGACTCCGCCTCCCAGCCCGACTGGATCTGAATGAATGTACCTTGCCGAAGCATTCTCGACATAGCAGGCGAGCGCAAGTAGCAGCATCGCCGCATTCCCGAATTTAAGCATCGACATTTTCATCTCCTTATTGAGTTGATTTGGCTCGGCTTATGTTTCGCAAGTATTGCGCTTCATGGACTTTAGTTGGCTGACGCCAGCCCAGCGCTTCTGCCTTGGCATACTGTCTTCCGCCAATACATATTGCACTGATGATGTTCTTGCAAGAACTCACAAGGAGATTTTAACCCAAGGCCATAGTGAGGGCGCTCGGTGTTGAACCAGACTAGGTAATCGAGCAATTTATCGTTGAACAGATTCAC
>JACREC010000058.1 GCA_016218445.1 Nitrosomonadales bacterium
ATGCCAGGCATCAAGTACAGCTTCACACAGCCGATCGAAATGCGCGTGTCGGAAATGATCATCGGCGTGCGCGGCGACCTGGCGGTCAAAATCTTCGGGCCGGACCTCGATAAACTCAACGAGTACGCGAGCCAGGTTGAAGCGCTCGTCAAGACGGTTCCCGGCAACCAGGACGTGTACACGGTGCAAAACGACGGCGTGCAGTACTTGCGCGTGGTGGTAGATCGTTTGCAAGTCGGCAGGCTCGGTTTGAGTGTGGAAGAAATTCAGGATGCGCTGCGCACCCAGATCGTGGGGCAGAACGCCGGGATTGTCATCGAGGGTAACCGCCGCACACCGATCGTGCTGCGCGGTGCCGAAGCGATGCGCGTGTCACCGTCCGATTTCGGGGCGATGCGCATTACCACCAAGGACGGCAACACCGTCCCATTGACCAGCGTCGCGAAGCTGGAGCGCGCCGAAGGCCCGGTCAAGATTGATCGGGAAATGGGCAGCCGTTATAGCGTGGTCATTGCTAACGTGAGTGGCCGTGACCTGGTCGGCTTCGTCGAGGAGGCCAGAAAGCTCGTCACGCAGAAAGTGCCCCTGCCTACCGGCTACCGCATTACCTGGGGTGGACAATTCGAGAACCAGCAACGCGCGGCAGCACGGCTGGCCGTCGTCGTACCGGTCGCGCTCGGGCTGATATTCGTGCTGCTGTTTTCAACCTTCCGCTCGGTCCGCCAGGCTTTGCTGATTCTGAGCAACATTCCATTCGCTCTGGTCGGCGGCATCGTCGCCTTATGGATCACCGGCGAATACCTGTCGGTGCCGGCATCCGTCGGCTTTATCGCCCTGCTCGGCATCACCGTCCTGAATGGCGTCGTGCTGGTCAGTTATTTCAATCAGTTGCAAAGTGAAGGGATGAGATTGAGTGACGTCGTCGTGCAGGGAGCAAAGCGCCGTTTGCGACCCGTGCTGATGACTGCTTCGATCACCGCGTTCGGCTTGATCCCGCTGCTGTTCGCGACTGGCCCGGGGTCGGAAATACAACGACCGCTCGCCATTGTGGTAATTGGCGGCCTCATTACCGCGACGACACTGACGCTGATATTGATACCGATCTTGTATTTGCGCTTTGCTTTTCCGAACGGGCATGGCAATGATGCCCGTCCCTGATAATGAAACTTGCCATGCCCATTTCCCCCACCCCAACCCTCCCCCGGAGGGAGAGGGAGCAAGCGAATCGCTGCGCGAGTTTTATGTTAAACGAAAGGATTCCCATGTCTGAATTTTGCTTAAACCTGTTGTGCCCGGTGGCAGTCGAAGAAAAATTGCTCGACTTGCTTCTCATGTCACCCAATGTGGAGGTTTTTACCAGCGCGCCGACAGCCGCTCACGGATTGGCCCTTGGCGCCTTGAGCCAGTCCGAACAAGTGCTTGGCCGGATGCTGGCAACACAGGTGCAGGCGGTGCTTTCCGAGGCGGACAAAGATGCGCTACTCAAAATCATTCAGCAACAATTCGCGGGTGTAGGCCTGCGCTATTGGATAACGCCGGTCATCGCCTCTGGGAGATTGTCATGAAACACTCCCTATATCCCCGATCTGCTTTGTTGCTCGTCTTATTGAGCGGCATTGCCTGTGCCGAAGAAATCAACCGCCCCGATCTGCCGTCACCGGTGCAAATTGAAAGCGCGTTGAGCGATTATCTGCCGGTGCTGAACGCCGCCAGCAGCCTGAAAATGGAACACGCCAACCAGCGCAAGTGGAACAGCGGCAATTACGAGTTCAATCTGCGCGCCGGTTCGTCGCAGCGCAACATCACCAGCACCGGACGAAACCTGAAGGAATGGGATGTCGCACTGGAACGCCCGTTGCGCCTGTTCAACAAGGCGGGCATTGATGGAGACATTGGCGCGGCCAGCGTTTCGCGCGCCGAATATGCGCTCGGCGATGCGCGCCACGAAGCCGGGCGCTCGCTGCTACAGATGTGGTTCGCATGGCAACGCGAGCAGGTGCAAATCGCTCTGTGGCAACAGCAGGTGGATATACTCAAGCAACAAGCGCAAATGACCGAGAAGCGCGTCAGGGCGGGCGATGCGCCCAAGCTGGAGCTGAATCAGGCACAAGCCGCCGCCGCACAAGCCAGCGTGTCATGGCACCAGGCCCAGCTGCGCGCACAACTTGCGGGCAATGATCTGTTGCGCCATTTCCCCGCCATCCGGTTGCCGGAAAAATTGCAGCCCGCCACGCCGCAGGCCATCGAGCATGACTTGGTATTTTGGAAGTCGCGCGTGCTCGAACACAACCACGAACTCGGCATGATGCAGGAGCAAAGCCGCGTGCAGCAACTGCTGGCGCAGCGCAGCCGCGCCGACCTATTGCCCGACCCCACTGTCGGGGTGCGCTACGCAAGTGAACTTGGCGGCAACGAAAAAGTGTCCGGTATCTATTTCAGTGTGCCGATCTCCTTCGGGCAACGCAGCGCGGCAGCAGAAGGAGCCGCACAACAGGCCGTCATCGCCGCCGATCAGGAAGCCTTTGTCAAACGCCGTCTGGAAGGCGATATCTACGCGGCGCATACTCAAGCAGTGAACAGTTTCGCCACTTGGCAACAGGCACACGAGGCAGCCCAGGCCATCCGCAGCAATGCTGAGCTGGTCGGCAAGGCCTATAGCCTGGGCGAAAGCAGCCTGTCGGACAGCCTCATCGCACGCCGCTTTGCTCTGGAATCCTCGTTGGCGGAAAATCTCGCGCAACTCGATGCCAACGAAGCGCGCTATCGCCTGCTGCTGGATGCACATCAACTGTGGCCACTCGACGAACACGCCGACGACAATACCCATGACCATTACTGATCGGATAAGTAGTGCTGTTTTTAAATCTGATGCCAAAGAGCTTAATAAAAGGGGCAAACGATGAATGTGAACAGTGAAGCGGCAGCCGAACAAGCGGGCGCATCGAGCCTGCGGGTGTTGATGACGCGCGCGCGCTGGATCGAAGTCGGACGTATTTTGTTTACCGGTTTGGTGGCGCTGCTATTTTGGCGGCAATGGGTACCGCTACAAATCCTGTGGCTGGCCGTCGCGATTGGTTTATATCCGCTGGTGAAAACCGGCTTGATCGACCTGGTACGCGAACGCAAAATCGGCACCGAAATTTTCGTGACCGTTGCCACATTGGTAGCGGTGTTTGGAGGAGAGACGGTCGCCGGCGCCGTGCTGATGGTGATTATTCTCATTGCGGAATTCATCGCCGACTTGAATATGGATCGCGCACGGGCTTCCATCAAGACCCTGATCGGCTCGGTGCCGCAAGTCGCGCTGATGCGCGGCGCGGACGGTGAACGTGTA
>JACREC010000059.1 GCA_016218445.1 Nitrosomonadales bacterium
ACCTGCTGCCGCAGCAAAATGGCAGTGTCCGCCGCGAGAGCATGGCGGTGGTGCGGGCCGGCATCGTGTCCGGCGTGCGCATACATCAGACGCGGCGCGGTCGTATGGGCGTGGTGACGCTGGACGATGGCAGCGCGCAGTTGGAGATGACCGTGTTCAACGAAGTATTCGAGGCCAGCCGCCCGTGGATACGCGAGGATGAACTGCTGGTGGTGCGCGGCAAGGCCAGCCTGGACGAGTATTCCGGCAACATGCGCATCAGCGGCGAGGAATTGTTCGATTTCGCCTCGGCGCGTTCCACTTTCGCCAAGCATCTGGAGTTAACTGTTTCTGCGGATAAACATATCAGCGTGGCGCGGTTGAAGGAACTGCTCACGCCCTACCGCGACGGGAAATGCCCGGTGCAGATTCATTACCGCAACGGCAATGCTGCCTGCCAACTGCGTTTTGGTGAAGCGTGGCAGGTTACGTTGCATGACGATCTGGTGCGCAGCTTGCGTGATTTGCTGCAACCGGAAAACGTAAAAATAATTTATGGGTGAAACCATCTGCCCGGCTCGCTTCGTGCGAAGCGTTATTGGCGCAACCCCAATTATTTGATGCGCATGCCGGGTTGCGCGCCGTCATCCGGGCTGAGGATGAATAAACCGGGCACAGCACCGGAAGCCGCCAGCACCATGCCTTCCGACAAGCCGAACTTCATCTTGCGCGGCGCGAGGTTGGCGACCATCACGGTCATGCGTCCCTTGAGCTTCTCGGGATCGTAAACCGATTTAATCCCGGCAAACACCGTGCGCGGCTTCTCCTCGCCGATATCCAGCGTCAGCTTCAGCAGCTTCTCCGCCCCTTCTACATGCTCGGCGTTGACGATCTTCGCCACGCGCAAATCGATCTTGCTGAATTCGTCGATTGAAATAATTGGCGCGATAGCGCCAACGGTCGCCCCCTCGCCCTTTAAGGGATAACCAGCGACTTGCCCGCTTGCGGGCTTAGTCGAATGGCTAGTAGTTCCACCAGAGGGTACATGTTGCTGTGCTTCTGCGTGACGAACCGGCGAGGGTGGCGGTACAAGGGTTTGTTTGTTGGCTTCGATCATGGCGTCAATTTGTTTTTGGTCAACACGGGTCATCAGGTGCTTGTATTCGTTGATGCGATGGCCAGCTGGCAGATAGGTGTGCACATCTTCCCAGGTAAACTGGGGAACGTTCAGGAAGTTTTCTACATTCCTGGCCAGTTCGGGTAGCGCGGGCTTAAGCAGTATGGTCAACCAGCGGAACGTATTCAAAGCCAAAGTGCAAACCTGATGCAATTCCTCTTCTCTGCCGGTTTCTTTGGCCATCATCCAGGGCTTGTGCTGATCAACAAATTGATTGGCTTTATCAGCAAAGGCCATGATTTCCCGCAAGGCTTTTGAGAAATCTCTCTGCTCATAAGCGTCTGCAATCCTGTCTACTTGAAAAGCGTCCAGCCTGTAAAAGCCTGAATCCATTTGTAGCTGTTTTGAGATCAGTTTGTCTTCATGTGTGCTGGCGAGTTTTCCATCAAACCGCTTGCTGATGAATCCCGCGCACCGGCTGGCAATGTTGATGTACTTGCCGATCAAGTCGCTGTTCACCTTTGCCACAAAGTCCTCGAGGTTCAGGTCAATGTCTTCCATCGTGCCATTGAGCTTGGCGGCATAGTAGTAGCGCAGGTATTCCGGGTTGAGTCCCTGTTTGAGGTAGCTGTCGGCGGTGATGAAGGTGCCGCGCGATTTGCTCATCTTCTCGCCGTTGACGGTGAGGAAACCGTGCGCGAACAGTTTGGTCGGGGTGCGGAAGCCGGCGTGTTGCAGCATCGCCGGCCAGAACAGCGCATGAAAGTACAGAATGTCCTTGCCGATGAAGTGATACAGCTCGGCATCCGAGCCTTGTTTCCAGTAGGCGTCGAACTCGATGCCCTTGGCATTGCATAGCTGCTGGAAGCTGCCCATGTAGCCGACCGGCGCGTCCAGCCACACATAAAAATACTTGCCCGGTGCATCGGGTATCTCGAAACCGAAATAGGGCGCATCGCGCGAGATGTCCCAGTCCGATAGTTTGTTTCCTCCTTCGCCGCCCAGCCATTCCTGCATCTTGTTGGTGGCCTCGGGTTGCAGCGTGCCGCTGCGAGTCCACTCGCGCAAAAATTTCTGGCAGGTGTCGGCGGAAAGTTTGAAAAAGTAGTGGTCGGAATTGCGCCGCTCCGGTTGCGCGCCGGACACGGCGGAATACGGGTTGATCAGTTCGGTGGGCGCGTAGGTGGTGCCGCAGGCTTCGCAGTTGTCGCCGTACTGGTCCTTGGCATGGCACTTCGGGCATTCGCCCTTGATGAAGCGGTCCGGCAAAAACATGTTCTTGACCGGGTCGTAGAACTGCTCGATGGAGCGCACCTCAATCAAGCCGGCGGCTTTGAGTTTGCGATAAATTGCCTGTGCGTATTCCCTGGTCTCGGCGCCGTTGGTGCTGCCATAGTGATCGAACTCGACATGAAAGCCGTCAAAATCCGCCTTGTGCTCGTGCCACACGCGGTCAATCAGTTGCTCCGGCGTGATGCCTTCCTTCTCGGCGCGCAGCATGATCGGCGTGCCGTGGGTGTCGTCGGCGCACACGTAATGCACTTCGTGCCCCTGCATTTTCTGGAAGCGCACCCAGATGTCGGTCTGGATGTATTCCACCAGATGGCCGAGGTGGATGCTGCCGTTGGCGTAAGGCAGCGCGGAAGTGACCAGAATCTTGCGCGGCATGATAGGAAAACCCCTTTGAAAGTGCGGCAATTGTAGCAAACTCGGGCTATAGGCGTGAGGGTGAATCTTGGGTAGAATGCGTCCCCCGAATAATTTTTAAGTCTGGAGCAGCAAATGAATATTACCGAAGCGGACGTGCAGGCGGCGCTGAAACAGCTGACCGACCCGAACACGAAAAAAGACTTCGTCAGCGGCAAGTCGGTGAAGAATATCAAGATCAGCGGCAACGATGTGTCGCTCGACATCCAGCTCGGTTACCCGGCAAGAAGCGTGTGGGGCGAAATACGCGCGATGGTGGAAAACCATCTGCGCAGCAGCCTGCCGGGCGTGGGCAAGGTCGCCGCGAATGTGACCAGCAAGGTAATCCCGCATGCGGTGCAGCGCGGCGTGAAACTGGTGGACGGAGTGAAGAACATCATCGCAGTGGCGAGCGGCAAGGGCGGTGTGGGCAAATCCACCACGGCGGTGAACATTGCGCTGGCGCTGGCGGCGGAAGGTGCGCACGTGGGCATGCTGGACGCCGACATCTACGGCCCTTCGCAACCCACCATGCTGTGCATCAGCGGCCAGCCCGAGTCGGTTGATGGCAAGCTCATGGAACCGATGCAGGGGCATGGGCTGCAGGCCATGTCCATCGGTTTCCTGATTCCGGACACCGATACGCCGATGGTGTGGCGCGGCCCGATGGTAACGCAGGCGCTCGACCAGCTGTTGCGCCAGACGCGCTGGGACGGACTGGACTATCTGGTGGTGGATCTGCCGCCCGGCACGGGCGACATCCAGCTGTCCCTGGCGCAGAAGGTGCCGGTGACCGGCGCAGTGATTGTGACCACGCCGCAGGACATCGCGCTGATGGATGCGCGCAAGGGGCTCAAGATGTTCGAGAAGGTGGACATCAAGATACTGGGCATCGTGGAAAACATGAGCACGCACATCTGCTCCAAGTGCGGGTATGAGGAACACATCTTCGGCGCGGGCGGCGGCGAGAAGATGTGCCAGGATTACGGCGTAGAACTGCTTGGTTCGCTGCCCTTGGACATACACATCCGCGAGCAGGCCGATTCCGGCAACCCTACCGTGACAGCCAACCCGGATGGCGCGATTGCCCAGGTTTACAAGCAGATCGCGCGGCGGCTGGCGGTAAAGATTGCGGACATGGCGCAGGATCACAGTGCGGTGTTTCCGAAGATTGTGGTGCAAAACACTTAGGGGAGAAGAGGCAAGGCTTAAGGTGCAAGGCACAAGGTGCAAGGCGCAAGGACTGCGGATTCCGTTTTTCCTTGCAACTTGAACCTTGTGCCTTGTGTCTCGTGCCTTGCAACTAAATTTATGAGCATCAAATCGGATAAATGGATCCGCCGCATGGCGGAGCAGCACAATATGATTTCCCCGTTCGAACCCGGCCAGGTAAAGATGAAGGATGGCAAGCGCATCGTGTCTTACGGCACGTCGAGCTATGGTTACGACATCCGCTGCTCCAACGAATTCAAACTGTTCACCAACATCAACAGCACCATCGTTGACCCGAAAAACTTCGACCCCAATTCCTTCGTCGAAGTGGATGGCGATTACTGCATCATCCCGCCCAACTCCTTCGCGCTGGCGCGCACCGTGGAATACTTCCGCATCCCGCGCAACGTGCTGACCATCTGCCTGGGCAAGAGCACCTACGCGCGCTGCGGCATCATCGTCAACGTCACCCCGTTCGAGCCGGAGTGGGAAGGCTATGTGACGCTGGAGTTTTCCAACACCACGCCGCTGCCGGCGAAATTTTACGCCAACGAGGGCGTGGCGCAGGTGCTGTTTTTCGAGAGCGATGAAGTGTGCGAAACCTCGTACAAGGATCGCGGCGGCAAGTATCAGGGGCAACATGGCGTTACCCTCCCCAAGATGTAGACCTGCCACGCATTTCCCAAAAATCTGCGACAATCCGCGCCTGCCGCCGCCCGTTTCCGTTACTCCAGCAAGGAGCACTGAATGAAATTTAACTTTAGTTCCGGCATCACATTGGCCTTCGGCAAATGTGAGCCTGCACTGAAGTTAAATTTCTACAGCGCTTTGTTTATAAACATAGCGTCTTAAATAATGCCGCATAATCTGAACAGCACCGCATTCGGTTTTCGCCAGCAATCGAAACATGATTCGAC
>JACREC010000010.1 GCA_016218445.1 Nitrosomonadales bacterium
AACCTGGCGGCGGCGGTGCAGGTGGCGTGTTACGAACTGAGCGTGGCATTGCAGTATGTGGGAATGGATTGGCGGCTGATCGAGGTGGAACCGGCCAAACATGAGGAGATGGAAAGATTTTTTGTGCACCTCGAAGACGTGCTGACACAGATCGGGTTTTTCAACACCAAGCATCCGAACAAGCTGATGCAGAAACTGCGCCGTTTGTACGCGCGCGCGCGGCTGGAGCAGGAGGAAATCAATATTTTGCGTGGTGTTCTGACCGCCACGACCGAGTACAATGCGCGGTGCCATAAAGATGAAAAGAACGGAAAAAATAGCGGGTGAATAATGTTCAAAACCATTAAAGAAGACATAGACAGCGTATTCGCGCGCGACCCGGCGGCGCGCAGCGTGTTTGAGATAGTGACCTGCTACCCGGGTTTGCACGCCCGCATTATTCATCGCATGACGTATCGCCTGTGGCACGCCAACCTCAAATGGCTGGCGCGCTTCCTGTCGCACATCGGACGCTGGCTCACCGGCATCGAGATCCATCCGGGGGCGACCATCGGGCGGCGCTTTTTCATCGACCACGGCATGGGCGTGGTGATCGGCGAGACCGCAGAGATCGGCGACGATGTGACGCTGTACCACGGCGTGACCCTGGGCGGCACTTCATGGAAAGAAGGCAAGCGCCATCCCACGCTGGGCAACGGCGTGGTGGTGGGGGCCGGGGCGAAAATCCTGGGGCCGATCCATATCGGCGATAATGCAAAGATCGGTTCCAACGCCGTGGTGGTGAAGGATGTGCCGGCGGGGGCGACGGCGGCGGGCATCCCGGCGCGCATTCTCGACGAGGCAAAGAAGACGCAGGGTTTCAACGCCTACGGCATCGGCAATGACCAGAACGATCCCTTGTCCAAAGCCATCCACGGCCTGCTCGGGCACAGCATGGCGGTGGACCAGCGCATTAACCTCATCCTCGAACAACTGGAAAGGATGGGCGTGAACATCGAAGAGGAACGTGCCACCGCCGACAAGTTTGATCCCAATTACCTGAACAAAATAGTTGACTAAAACGTTCAGGTATTGTATTTTCCTTCCCGTAGGTTCCCTGGCTGGTTTCACGGATTGAATTTTGAGAGGTCAATTATGCGACTCACTACAAAAGGACGTTTTGCTGTCACCGCGATGGTTGACTTGGCGATTCGCGGCGGGCATGACCCGGTCACGCTGGCAAGCATCAGCGGGCGGCAGAAAATCTCGCTGTCTTATCTTGAACAATTGTTCGGCAAACTGCGCAGGCACAACATCGTGGAGAGCGTGCGCGGACCCGGAGGCGGTTATTGTCTGGCGCGCCCCAGCGCGAAGATCTCGGTCGCCGACATCATCGTGGCGGTGGACGAGCCGGTGGATACGACCAGATGCGGCGGCAAGGGCGATTGCCATGACGAGCAGCAGTGCATCACCCATGATTTATGGATGGGGCTGAACGACGCTTTATATAGCTATCTGGCAGAGGTGAACTTGCAGCAACTGGTGAATAACCAGGGCAAGGCCAAGGCGGAAGCGGTGCCGGTGACAATCAGCAAGCGCGCAGCAAAGACAGAGCCGGCTTCGGCTTGATTGAGCGCATATAATACAGGCGGCTAAAATGAGTTTGCATCTTCCTATTTATCTGGATTATTCGGCCACCACGCCGGTTGACCCGCGCGTGGCTGAAGCGATGATTCCCTACTTGACCGAAAAGTTTGGCAACCCGGCCAGCCGTTCCCATTCTTATGGCTGGGTGGCGGATGAGGCGGTGGAGCGCGCGCGGGCACAGGTGGCGGCGCTGGTGAACGCCGACCCCAAAGAGATCGTCTGGACTTCCGGCGCGACCGAGTCCAACAATCTGGCGCTGAAAGGCGCGGCGCATTTTTATTCGGGCAAAGGCAAGCACATCATCACCATGATGACCGAGCACAAGGCGGTGCTCGACACCGTGCGCGAATTGGAGCGGCAGGGATTCTCCGCTACTTATCTGGCTCCTGAAGCGAATGGTTTGCTTGATCTGGAAAAGCTCAAGGCGGCATTGCGCCCCGACACCATCATTGTTTCGGTGATGCTGGTGAACAACGAGATCGGCGTGATTCAGGATATCGCCGCCATCGGCGAAATCTGCCGCGAGCGCGGCATCCTGTTCCACGTGGATGCGGCGCAAGCCACCGGCAAAGTGGCGATAGATTTGCAGCAGTTGAAGGTGGACCTGATGTCGTTTTCCGCGCACAAGACCTACGGCCCCAAAGGCATCGGCGCGCTGTATGTGCGGCGCAAACCGCGTGTGCGGATCGAGGCGCAGATGCACGGCGGCGGACACGAGCGCGGCATGCGTTCCGGCACCTTGCCGACGCACCAGATCGTCGGCATGGGTGAGGCGTTCCGCCTTGCGCAGGAGGAAATGGCAACGGAAAACGAGCGCATCCGCATGCTGCGCGACCGCCTGTGGCGCGGACTGTCCGGCATGGAAGAGGTGCACCTCAACGGCGATATGGAGCAGCGCGTGCCGCACAACCTGAATGTCAGTTTCAATTTTGTGGAAGGCGAATCGCTGATCATGGCAGTGAAGGACATTGCGGTATCCAGCGGCTCCGCCTGCACCTCGGCGAGCCTGGAGCCATCCTATGTGCTGCGCGCCCTGGGGCGCAGCGACGAACTGGCGCATAGCTCCATCCGTTTCAGTGTGGGGCGATTCACCACAATGGAAGAAGTGGACTACGCGGTAGAATTGTTGAAGGGCAAGATCGGCAAGCTGCGCGATTTGTCGCCGCTGTGGGAAATGTACAAGGATGGCGTGGATATTAACGCCGTTAAGTGGGCGGCGCACTAGAGGCAGTTGTCAGACGTAAGACGTAAGTCTGAAGTTAAAACCTCCAACTTACGACCAAGAACTTACGTCTTACGTCTAATGCCTTACGACTGCGACTGAAAGGAGCAACAATGTCTTACAGTGAAAAAGTTCTGGATCATTACGAACATCCGCGCAACGTCGGTTCGCTGGAGAAGAGCGACGCGCAAGTGGGAACCGGCATGGTGGGCGCACCGGCCTGCGGCGATGTGATGAAACTGCAAATCAAGGTAGGCAAGGACGGCATCATCGAAGATGCCAAGTTCAAGACTTACGGCTGTGGTTCGGCAATTGCATCGAGTTCCCTGGTGACCGAGTGGGTCAAGGGCAAGACGGTGGACGAGGCATTGCAGATCAAGAACAGCCAGATTGCCGAGGAACTGGCGCTGCCGCCGGTCAAGATTCACTGCTCGATTCTGGCGGAGGACGCCATCAAGGCGGCAGTACATGACTACAAGAGCAAGCATGGCGCAGTGCTGGAGGCGCCTGCCTGCAGGGAAAACTGCAAGGGGTAAAAAATGGCTATTACATTGACTGAAAATGCGGTACAACATGTGCGGAATTTCCTGGCCAAGCGCGGCAAGGGCGTTGGCCTGCGCGTCGGCGTGCGCACCAGCGGTTGCTCGGGCATGTCCTACAAGCTGGAATTCGCCGATGAAGTGGGCGACGATGATCTCCAGTTTACCAGCGGCGGCGTAACGATCCTGGTTGATCCGAAAAGCCTGGCCTACGTCGATGGCATGGAGCTGGATTACACACGCGAGGGTTTGAACGAGGGTTTCAAGTTCAAGAACCCCAATGTCAAGAGCGAGTGCGGCTGCGGCGAAAGTTTTGGCGTATGAAAACTACTGATGGAACAACTAGCCATCTGACTAGGCTGCCAAAAGACGGCAGCCAAGTCATTGGTTATGTGCTTGGCATAACTATGTTGCTTGAAATCTAGGGATGCTTATTTACTCACTTGTAAATCGCATCTGCGACACGTTACTGGCACAGCCAGCCGATTGCGGGAGCAGATGCAGGCCGCCCTTCCCGCACCAGGAAGCTGCGCTACACCGTGTCAGGGCGGCTACATCCTCGCCCTCGCACGCCTTGTTATGCCTTCGCTCGTAACGTTTTCAAGAACCATTCAATGTCAGTTCCCGGTTTCCAGCAGGACTTCTTCCAGTTATTCGGTCTGCCCGCAAGCTACCGGCTCGATAACGCGCTGCTTGAGCAGCATTACCATGCGCTGCAGGAACAAATTCACCCGGACAAGTTCTCCCATCTTTCCGAAGCCGAACGCCGTGTATCCATGCAATGGTCTGCACGGGTGAATGAGGCTTACCAGACCTTGAGCAACCCCGCCAGGCGTGCGCGCTACCTGCTTTCCCTGCACGGCGTGGATAGCCAGGAAGAAACCAACACCGCGATGCCGGCGGATTTTCTGATGGAACAGATGGAATGGCGCGAAGCCATCGAGGAGGCCCGGCAGGCGCGCGATATCGCAGAACTGGACAAGCTGGAGTCGCGCCTGCAGCATGAATTGCACGGCCTTGAGGCGCAGCTTGCCGACAAAATCGACATCGCGCGCGACTATGCGGCGGCAGCCGGAAGCGTGCGCAAACTCAAGTTCATGGAAAGGCT
This sequence comes from Nitrosomonadales bacterium, assembly GCA_016218445.1. Classification (GTDB taxonomy): domain Bacteria; phylum Pseudomonadota; class Gammaproteobacteria; order Burkholderiales; family Gallionellaceae; genus CAITJF01. The sequence goes on from JACREC010000010.1 coordinate 4,496, forward strand.
TGCGGAGGAAATCGCTTCCGCATTCGACGCGATAGATACTTAAAAGCAGTCGTAAGTTATTGGACGCAAGTTGCTAGTTAAACCACCACCAACTCACGTCTTACGTCTTACGTCTAACGACTCCAAATGGCTCTACTACAAATCTCCGAACCCGGCTTAAGCGCCGCTCCGCATCAGCACCGGCTGGCGGTGGGCATAGACCTTGGCACCACCAATTCCCTGGTGGCGACGGTGCGCAACGGTATCAGCGTGGTGTTGAACGATGAAAATGGCCGTGCGCTGCTGCCCTCGGTGGTGCGTTATCTTGCTGACGCCAGTGTGCAGGTAGGCGAAGCCGCGCAGGCGCTGCAGAGCGAAGACCCCGCCAATACCATCGTCTCGGTCAAGCGCTTCATGGGGCGCGGCCTGTCCGATCTCGGCAGCGGCAGCGGGCTGCCTTACCGTTTTGTGGATGCGCCCGGCATGGTGCAGTTGCGCACCGTTGCCGGAATAAAAAGTCCGGTCGAGGTGTCGGCAGAAATTCTCAAGGTGCTGCGCATCCGTGCCGAGAATGCATTGGGTGGAAGTCTGGTTGGCGCCGTGATTACCGTGCCGGCGTATTTCGACGACGCACAGCGCCAGGCTACCAAGGACGCGGCGAAACTGGCGGGACTGAACGTGCTGCGTTTGCTCAACGAACCCACCGCTGCCGCCATCGCCTACGGGCTGGATAACGCCGCCGAGGGGGTGTATGCGGTGTATGACCTGGGTGGCGGCACATTCGATATTTCCATACTCAAACTGTCCAGGGGCGTATTTGAAGTGCTCGCCACCAACGGTAATTCGGCGCTGGGCGGCGACGATTTCGACCATCGCATCTACTGCTGGCTGCTGGAAAAGAATAACCTCTCCGCGTTGGGCGCACCGGATACACGGCTGCTGCTGACGCGCGCGCGCGCTGCCAAGGAAGAACTCACCGAACATGCCGAGACGCGCATGACCGCCAACCTGCGCAGCGGTGAGGCGATAGATACGGTGCTGACCCAACAGGATTTTCATGCCATGAGCCAGAACCTGGTGGAGCACACCCTGCAGCCGATGCGCCGCGCCTTGCGCGATGCCGGGCTGAGGGTGGAGGACATCAAGGGGGTGGTGATGGTGGGCGGCGCGACACGCATGCCGCAGGTGCAGCGCGCCGTGGCGGAATTTTTCGGGCAGGTTCCGCTCACCAATCTTGACCCGGACAAGGTTGTGGCATTGGGTGCGGCGATACAGGCCAATGTGCTGGCGGGCAACCGTGGCGGTGATGACTGGCTGCTGCTCGACGTGATCCCGTTGTCGCTGGGCATCGAGACCATGGGCGGCCTGACCGAAAAAATCATTCCGCGCAACAGCACCATTCCCACCGCGCGTGCCCAGGAGTTCACCACTTTCAAGGATGGACAGACTGCGATGAGCGTGCACGTGGTGCAGGGCGAACGCGAGCTGGTGAGCGATTGCCGCTCGCTGGCCAAATTTGAATTGCGCGGCATTCCGCCCATGGTGGCCGGCGCGGCGCGCATCCGCATCACCTTTCAGGTGGATGCGGACGGGCTGCTGAACGTAACGGCGCGCGAATTGGGCAGCGGGGTGGAAACGGCCGTTACCGTGAAACCTTCCTATGGCCTGTCCGACGCCGAAATCACGCGCATGTTGCAGGATTCCAGCCAGCATGCACAGGACGATATGCAGGCGCGCGCCCTGCGCGAGCAGCAGGTGGAGGCAAGGCAATTGCTGGAGGCCGTGCAGAACGCGCTGGCGCAGGATGGCGCAGCCTTGCTCGACCAGGCCGGGCAGGCGCGCATTCGCGGCAGCATGGACGGATTGCGCGCAGTGTTGCAAACTGATGACCATCACGCCATCAAACGTGCCATCACCCAGTTGAACGATGCCACCGTGGCCTTTGCCCAGGCGCGTATGGACAAGAGCGTGTCGCGTGCGCTGGGCGGGCGCAAACTGACCGATCTGGAGATGTAGGCTTGCCACAGATAATTGTATTGCCGCATGAAGAGCTGTGCCCTGCGGGCAAGGTGTTTGATGTTGCGCCGGGTGTTTCCATCTGTGATGCCCTGTTGCAGCACGACGTGGAGATCGAACATGCCTGCGAAAAATCCTGCGCCTGCACCACCTGCCATGTCATCATGCGCGAGGGCTTTGATTCGCTGGTTCCCGCGGAGGAAACCGAGGAAGACCTGCTGGACAAGGCGTGGGGGGTGGAACCGAATTCGCGCCTGAGTTGCCAGGCGATGGTGGGCGACAAGGACTTGGTCATCGAGATACCCAAGTACACAATCAATATGGTGAAGGAGGGCTAGCAAAATGAAATGGACTGACGTTCGCCTGATCGCCATCGAGCTGGCGGAAGCGCATCCCGAGATTGACCCGCACACAATACGCTTCACCGACCTGCACAACTGGGTGGTGGAGCTCGAAGATTTTGATGACGACCACAATCATGGCGGCGAGAAAGTTCTTGAAGCCATTCAGATGGCGTGGATAGACGAGGCAGAATGATGCTGCAATGTTGTAAAAATATTTCCAACCGCTGGCTGTATCTGGCAGGCGTGACAGTGATTGCCGGGCTGTTCGGCGCGGCGCTCTATCTGCAACGTGTTCTGCATCAAGACCCATGTCCGCTGTGCATGGTGCAGCGCTTCATTTTCATCGCCATGCTGGTGCTGTTCGCCATCGCTGTCCTGCACAATCCCAAACGCACCGGCGCGAAAGTGTATGCCGCATTGATAGGGTTGTTTGCATTAGGCGGCGTAGGGGTTGCCAGCCGCCACATCTGGATACAACACCTGCCGAAAGACGAAGTGCCCGCCTGCGGCCCCGGGCTGGACTACATGCTGGAAAATTTTCCCATGGCCGAAGTATGGAAGGAACTCCTGCACGGCTCCGGCGAATGCGCCGCCAAGGGCTGGACCTTCCTTACCCTCGGCATTCCGGAGTGGTCGCTGGTCTGGTATGTGCTGCTCGGTGTGTGGGCGGTGGCGATCGCACTCAGAAAACCCGCCTGATTTTTTGCTCTGGAGTGTAGTGAAGTACCCTCCTGCCAACCAATGAAAAAATCCTCCTTCCTGCTGCTCGTGTGGCCGGTGCTGTACATGGCGGCGGCATTTGCCGATCCGCGGCATGATGAGGATATCGAAGTCAAGGTACGGGTTGCGGGGGGAAACGTGATTGTTGACCTCAGCCTGGTTGTTCCTGCCACGCGGCAGCAGGTTTGGGCCGTGCTGACCGATTTTGACCACATGGCCGGCTTCATCTCCAACCTGAAGGAAAGCAGGGTGGTAAGCACTTCAGCTGACACCACGAAGGTTTTTCAGCGTGGCTCAGCAAAGTATGGCCCGATCAGTTTCCCGTTTGAGTCGACGCGGGAAATGCAGTTGACTCCCTTCGATAAAATCCGGTCGCACATGATCAGCGGCAATTTGCTCAGGATGGAAGGCACGACACAACTGGTTGATGAAGGGGCGCAAACACGGATCATCTACCACACGGATTCTATTCCCGGGGTCTGGATTCCTCCGATAGTGGGAAAGGTTTTCATCGAGCATGAAATCCGGGAGCAATTCCAGGAAATGCGGAATGAAATAATCAAAAGAAAACAGGCACCCGTTTCAGGCCCGTAAATCGCCGGTAAGCAGGTGCCGGTGGTATGATGGTTGCGGTATCTTTTCGCTCTAACTGATTGAAGGAGGAAACATGTTTTCCATATTACGCACTGCTGCAATTTCAATAATTGCCTTGATGCTCGCCGCTTGTAGCACTGTCCAGGTGGGGCGGGATTTTGACGTGCGCTCGCTGGAAATGAAGATCGAGCGCGGTGTTACCACCCAAAACCAGGTTCGCACCTGGCTTGGCGCACCGACGAATACGGGGGTCAATGTAGATACGGGCGGCGAGCGTTTCGATGAGTGGACGTACTATTTTGCGTCCGGGAAGCTGCCTGGCATGTCGAACGCGAAATTAAAAATGCTGCAAGTCAAGTTTGACAAGCAGGGGATCGTGCGCGGCTACAACTGGTCAGCTTCCGACCAATAACAACGCCGGTTGGCGGCCAGCACCGGCCTTTTCCACAGTTAAACCCGGGGTGGACTGCAAGCAGGTTATTTACGCCACATGCAAATAGGGAGTAAGCTTTCCGCGTCACCAATCAAGGGAGAATGCCATGGTCAACATCAAGCAACTGCTGGCGGATGAAGCGGAACATTTGCTGGCGCATCGCTGCACAGGAATACCCAAGGAATCGCTGCATCTGCCGGGGCCGGACTATGTGGATCGCGTGGTGGCGATGAAAGACCGCAAGCCGGGCGTGCTGCGCAGTCTGCAGGCGCTTTATGGCCACGGGCGATTGGCGAACACCGGCTACCTGTCGCTGCTGCCGGTGGATCAGGGCGTGGAGCATTCCGGCGGCGCATCGTTCGCGCCCAACCCGATGTATTTTGACCCGGAGAACATCGTCAAGCTGGCGATTGAAGGCGGCTGCAACGGCGTCGCCTCGACGCTCGGCGTGCTGTCCTCGGTGGCGCGGCGTTACGCGCACAAGATCCCGTTCATCGTAAAGATCAACCACAACGAACTGCTCACCTATCCCAACATGTTCGACCAGACCTTGTTCGCCAGCGTGGATCAGGCGTTCGACATGGGCGCAGTGGCGGTGGGTGCGACGGTGTTCTACGGCTCGGAACAATCGCGCCGCCAGATCCAGGAAGTCTCCGAAGCCTTCGAACATGCTCACAGCCTCGGCATGGCGACTTTCCTGTGGGCTTATCTGCGCAATCCGGCGTTCAAGACTGCGGACAAGGACTATCACGTGTCCGCCGACCTAACCGGGCAGGCTAATCACCTCGCGGTCACCATCAACGCCGACATCGTCAAGCAGAAAATGGCCGAGAACAACGGCGGCTACAACGCCATCAAGTTCGGCAAGACCAGTTCCAAGGTATACAGCGAGCTCACCACCGACCACCCGATCGACCTGGTGCGCTACCAGGTGGCGAACTGCTACATGGGGCGCGTCGGCATGATCAATTCCGGCGGCGAATCGGGCAAGAATGACCTGCAACAGGCGGTGCGCACCGCCGTCATCAACAAGCGCGCCGGCGGCATGGGGCTTATTTCTGGACGCAAGGCATTCCAGAAACCGATGCAGGAAGGAGTTGCGTTGCTCAACGCGATTCAGGATGTGTATGCGTCGAAAGAGGTGACGGTCGCTTAACTTATTACGGAGGCTTATTCATGAAAAAGAACATCCTGATTGCTGTTGCTGCAGTTGTCATTCTTGCTGGTCTCGCCGCTTATTTCCTCTGGCAGCCCAGCCCGCCGAAACCGGAACCGGTACACGTAGAAGCACCACCTCCTCCGCCACCGCCGCCAAAGCCGGAGGTGCGCCAGGTGATCGAGGCTCCCCCGGCACCGCCCCCGTTGCCAGCGCTGGCGGATAGCGACAATTTCATGCTCGATGCCTTGGCCGGGCTGGTCGGTAATAAATCGTTGATGAAGTTCTTTCATACCGAAAGGATAATCCGCAACATCGTCGCCACCATCGACAACCTGCCGCGCAGGCGCATTTCGATGAGCGTGATGCCGGTCGCGCGTGCACCGGGAATGTTTGTCACTGCGGGCACAGAAAGCGAACTGACCATCAGCCCGAAGAACGCAGCGCGCTATACGCCCTATGTGAAAATCGCCGAGGCGATTAATGCCAGGAAGCTGGTGGAACTATATGTTCGTCTCTATCCGTTGTTTCAGCAGGCATACGAGGAACTGGGTTACCCGAAAAAATATTTCAATGACCGCCTGATTGAAACGCTCGACAATCTGCTGGGCACACCGGTCATTAAAGAGCCCGTCAAGCTTGTTCAGCCCCATGTGCTTTACCTGTTTGCCGCCCCCGATCTTGAGGGGCGTTCCATTGGCCAGCGTATCCTCATGCGGACAGGTAGCAGGAACGAGGCAATAATCAAGGCCAAACTGCGCGAGATCAAACAGGAACTGATGCTCCACATGCATGAGAAGAAAGTGGGGAGTGCCGGGTGATCGGGGCCTTGTTATTAGCAAGTTGGGCGGCCAGCTTGTAGATTTCGGCCAGGTCTTCACTGACGTCTATCACGCCTTTATCCTTCTGGCAGCATGGTTTGCCCGCGCCACACTGACTGGCCGGGCGTCGCCGGACGCCCCGTCTTTGTGCGCACCACGTCGCCGCGCACCAAATTAGCGCGCGTATTCGTATTGCTCTGGCGCTGAAAATTACAAACCCTTTATGAATCAACGCCACTTATTCAGGGAATGGAAATTGCATACTGTTTCCCAGTTTGTTCTCACATAAGGAGTAAGGCATGGAAAACCTGGGAAACCTGAAAGCGGGCAGCGACGCGCTGTTCATCCTGCTCGGCGCCGTCATGGTGTTGGCAATGCACGCTGGTTTTGCTTTTCTGGAACTGGGTACGGTGCGCAAAAAAAACCAGGTGAACGCACTGGTAAAAATCCTCACCGACTTTGCCATCTCCACGCTGGCGTATTTTTTCATCGGCTACGGCATCGCCTACGGCGTCAATTTTTTCACCGGCGCGGAACAACTGGCGCAGAAAAATGGCTACGAGCTGGTCAAATTTTTCTTCCTGCTCACCTTCGCCGCCGCCATCCCTGCCATCGTTTCCGGCGGCGTGGCCGAGCGTGCCCGGTTCAACCCGATGCTTGCCGCCACTTTCGTATTGGTGGGTTTCATCTATCCTTTTTTTGAGGGTATCGCCTGGAATCATCGCTATGGCATCCAGGATAGTCTGCATGCCTGGTTTGGCGCTGAATTCCACGACTTCGCCGGCTCCGTCGTGGTGCATGCAATGGGCGGCTGGATAGGGCTGGCGGCGGTGCTGTTGCTCGGCGCGCGGCGCGGCCGCTATAACAAGGAAGGGCGCCTCTCGGCACATCCTCCTTCCAGCATTCCGTTCCTTGCACTCGGCGCGTGGATACTCACCGTAGGCTGGTTCGGCTTCAACGTCATGTCGGCGCAGGAAATCAGCAAGATCAGCGGTCTGGTCGCGGTCAACTCGCTGATGGCGATGGTGGGCGGCACATTGGCCGCGCTGTGGGTGGGCAAGAACGACCCCGGCTTCGTGCATAACGGCCCGCTGGCCGGGCTGGTGGCGGTGTGCGCCGGCTCCGACCTGATGCACCCGATGGGTGCGCTGCTGGTCGGTGGTGTGGCCGGTGGCCTGTTTGTATGGATGTTCACCCTGACGCAGAATCGCTGGAAAATTGATGATGTGCTTGGTGTGTGGCCGCTGCATGGCTTGTGCGGCGCATGGGGCGGCATCGCGGCGGGCATTTTTGGCCTGAAAACTTTTGGCGGCTTGGGCGGCGTGAGCTTCATGGCGCAACTGACAGGCACGCTGCTCGGCATCACCATTGCGTTTGGCGGAGGCTATGCGGTTTATGCCGTGATGAAGAAAATGGTCGGCATCCGCCTCGACCCGGAAGAGGAATTTAACGGCGCGGACTTGAGCATCCACAGGATCACGGCTACACCGGAGCGCGAATCGGGCTGGTAATGCGGGGCCAAGGGTGGGAACATTTTCAGGATGCACTTCCGGATAGCCGAGAAATCCAGTAAAGTGAGCCCCCCGCTATAACAATTAAAGAGCAAACAAAATGAGCGTAAAAGGCCAGCAGTTACAAGACCCGTTCCTGAATACTTTGCGCAAGGAGCATGTACAGGTCGCCATTTATCTGGTGAGTGGCATCAAGTTGCAGGGGCATATCGAGTCGTTCGACCAGTACGTGATCCTGCTGAAGAACACCATTACCCAGATGGTGTATAAACACGCTATTTCCACCATTGTCCCAGCACGTGCCGTGACCATCCCGCTAGATGCCGAGTAATGCACGAGAGCACTACCGACGCAAACACAGCGGTATTGGTCAGTCTGGATCTCGGCACCTTCGATTACGCGGAAAGCATGGAAGAGTTGCGCCTGCTGGCGGAGAGCGCCGGGGTGCGTGCGGTGGCGCTGGTTCAGGGCAAGCGCCAGCGCCCCGATGCGGCGTTGTTCGCGGGCAGTGGCAAAGTCCAGGAGATCGCCGAAATCGTAGAACGCATGGAAGTTCCGCTGGTTATTTTCAATCACGATCTTTCCCCCGCGCAGATGCGCAACCTGACCGCCAGGTTGAATACGCGCGTGATCGACCGCACCATGTTGATCCTGGATATTTTTGCCCAGCGTGCGCAGAGCCATGAAGGCAAGGTGCAGGTGGAACTGGCGCAACTCAGGTATCTTGCTACACGCCTGGTTGGGCTGGGCAGCGACATGGGGCAGCAAAAATACGCGGTGGGCGCGCGTGGTCCGGGTGAAACCAAGCTGGAACTGGACCGGCGCAAGCTGGATAAACGCGTTCATTTCCTGAAAGACCGCCTGGACAAGCTCAAGCATCAGCGCGTGGTACAGCGCCGCGCGCGCAATCGCGCCGACGTGCTGTCGGTGTCTATCGTGGGCTATACCAATGCGGGCAAGTCCACGCTGTTCAACCGGCTGACCCGCGCCAACGCGTATGTGGCCGACCAATTGTTCGCCACGCTGGATACCACCTCGCGCCGCATGTTCATTGAAGGGCAGGGGGAGGTTGTGGTGTCGGATACCGTCGGTTTCATCCGCCATCTGCCGCATTCGCTGGTCGCGGCGTTTCGCGGCACACTGGAGGAAACCGCGCAGGCGGATTTGCTGCTGCATGTGGTGGATGCCAATAACCCCGTTCGCGACGACCAGATCGCCGAGGTCAACAAGGTGCTGGCCGAGATTGGCGCGCAGCATATCCCGCAAATTCTGGTGCTGAACAAGATCGACTTGCAGGAGTTGCCCGCCGGTGTGGAGCGCGACGAATATGGTAGAATTGCGCGCATTCGTTTGAGCGCCAAAACCGGCGCGGGTATGGATGCATTGCGCGAGGCCTTGGCCGAAGTGCGCGCGGCGCGGGCGCCGCAGGATGTGCCGGCGCAAGAGTGGCATCCCCTTAATAGCGAGTAGCTGGTAGCAGGTAGCTTGTAGCAAAACTGCTTGGCTACAGGCTACTAGCTACAAGCTACTAGCTTTTATTAATTAACTTCAACAGGATTTCTATGGGAATGAATGACCCGCAATGGGGCAATAAGAACAGCGGCGGGCCTCCAGACCTGGAAGCGGTGCTGCGCGACCTCAATAAAAAGGTTGCCGAACTGTTTGGCGGCAAGGGCGGCGGCACAGGAAAAAATGGCGGTGGTGGCACATCCCGGAATTTCAGCAGCGGAATTGGCCTGATCATTGCAGTGATTGCGCTGATCTGGATCGGCAGCGGTTTTTATATCGTGGATGCAAGCCAGCGCGGTGTGGTGTTGCGTTTCGGCAAGTATATCGAGGCCACCCAGGCCGGCCCGCGCTGGCACCTGCCATATCCCATCGAATCCGTCGAGATCGTGAACCTCAGCCAGGTCAGGACGGTGGAAGTCGGCTACCGTGACCACGTCAAGAACAAGATGCTGAAAGAATCACTGATGCTGACCGACGATGAAAATATCATCGACATCCAGTTCGCCGTGCAGTACTTCCTGAAAGACCCTGCCGATTATCTGTTCAACAACCGCGCACCCGACGAGAATGTGCGCCAGGCAGCCGAGACTTCCATCCGTGAAATCGTCGGCAAGAACAAGATGGACTTCGTGCTGTATGAAGGGCGCGAGCAGGTTGCGGCAGCCACTACCAAATTGATCCAGGAAATCCTGGACCGCTACAAGTCCGGCATTCTGGTAAGCAAGGTCACCATGCAGAATGCGCAGCCGCCCGAGCAGGTGCAGGCTGCTTTTGATGATGCGGTGAAGGCCGGCCAGGACAGGGAGCGCCAGAAGAATGAAGGCCAGGCCTATGCCAATGACGTGGTGCCGAAGGCCAAGGGCGCGGCGGCGCGCCTGATGCAGGAGGCGGAAGGCTACCGCCAGCGCGTGGTGGCGAATGCCGAGGGTGATGCCAGCCGCTTCAAGCAGGTGCTGGTGGAATATGAGAAGGCACCCGTCGTCACGCGCGAGCGCATGTATATAGACATGATGCAGCAGATCCTGAGCAGCAGCAGCAAGGTCATGGTGGATCAGAAAGGCGGCAATAGTCTGCTGTACCTGCCCCTGGACAAGCTGATCCAGAGCGCCGGTTCGGTAGCGTTGTCGGATATTTCGGCGGCGGGCCGCTCGGCCAATATTGCGGAGCAGGTCGCCCCCCAGCCTGCTGCGCTGAATGAGCCTGCCACGCCAATTGGGCGCGAGGGGTTGCGCGGCCGCGACAGGGAGGCACGTCCATGAAAACCAATTTCGGCAATATCCTGGTTGGCGCAATCACGCTGTTGATCCTGCTCAGCCTGAGCATGTTTGTGGTGGACCAGCGCCAGACCGCCATCGTGTTCCAGCTTGGGGAGGTGGTCGGGGAAAAGACCAAACCGGGCCTGTATTTCAAGATGCCGCTGGTGCAGAACGTGCGCTATTTCGATTCGCGCATCCTGACCATGGACAGCATGGAGCCGGAGCGATTCATCACGGCGGAAAAGAAGAACGTGATGGTGGATTCCTTCGTCAAGTGGCGCATCGCCGATGTGAAGCAGTATTACATCAGCGTGGGCGGGGATGAGGTGCGCGCCCACAGCCGCCTGATGCAGACGGTGAATGCCAGCATGCGCGAGGAGTTCGGCAAGCGCACCATCCATGAAGTGGTGTCCGGCGAGCGCGAAAAGATCATGGAGGTGCTGCGCCAGAAGGCCAACGCCGATGCGCAGAAGATCGGCGTGGAGGTGCTGGACGTGCGGCTGAAACGGGTGGATTTTCCGCTGGAGATCAGCGAATCGGTGTATCGCCGCATGGATGCCGAGCGCAAGCGGGTGGCCAATGAGTTGCGCGCAACCGGCAATGCCGAGAGCGAGAAAATCCGCGCCGATGCAGACCGGCAGCGTGAAGTGACACTTGCCGATGCCTACCGCGACGCGCAGAAAATAAAGGGCGATGGCGATGCCAGGGCGACTTCGATTTATGCCGCCGCATTTGGCCGCAATACCGAGTTCTATTCCTTCTACCGCAGCCTGGAAGCCTACAAGCAAAGCTTCAGGAACAAGGGCGATCTCATGGTAATAGATCCCAGTTCCTCCTTCTTTAAATATTTGAAGAACTCCGGCAAGGGCGGCAAGTAGCGGCAATGCTGAATTACTGGCTGATCGGATTGGCGCTGATGCTGGTGATTGAAGGGATCGTGCCGTTCCTGTTTCCAGCCATGTGGCGCGAAATGTTCAGCAAGCTGGTGTTGCTGTCCGATGGACAACTCCGTTTCGTAGGCATCAGTGCCATGCTGGCCGGCCTGCTGTTGCTGTATTTGGTGAAATAAGTAGGATGGTTTAATGGGCACCTCTAAAAATTCGGAGTTCGCCCAAATGCAAGGCGCGAGGAAATTTTCGCAGCGCCGCATATGTATGATATGCAAGCAAGATAATTTTAGAGCAACGCAGCAGTTGGGATGAAATCTGGATATTTAGAGGTGCCCTAATGCCGAACTGGTTATTGCCGGAATACATTCAGGACATGCTGCCGGATGAAGCCTGGCGCATCGAGCGCATGCGCGCCGGCGTGCTCGAATTGTTGCGTCTGTCCGGCTACCAGTTGGTTGTGCCGCCGCTGCTGGAGTATGCCGATTCGCTGCTGGAGTATGCCGATTCGCTGCTGGTCAATGGCAGCCATGACATGGACTTGCGCACCTTCAAGCTGGTTGACCAGTTGAGCGGCCGCACTCTGGCATTGCGTGCAGACATCACGCCGCAAGTGGCGCGCATAGACGCCCACTTGCTCAATCGCCAGGGCATCACCCGCTTGTGTTACGCGGGCAGTGTGCTGCACACCCAGCCTGCGGGGCTGATGCGCACGCGCGAGCCGTTGCAGGTTGGCGCGGAATTGTATGGCCACAGCGGGCTGGAGAGCGATCTGGAAGTGCAGCGCCTGATGTTGCAATCTCTGGCTTTGCTCGGCGTCAGCGGTGTGCATCTCGATCTCGGCCATGTCGCGCTGTTCCGTGCGCTGGTCAGGCACGCCGGGATTGCGCAAGAACTGGAAGCGGAATTATTCGGCGCATTGCAAAGCAAGGATATGCCCGCGTTGCGCCCACTGGTGGCCGGGCTGGCGCCGGAAATAAAAAATGCGCTGCTGGCGTTGCCGCAACTGTACGGCGGGGTGGAAGTGATAGCACGCGCCCGTGCGACGCTGCCGGATTATCCGGAAGTGGCGGCGGCGCTGGACGAGCTGGAACAGGCTGCCGCGCACCTGCAACCGCTGGCGCACAGCATCGGTATCGATCTCGCCGAACTGCGCGGCTACCATTACCACAGCGGCATGGTGTTTGCCGCCTATCACGCGGGCAGCCACGACGCCATCGCGCTGGGCGGGCGCTATGATGACGTGGGCAAAAGCTTCGGGCGCGCGCGTCCCGCCACTGGTTTCAGCATGGACTTGCGCCAATTGCACGGACTGCTGGCACAACAGGCACAGCCCAGGGGCGTGCTGGCGCCGCACCGCGATGATGCGGCGCTACAGGAAAAAATCGCGCAGCTGCGCGCGCAGGGACACGCCGTGGTGGTGGATTTGCTCGGAGACCCGGCGCTGCATACCGAACTGAATTGCGACCGTGAGCTGGTATTGCGCAACGGCGCGTGGGTTGTGGTTGGGCTTTAAAAGCATTCAACCACGGAAAACACGGATGACACGGAAAAAAACAAACCTCTCGAAAGATCGTTGATTTTTGATTCTTCCGTGTCATCCGTGTTTTCCGTGGTTAATATTTTTTGATTATTGTGAATCGGTGGGCAACTCGTTGCCCACCCTACGTTAGGAATCAGAATGTCGAAAAATGTTGTGGTGATCGGCACCCAGTGGGGCGATGAAGGCAAGGGCAAGGTGGTGGACTGGCTGACCGACCACGCGCAAGGTGTGGTGCGTTTCCAGGGCGGCCACAACGCGGGGCATACGCTCGTCATCGGCGGCAAGAAAACCGTGTTGCACCTGATTCCCTCCGGCATCCTGCGCGAGCATGTGATGTGCTACATCGGCAACGGCGTGGTGCTGTCGCCGCAGGCGCTGCTCAAGGAAATGGATAACCTGGCTGCTGCCGGTGTGGATATCTATGGCCGCCTGCGCATTTCCGAAGCCTGCCCGCTGATCCTGCCCCATCACGAAGCGATCGACAAGGCGCGCGAGTTGGCCAAGGGCGAAGCAAAGATTGGCACCACCGGGCGCGGCATCGGCCCCGCCTATGAGGACAAGGTGGCACGCCGCGCCATCCGCCTGCAAGACCTGTTTCACCGCGAGCGCTTCGCTGCAAAGCTGGGCGAGGTGCTGGACTACCACAACTTCGTGCTGAAAAATTATTTCAACACTGCAATTGTGGATTTTCAGCAAACGCTGGATGGCGCGCTGGCGCTGGCCGAGCGTATCAAGCCGCTGGTGATGGATGTGCCGCGTGCGCTGTACGAGGCGAACAAGGCAGGGCAGAACCTGTTGTTCGAAGGCGCGCAGGGCACGCTGCTGGACATAGACCACGGCACCTATCCCTTTGTCACCTCCAGCAACTGCATCTCGGGCGCGGCTTGCGCCGGCAGCGGCGTCGGCCCGCAGATGCTGCATTACGTGCTGGGCATCACCAAGGCTTACACCACGCGCGTCGGCTCCGGCCCGTTCCCGACCGAAGTGGAAGACGAGGTGGGCAAGCATCTGGCCGAAAAGGGGCATGAATTCGGCTCCACCACCGGGCGCGCGCGCCGCTGCGGCTGGTTCGATGCCGCCGCGCTCAAGCGTTCCATCCAGATCAATGGCGTATCCGGCCTGTGCGTCACCAAGCTGGACGTGATGGATGGCGTGCAGACGCTACGTTTGTGTGTG
>JACREC010000060.1 GCA_016218445.1 Nitrosomonadales bacterium
GGCGGCTGGCCACACACAACCGGTTCTTCGCCACTCTGGGCGAATTGCTCCATGCAGTCGAATCATGTTTCGATTGCTGGCGAAAACCGAATGCGGTGCTGTTCAGATTATGCGGCATTATTTAAGACGCTATGTTTAGCAGTCGTTGGTAATGGTCAGCAACCGACACATTGGAGACGGTCATCTCGCTTGCTGCGAGTGGTTGCTCTTCGGCCTAAGCACGGCCAATGGGATTATGCAGCCTTCAAATCTAAGACATCCCTTTGGGGACATTTAATTGCTTAAGTTGTAGCCTCAAGTCAGATGCAAGTGCGTCAGCTATTTTCTTAAAGGCATCGAGTCGCTCAACTCGATCCTCAAGTAGCCTTCGTACTCTGTCATCGGGTTCGTTCTCCTTCAATAAATTACTTTCATTGATGATGATGCGAACAATCGAAATATCTCTGTCATTTCCCACACCAACTTCCTCGGCAAGTGCGACCCATTCCTTTGATTTGTCGATGGCGGTTTGTGCTGCCTGTGTTAAACAATAACGAATTAGAATTCTCGCCGAATAGTCAACCTCATCAGCAAGATCAAGCCACTTCTTAGCTTCAGTGTTCACTTCAGACTCGGCTGCCGCCATCCTTGGGGTATGAAAATATCTTGGGGTATTGTCGGTAGGATCAAGACTTTCAAGCGCTCTTATGATCGGCTCCAAGCCCTCGAACGGACGCTTACCGTTAGGCAACTGATGCCGATGTCCCCAAAGCTTGAGAATGGCATCGGCGCACATAGCTAACTTAGCTGGACGATCTTCGTCATTGGCGGACTCTGCGGCTTCAATCAATTCAGCAATGTAGTGAGCCATCCAACGGCTCAGCGTATCTACATCCGTATCAGGGCCTAACTCTTCAACTAACGCCCGCCCAAGAACCAATACGTCCTTTGACGTCGGCGACAGAGCCGTCAGCTTTGAGGAGGAGGATTTTGTCATGTGCTTTCCTTTTCGTGTCCGTTTCATATGATCGTCCGTAATCGTTTCGTAGTTGTCGTTCGATATTCACTTTGCAGATTAAGTCCAAGCCACCCTTTGCCAGGAATGCCTGCACTATGTCAGCTCTAGCCCAGAGCCGCCAGCCGTCCGAACGAATACTCCGAGGAACGTAGTCCCCCTCTGGAGGCGGCTCGTCGCACCAAGCCTCATAGATAAAAGCGGCTTCCCCACCCCCATTACGAATCCATGTCAGATGATTGTCGGGTTGCCTCTTAAGTCCAAGCTCTTCCTCCAGTTTACGGCCAGGTATTGCCCGAATCTGGCCGACTGAGTACCTTAAGGGATCGTTGTCATCAAAGCGTATGTCGCCTTCAATATACGCAAGCCAACCGAAGAGTCGAAAAGGCAATGTATCAATCTGTTCGCCTTCAACTTCATCCGGTAGATGAGCATCCCATGTATTGCTAACCGTCTGAAACGCGCGAACAAGTGCAGGTGCTGTTTCTGGCGAAACAAGCGCTGAACTAATTCGTATATTCGCTTCCCGCTTGGGGGAATGTGTTGTGAAGTTGCCCTTGACAACAACCCACCCCTTGCGCGGAGGCGTGACCACACCGACCTCAGCAAGGTATTCATCACGGCGGACATTATGTATCCAGCCGCTATCGGTTCGTGGATCTACCTTCCATAAGCGAAGTTCAAGAGGTGTTGGGCCGCGATTATCGGAGAGCCATTCAGGAGGTGCTGTGGGTAGGATCTTTCCAAGCCAATAGTCGAAACTGCCATAGCTGCAGTTAGCATTCTTCGAAATTGGGTGGGTCGTCAATAGCTCACCCACAACACAATGCATAGCGTTCCACTCAATATGTGTGCCGTAGCGCTCTACCGTTGGAAGCGAGCCATGGCGGTGATCCCACAATCCGTAGCGGCGCTCGTCGTAACGACCTTTTCTGGGTTCCTTGTCCCACCAGTTGGCTTCCGGATCAACTTCCCACTTGTCGATAATCCACCGCTCGGCGATATCAAAAACTTGTTCCTGAGACACTGTGGGGAAAATGCGCAGGATATCCTCATACCAGTATGGAATCGTATCCATTTCATCAAACTTAAAACGCCGCTTGCCATCCCGCACTCGACTAAACGACCTGTCCTGATTCTTTCCCTTGGTTGCCTGCCCTCTAACGGCAGTATTGACTTGATCAATTTTGACTTTCTCCGAAGGAGTCATGGAAATCGAGCCTACAGAGGCCAATTGAAGCAGCGTTCGTTTTGCGTATTCCCGTATGCCAACGTGTGGTAATTCGTCGGAAGTCGCAAGATTGAAGATCTGAGATTTACAAACTTTAAGTGCATCTGGCGTTTCAATACTTATACGATACATAGATATCGCCATCCAAAGTTTGGCAGCCAGAAAGTAGAAGGGGCCGGTGGGGATGCGGAAAGCATCATCTTTGACCCTGCTAGATTGTGAAATCGTTGCTTTAACGATTTCGAAACAACCGAGTTTGGCCAGTCGGCGCAGGGTATGTGCAGCCTTCCATCGAATTCGTGTATCAACATCGCTCATGAGCGCAAAAAGGAAACGGGCAATCGCTTCGTTTTTATCGTTCGGTATTTCAGTTAGAGAGTACAAGGATTGATCTTCTGCAGGGAGCCGATTCCGAAGACGTTGCACGTACCAGAGCAGTTGTGCGCCCGCTTCGTCAACATCAATCGCGCGTGCGATTTCCTCTGCGATGGCGAACAAGGAACGGCTGTCTATCGCTTCACCGGCCTGTGCGACACCTGCAAGAATGATCTGAAGACGGCCATTGGCATCCAATTTGGTGTAATCCATGAGTTGATGCAGGACGGACTGCCCTTCCTTGAGCCACCGTGTCGCATCATAAAAATGAGAGATCAGTACAGATGGGAGCGACTCCTTGCACCAGCGGTCAACCGCAGGGGTGCCTTTCCAGGCAGCCAAAGTCTTGCTGATAATTTCAACCCGATCCGAACCCCAAATCGCGTCCTCTGGGACGCTGTCAAGTGCATTCAGGAACGGAACCCTGTCTCTGGGACTAGAGGAAGCATCTATCATTTTATTGAGAAGATCGCGATCATGGTGTCGCAGGCCAGAAGATTTCGCCGCTTCCAGTACCTCTGCAATCGATTCCGGAGTTACGAATGATCTTCCTTGAGGATCAAACTCGAACATCTTCGGAAGATTATTATCGTTAGCATGTTGTAGCGCACTGTCCGGGCGAATCGAAGTTTTCTTTTCAGGCTTGTTGTTGGCGGTATGTCTCAGAAATGCGACCGCACCCCTGAGACTAGTGAGCCATGGTTCCTTCGGACAGTCAATTATGGATGTCTGATCAACGATCTCCTGTCCTAATAAAAGTCGTTCATGCTGTGGTGAAAGCAGGAGAGTTTCTTTTGCCAGCTCTTCAATAACTTCTTTGTACTTTCGAGGCTCCGCCGCTACTCGGGACACAATCTCCTTTCGAAGAACACCATCAGAACCTCCAATTAGCACAGCTAGAGATGTTGATGCTTCCGGGCTAATGATGCTTCGCTGCAAACCCGTCAGGAGAAATCGGTCAAGCGTATCGTCGAGACTGACGGTGCCATCGTCCGCCCATCGGCAAATTGCGGCAAGTGCAGTTACGTCGTCCACGCAAGTAAGGCCGTGAACGGCTGATTTCCACGGAAATCCATCGCGATCCGAGAGTCGCTCGGCTGCACCCGATACAAACGTAAAGATGTCGGCAGCAATAGATCTACGATCACTTTGCTCTGAAATGCGTGCGTGTTCTGCCAAGACCGACACGAAATCGATCTGGTCGACAGCTTCCTGGTCAATCTCCTTTGCAATATTGATGGCATCATTGAAAAGCGACTCGGCATCGTCCCGGCTAACCGGCAAGATGAGTCGGGAAAGGCGAATAAATGCATCCAGCTTATCCGATGAAGCTGCACGCAGCCCTTTGATATCTTCCGCTGCTTTTGCAACATCCCGTACCAATTTATCGGCCTCTGAAGTGCGATACCGCATCTGAGTCCAGAGCATCTCACGCCGGCTTGCAAACGAGTCACCGAATCTGCCTTGGGCCAGCGTGCTTGCCCGCTTGACAAGTTCTGATGCCTCGACACTCTCGACGATCAGCAAACTCATGACGCTTTGGGCGGCTGTGTTGCGAAGAAAAGTACTGTCGTAATCGTTATCGAAGCCGTAAAAATTCGAGGATACGCTGCCAAGCTTGTCTAATTGCTCATCTGTGATTTTCAGGTTTTTTCCAGCGTGCGCGAGAATTTCGAGGCGTGCCGAATAGACAGGGTACAACGCCTGAATATATTTGTTTATCTGCTCATCATCCTGATTTTTTGACTGAGTAGTTTCTGAGCTTTTTTTCACTCGTTTACCGACGCGCTGCTTTTCCAGCTTGGGTTCCGGCCTGAAAGTCTTCACATACGCTATGAAATTTTCGACCTTCCCTTCTCTCTCTGATATTGCCTCCTTAAGTAGCCAACACCTGAAAAGCCCATCAAAGCGATGTCCATCCGAGGCAAATAGGCGCTGCTTCTGCTTGCCTTCGAGGGCTTCCATAATTTGGTTTACAGCGCTGAGAATGACCTGACTTTCCAAGTTCAGTTTAAAGGCAAGCTCACAAGCCGTAATGAAGGTGTCGAGCAGTTTATTTGGCCATTTATCTTCGTCTGATGAAAACCTAATTGCACTGGCGTCAGGGATGAAACGCCGCCGGAGGCGTTTCAGAGATTCCTGAATTGCTGGCTCGCTGACAGATTCACCGGCCATTGCGAGCGGCACCCACAAGAGCAAGTCCCATGGCCCTAAGGGCGGGCACTCTTTCAGAAGAGCCTTGATGTGATAGGTTTTGTCGGCTGCTATGAGTTGAGGTACAAGAATAAAGGCAACACGAAGGGAAACATTGCGTGGCCTCCATCGCACAAGCTCATCAAGAGCAACCTTGGGTTCGGCCAGTTCCAGAATGGCTTCTACTCGGGCGGAAATATCGCGATCCGTAAGCGTCCAATTTTTCAGTTCGTCCTTGGGTGCATCTCTACGACGTCTAAGCCATGCCTGATGAAAATATAGCTGTTCCCGGGCCGTAATGTGATCGCCTGATCGAATGGCCCGAACGGCATCCTGGGCCAGAAATGATCCATGCTCTTCGACGCGTTCCGGATCCAGTAGGATTGTTCGTCGCAGTGACGGCCCAGCGAATTCCGCCGACAGATCCAATTCCTTTTCGAGTACTTCATTTAACCTGCTGTCATCACGCTCGGCTTCGGCGCTGATCAATACTGTCTTGAGGGCGTCCGTCGTTGAGCCCGCCTCTCGGCACGCGGCCAGCGAAAGCTTGAGCCGCCTGACCTGAACTTGGCGGCGCATGATGGGATCGCCTATCGCAGCCGCCTGTGGGTCTCGCTCTATAACTGACAGGACATCGCTTGCCCGACTGGCAGCAATAAGCAAATCCGCAACATGGATCGAGCTATAGGGATCGATTTGGAAGGTTGCGATGAAGTCCTCAGCTATGCTTGCGATGATCGCATTGCAATTGGCAGCCCCCTTGTCCTTGATGAAAGCGTCGAAATCTTCATCGGCAACTGTCACAGTAGTGCCCCCGTGAAGCCGAAGGCCGGGCGTTAAATCAATGGCAAGATCTCTAACCGTATCCTCGGTGCAGCCAGCAATCCGCGCAATCGAAGGTACGGCGACAGGTGCGGGTAGATATGCCAGGGCACCAACGAGCTTTTCAAATATTTCAGGCTGACCGAGTTTTTTAAGCGCATTATCGAAGCTGGCTTTGAGAACGTCGGGCAGACTCTTCCCTCCTGGCAGGAGCGCTTCAAGAAGTCGGTTGGGATCGCCTTTTGCCTCGGCGATTGCGTAGGCTTGCACGCGCGGATTTGCATTCGATAGATTGTGAAACTGTTCAACCAGGCTGTCACTTAGTTTGGGAAATGCGGTTTCCAGATGTTGTTTGGTTTCCTGCATAGAGAATGGCGGACAAATTACTTCCGGCGTATTCGAAGGCAACCGAAGAGATTCGCGACGGGCGGTGTCGGTTCTGCACGACGTGATGATTCGCACATTATCTGGAAGAGCTGACAAGTTTGCTCCGAAAAGCTCGTGAACAAATGATCGCTCCGGTGGGGTGGCAGTGTTGGCAACTGCAACTGCGTTGTCCGCTGCATCAATAATGATCACTAGCATCCCGTCTGGGGCTAGCTGCTTAAGTGCGTCTCCCCCTGAACGCAGCTTTGCCAGAAACGTTTTAATGGTCGCCGGATATTTGGCGTTGCGAGGAATGAATAATGGGAGCTGGAGTGCAACTGCGAGATCATTTGCCAAGTGGAGAAACGCATTCTCCGGCAAATGTCTCTTGTCGTCTGAATAATTGTAGCGACCGCCACCGAAACAATCGAAAAAAACCGTCACCGATCCTTCGGGTAAACGATCAGGAATCTGTCGCATGAGCGTGGTCTTTCCACAGCCACCGACGCCATGCACCAAAACAAGTCGTTCGCCATTTGCCAGCAGCTTGATGGCCTCATCAGCGGTCGGCCTTACCACAACACGTTCAGGTATTCTGATGTCCGGAGGACATGGAAACAATCCTTCACGGCCGCTCAGGCCAAACCAGAGAAGGATATCCTGCGCCGTGACAATCTCTATTGCTCGCTCCGGAAGCATCAGTTCGCGAACTTTGACTTGGAGGTCTCGCACCTCTGAGAAGACATCGTCTCCAATCAAATCAGCAACCGTGGCCACAACCTTTTCTTTTACGGCAAAGCGTGAATGTGAGCCACATTCGCTGATATCTAGTGCTTCAAGAAAGTCTTGAAATTCTGTTGTGGCGAATCCGGTCGCAGTAGTAAGAAGCTTGAGATCATCTACTACCTTTTTGTCGATGCTGGCGCTATCAAGGGGGCCTGTCCACCGTGCGCCTAGAGCCTTTTTGAGTCTTGCCGAGATGTCTTGATTGCTGACGAGACGAATCTTTAATTTCGCTCCTAGTCTCATTCGCTTCTTGGCTCCCTTGAAGTCGTTAGCCATCCTGCGTATGACGGAGTTATTCCCTTTTTTCGCAGTGCTCGCAGTCAGTCGTGCAACTGACCATGCCGTTTCGGGGTTGGCGGCAGAATATTTTAGCTGGACGAATTCTATGTACTCAGCAGTCTCAAGCGTCACTCCCCCGTAGTAAAGCGCACAATCAACGCCATCCCATGTTGGATTGTCAGCACCTTGAGACTGACTTTCCGTTCTGACACCCTCAACACCGACGGCCTTTAGATCAGTGTCTGGGCGCATGAGGTCGAGAACCTGCTGCAAAGCCCACAGTTCGTGGAACTGATCGCCGGTATTTGAACCGTGTGCCCCGCCGTAATCAATGCTTGGTGTAACAATCTCCACTATATATTTTGCCTTAAGTGTTTGAACGTGTTAACCGAAAGTCACGAGAGAATAAGGCTTTTGCGTAAGGCAGTCCAGAAAGGCGATAGCCGACATGAGTTCGGATGTCGAGTTAGTTTTTCTGGAGGCTAAACTTCCGTTTCCCGTAACTGTAGTAACGATTGCTTTGGCCGATAAGCGGATGGTCGTAGCTACATCATTGACCGGCAGCAAATGGCACCGAACAGAACTCCGTGATGCGATTCTGCCTGCCCGAAAGCAGCCACTCGTAATCAACCTTTATCAGCCGCAGGAAATTGATTCTGACTTTGCCTGCCAGTTCAAATCGCGACTATTTTCAGCGCACCAGCACCCGCGCCGCGCCCGCGCGCAACTGGCCGATTATTGCGGCATGGGTAAACCCTTCGCTGTGCAGGCGCTGCACAATGCCCTGCGCCGCATCGCTGCCACAGGCGATCAGCAAGCCGCCGCTGGTTTGTGGATCGGTCAGCAGGTTGCGCTGCCACTCGGCCAGGTCCGGCGCGAGTTCCACTTCATCGCCATAGCTTTGCCAGTTGAGTTTTGATGCGCCGGTAACGAAACCCTGTTGCGCCAGTTGCCGTGCGCTGTGCAACAACGGCAGGCGCGCAAACCCCACTTCCGCAGCCAGTTGCGAGCCGCGGCATATTCCCAGCAGATGGCCGAGCAGGCCGAAGCCGGTCACATCGGTCATGGCATGGACTGAACCCATTCCCGCCAGCCAGCCTCCCGGTGTATTCAGTTGCGTGGTGCTGTGCAGCATCTCGGCGTAACCGTCCGCATCCAGCTTCTGTTTTTTCAGCGCTGTACTCAGAATGCCCACACCCAGTCCCTTGGCGAGAATCAGTACATCGCCGTCGCGCGCCTGGTTGTTGCGCTTGACCTGCTGCGGATGCACCACACCCAGCGCGACCAGCCCATAGATCGGCTCCGGCGCATCAATGGAATGTCCGCCCGCCACGGGTATGCCCGCTTGCGCGCACACCGCCGCGCCGCCCGCCAGAATTTTTTGTATGGTCTCCAGCGGCAGGGTGTTGATCGGCATGCCGACGATAGCGAGCGCCAGAATGGGTTTGCCGCCCATGGCATACACATCGGACAGCGCATTGGTGGCGGCGATGCGCCCGAAATCAAACGCATCGTCCACGATGGGCATGAAGAAATCGGTGGTGGCCACGATGGCCTGCTCATCGTTCAGCCGGTACACCGCCGCATCGTCGCCGCTCTCGATGCCCACCAGCAGATCGGGAAAGGCTTGCGCCAGCGGAACCCCGGCTTGCGGCAAGGCGGCCAGCATGTCGCGCAGCGCGGCGGGATCAATCTTGCAGCCGCAACCGCCGCCGTGCGAAAGCTCGGTAAGACGCACGCTCATCAGCGCAAACTCACCCCGTTCGCCTGCATGGAGAAACCCGGCAGCGCGCTCGCCACCCCCGCGCCGAAGCGCCTGGCCAGCCGGTCGGCGATGCCCTCGCGGGTGGTGAAATCAACAATTTCCTCGGCCTTGATCACGTCGCGCGCCACGCTCTCCACGCTGCCCATCTCGTCCGCCAGGCCCAGCTCGATGCTCTTCTGCCCGGTCCAGAACAAGCCGCTGAACGTGTCCGGCGTTTCCTTCAGGCGCTTGCCGCGCCCCTGCTTCACCACGGCTATGAACTGCTGGTGAATTTCGTCCAGCATCTGTTTAACCAGTTCCTTATGGTGCGGATTCATCGGCGAGAACGGGTCCATGAAGCCCTTGTTCTCCCCTGCCGTCAGCAGGCGGCGCTCCACGCCGAGTTTTTCCATGGTGCCGGTAAAACCAAAACCATCCATCAGCACGCCGATAGAACCCACCATGCTGGCCTTGTTCACAAAAATCCTGTCTGCCGCCGCCGCGACGTAATAGCCGCCGGAAGCGCACATATCCTCCACCACCGCATACAGCGGAATCTTCGGGTACTTGGCGCGCAGGCGGCGGATTTCATCATTGATGTATCCGGCCTGCACCGGGCTACCGCCGGGGCTGTTGATGCGCAGGATGACTCCCTGCGTTTTCTTGTCCTTGAATGCATCCTGCAGGCTGGGAATAATGTTGTCGGCGCTGGCGGCACTGTTCGACGCGATCACGCCATTCATTTCCACCAGCGCGGTGTGCTTGCCGCCCAGCGCCGTTTCCGCCTTGCCGCCTATCCAGCCCATGGCCAGGAACAGCACGATGAACAGGTAGGCAAACGTCAGCGTCTTGAAGAAGATGCTCCAGTGCCGCCCCCGGCGCTGCTCCTGAATGGCCGACATGGCGAGCTTTTCCAGCACGCCGCGTTCCCAGTTGTTGTTTTGTTCGGACATGAAACCTCCTTAAACCCTATCGTCATTCCCGCGAAGGCGGGAATCCAGCAGCGTTTATCAAACATGCATTGGGTTTTGTCCCCGCTTTGCGGGGAACTGTTCAACAGTCTGGCTTCCCGCGCCCTCTCCTCAATACTCTCCCGCGAGCGGGAGAGGAGGTAATCGCCCCTTCTCCCCTTGGGAGAAGGTTGGGATGATGGATGGCGGGGATGACAAAACCAAAGCACGCCTAGTATATCAGGCGTGCTCCCTGAACCACTCCCGCAGTCCCGCAAAATCATCCAGCAACGCCAGGGGTTGCAACTCGCGCAACTGCTCCGCAGGGTGCGCACCCTGCGTCATGCCCACCGCATCCACCCCGGCGTTGATCGCCATCTGCAAATCATGCGTGGTGTCGCCCACCATCAGCACACGCTCTTGCGCCATGCCCAGCTCGTCCATGATCTCCAGCAGCATCGCCGGGTGCGGCTTGGAAAACGTCTGATCCGCCGTGCGCGTGGCATGAAAGTAAGGCTGCAACCTGCTTGATTGCAGGACGCGATCCAGCCCGTTGCGGCTCTTGCCCGTCGCCACAGCCAGCCGGTAACCCGCATCATGCAATTCAGCTATCGCCTCCCGCGCCCCGGCAAACAGCGGGATGGCTTCGTCCTGCGCCAGAAAGTGGTGGCGGTAGCGCTCCACCAGCGATCCGTACATGGACTCCGGCGCATCCGGCACGGCATAGCGCAACGCCTGCTCCAGCCCCATCCCGATCACATGGCGCGCAGCAGCATCGCTCGGCACGGGCAAACTGAGGTCACGGCAAGCCGCCTGGATCGAACCCGCGATCACCGCTGTGGAATCCATCACAGTGCCGTCCCAGTCGAACACAATCAAATCATAACGTTTTGCCATGAAAACCAACCAAAAAATGAGGTGCGGATATTACCATCGCCTGTGCCACAATGCGCGCCATGCAAACGACTCCACTTACCCATTGGCTGCTGTATTGCCGCCCCGGCTTTGAGCAGGATTGCGCGCAGGAAGCACTGCATCAGGCGCGGCAACAGAAGCCGGTCATCGCCACACAGCCGCCCATCATCGCCAACAGCGGCTATGCCGCGGTCGCGCTGAACGAGCAAGCGCTGTCCTACCGTGAGCTCATCTTCGCGCGCCAGTTGATCCGCCTGCATCAAACCATCGAAGCATTGCCGGAGCGCGACCGCCTGACGCCCATCCTTGCCGCCATCGCCACCCTGCCCGGCACGTTTGGCGCGCTGTGGCTGGAAGTGCCGGACACCAACGAAGGCAAGACGCTGTCCGCCTTCACGCGCCGCTTCCAGCCGCTGCTGGAGGCCGCGCTGCGCGAGCAAGGCAAGTTGCAGAATGACGTCAAGCTGCAGCGCCTGCACATTTTCTTCCCCGATAATTCCTCCGCGCTGATCGGCGCCAGCGATCCGCACAACAGCGCGGCAGCCCTCATGGGCATCGTGCGCCAGAACATGCCCGCCGAAGCGCCGAGCCGCTCCACGCTGAAATTAGCCGAGGCGATCGATGTGTTCATGGATCGCAGTGAGCAGACGCGTCTGTTGCGGCAAGGCATGACCGCCGTCGACCTGGGCGCGGCTCCCGGCGGCTGGACGTGGCAACTGGTGAAACGCGGTATCCGCGTAACGGCTGTGGACAATGGCCCGATGAAGAGCGTGCTGGCGAAGCATCCGCTGGTGCAGCATCTCAGGCAGGACGGTTTCAAATATGTACCGCGCCGCGCCGTGGACTGGCTGGTGTGCGACATGGTGGAGCAGCCTTCCAGAGTCGCTAAATTAATCGAAGAATGGTTCGCGGCGGGGCTGGCCAGACACGCAATTTTCAATTTGAAATTACCGATGAAGCAACGCGTCGCCGCGCTGGACAGCGCGCTAAACGGCATCCGCAGCCGTTTGGACCATGAAGGAATCAATTACCGGATGCTGGCGAAACAGCTTTACCACGACCGTGAAGAAGTGACGGTGTTTTTGACGCGGACTAAAAGCTATTGAGGTTTACATAATTGAAGACAGCGCTGCATCACTCAGAATGGAATTTAAAAAATTATAAAACCACCACGTCATTCCGGCGCAGGCCGGAATCCATTGGATTTGAACAAAAGGCATTTTTATTTTGCTGGATTCCGGCCTGCGCCGGAATGACGGCATGTGTGTCGCGATTTATGTAAAGATCAATAATCAGAGCTTCTTTAGCTTTGACGGCGTACCAGTATCGCCGCAACTTCTTTATTGGGCTTGCTGGCAGGACGCTCTGGTTGTTTATTTTCAGTGGTGGCGCCGATAGCCGGTTCGTAAGGTTTATCGAACCACGGATCATGACCTGGTTTTTTCGGCGCGGCATGATGCGGTACATGGCTGCGTTCATAATGTTCACCGCGCGGCGCGCTCTCTGTCCGCGCGGCTTGCCGGGGCACAACCGCATTTTCCTTTTGAATCTCGTGCTTGATCAGCTTCTCGATTTCCTTCAGGTATTTTTCTTCTTCCGGCGATACCAGCGAAATGGCTGTGCCGGAAGCGCCGGCGCGGCCGGTACGTCCGATGCGGTGGACGTAATCTTCCGGGGCGCTTGGTATCTCGTAGTTGATTACCATGGGCAGCTGGTCAATATCCAGGCCACGGGCGGCCACATCAGTCCCGATCAGCACGGCAACCTTGCCCTGCTTGAAAGCGTCCAGTGCCTGCATGCGTTCCAGCTGGCTTTTATCACCATGGATGGCATCGGCGGAAACGCCTTCGCGCTGCAATTGTTTGGCGAGGCGGCTGGCGGTAATCTTGGTTTTGGTAAATACCAGCACCTGTGTTGCATCGCTCCCGCGCAACAGTTGCACGAGCAGGGCGTGTTTGTCCGCTTGGGCGACCAGATAAACTTTTTGTGTGACGTTTTCAGCGGTGGCATTGCTGCGCGCGACTTCAATCAGCTTTGGGTTGATCAGAAACTCAGCCGATAATTTTTTGATCTCATTCGAGAACGTGGCCGAGAACATCAGGCTCTGCCGCTGTTTGGGCAGCAAGGCCAGGATGCGCTTCAAGTCAGGCATGAAGCCCATATCCAGCATGCGGTCCGCTTCATCCAGCACCAGCACCTGCACCTGGTTCAACTGCACCGTTTTCTGCTCAACGTGATCCAGCAGCCGGCCCGGCGTGGCGACCAGAATCTCCACACCCGTTTTCAGGTGCGGCGTCTGCGTCTTGATATCCACCCCGCCAAACACCACCAGCGAGCGCAGGCGGGTATGTTTTGCATAGGCCTTCACGCTTTCTTCCACTTGAATCGCCAGCTCCCGTGTGGGCACCAATACCAGCGCGCGCACCGGGTGACGCGCAGGCGAAGTGCTGGTGCTGGCATGTGGCAGCAATTTTTGCAGGATGGGCAGCGCAAAAGCCGCCGTTTTACCGGTGCCCGTTTGCGCGCCTGCCATCAAATCGCGGCCTTCAAGCACGATCGGGATGGCTTGCGCCTGAACAGGTGTGGGTGTGATGTAACCTGACTCGGCTAGCGCCTTGAGGATTTCAGGCGCCAGATTCAAATCTGCGAAACTAATGGTATTCAATATTTCATTCTCTTCATAATAAACGGGGACAGCCCTCCCCCGGCTCGAACTGCAACATTATACTCCACCGCTTAAAACACAAATTTGCCTGTACCCTCGATCCCTTTGGTTTGCAAAAAGTTCGACTCCGGTTTCTTTGGCTCAATGGACAAACTCAGGTGTGGACAGCTTGCGCGCAAGCTCCATATGGAAGGTAATCATTTGCGGCAACTGCACGTGGGCGCGCATGCCTCCTGGTTGCCGTGAGTTGCTCGTTCATCAAACAGAATGCCGGAGAGCATGGCCACACCCTGCCCGGTGAAGGCGTAAGGCGCTGCCCGGCCTGAAATCGCATGTGGTGATTTCAGGCCGGCAATTTCTTCGGGTTTCAACTGGAACACCGAGCCTTCCGGAAAGCATCCGATATTGCGTTCGATGGTCCGAACCAGGGCACCAGGCTCGACTTCATACATTTCTGCCAGGTGCGTGCTGAGCATGACCTTCTGCCCGCGGATAAAAAATATCTGCGCTTCGTTGCGTTCCCCGGAAACATCCGGTTGCTTGCCTGTCATTGCTTATCTCCCTTTTACGAACCCGAATCCAGCCGCGCGATAAAACTTTCCAGTTCCTTCGGCAACGGCGCACTCAGCCGCAGCGGTTCGCCCGTGAGCGGGTGGGCGAAGGCGATGCTGTGCGCGTGCAGGAACATGCGCTTCAAGCCCTGCTTCATCAATTCCTTGTTGCGCGCGAAGTCGCCGTATTTGTCGTCGCCCGCGATGGGGAAGCCGAGGTGAGCGAGATGCACGCGGATCTGGTGGGTGCGGCCGGTCTTGAGTTGGGCTTCCAATAAACTGAATTCCGGCCAGCTTTTTTGCAGGGCAAACACGGTATGCGACTCCTGCCCGTCCTCGCGCACCATCACGCGCCGCTCGCCGTCCGGCCGGATGAATTTGTGCAGCGGCAGCTTGACGTGCTGTTTGGCATTTTTCCACCGCCCCAATACCAGGGTCAGGTAGCGCTTGTCGCTGTTGCCCTCGCGCATGATCTCGTGCAGCGCGGTCAGCGCGGAACGCTTCTTCGCCAGCAGCAACACGCCGGAAGTTTCGCGGTCGAGGCGGTGCACCAATTCCAAAAATTTGGCCTGCGGGCGCGCCTTGCGCAATTGCTCGATGACGCCGAAGCTCACCCCGCTGCCGCCATGCACCGCCACGCCCGCCGGCTTGTTGATTGCCAGCAGCGCGTCGTCTTCGTACAAAATCGGAAATTCCAGCGCCGGGATGTAATCGCGCTCCGCCTGCTCCGCCACGCGCACCGGGGGGATGCGCACCTGGTCGCCCAGTTGCAGGCGATAGGTCTGGTCCACGCGCTTCTTGTTTACGCGCACTTCGCCGCTGCGCAGGATGCGGTAGATATGGCTCTTGGGCACGCCCTTGAGGTACTTGCACAGGAAATTGTCGATGCGCTGGTCGCAGCTGCCCTCGTCGATTTCAGTCCAGGTTACAGATTCTTTGCGTAAATCGTTCATTTTGCTTATACTTCGCAGCACGCGTGTTGGTTAATACGGGAAACGGGATGCAAATTCCCCGTTAAGCACAGAGCACAGGCAATTGTGCCGCCCCGTCCCAACCGCAATCCGGTTAAAGTCACTCACCGGGAGAAGCAGTGATGGTAATTGAATTGCGCGCTCAAAGCACCTGTGGATTTTTATCGTGTCGCCCCTACAACAAAAGCGGCGGCACTTGTTACAAATGACAAGCTGGAAACGAGAACATAATACCTTGGACAACCGTCTGCATCCCAATTTCAACACTGTTTGCACGGCCCGTATTCTCGCGCGCGGTTAGCCGCGTGCAGCTTTGTCCTGCCCGTGTCTGAGCGCGGGAGAAAATATAATGAAACGCATGTTATTCAATGCGACACAACCGGAAGAACTCCGTG
The DNA here is from genome assembly GCA_016218445.1 of Nitrosomonadales bacterium. Lineage (GTDB taxonomy): Bacteria > Pseudomonadota > Gammaproteobacteria > Burkholderiales > Gallionellaceae > CAITJF01. The sequence continues at coordinate 15,238 of JACREC010000060.1, forward strand.
TCGCCATTGTTGACGGTCAGAAACTGATAGACCTCGACATTGAATCCGCCGGCAAAGAGCAACGCAAGAGCAACATCTACAAGGCCGTCATCACCCGCATCGAACCCAGCCTGGAAGCGGCGTTCGTCGAATACGGCGGCACCCGCCACGGCTTCCTGCCGTTCAAGGAAGTAGCCCCGCAATTTTACCTGTCCGGCAGCGGCAACCGCCCCTCGATCAAGGAAGCATTGCGCGAAGGCCAGGAACTGCTGGTGCAAGTGGAAAAAGACGAGCGCGGCACCAAGGGCGCGGCGCTTACCACTTACATCAGCCTGGCCGGCCGCTACATCGTGCTGATGCCGAACAACCCCAGCGGCGGCGGCGTATCGCGCCGCATCGAGGGCGAAGACCGCAACGAGTTGCGCGATGTCCTGGCGCAACTGGAAGTGCCGCAGGGCATGAGCATCATCGCACGCACCGCCGGTATCGGGCGCAACCTGGAAGAGCTGCAATGGGACCTCAACTACCTCAAGCAGTTGTGGGATGCCATCGAGGGCGCGGCGAAAACCGAGAAGGCGCCGTCGCTGATCTACCTGGAAAGCAGCCTGGTGGTGCGCGCCATCCGTGACTACTTCCACCCGGAAATCGGCGAAATCCTGATTGATACCGACGACATATTCCAGCAGGCGCAGGCCTTCATGGGCACGGTGATGCCGAACAACGTCGATCGCATCAAGCGCTACCAGGATGACGTGCCGCTGTTCTCGCGCTTCCAGATCGAGCACCAGATCGAGTCGGCGCACGCGCGTCAGGTTAACCTGCCCTCAGGCGGCGCGATCGTGATAGACCACACCGAGGCGCTCACCGCCATAGACGTCAACTCGGCGCGCGCCACGCGCGGCTCGGACATCGAAACCACCGCGCTCAACACCAACCTGGAAGCCGCCGACGAAATCGGGCGCCAGATGCGCCTGCGCGACCTGGGCGGACTGATCGTGATCGACTTCATCGACATGGAGAGCAGCCGCAACCAGCGCGACGTGGAAAACCGCCTGCGCGATGCGCTGCACTATGACCGCGCGCGCGTGCAAACCGGCAAGATTTCGCGTTTCGGCTTGCTGGAGCTGTCACGCCAGCGCCTGCAACCCAGCCTGGGTGAAACCAGCTACAGTCCTTGCCCGCGCTGCAACGGCATCGGCCATATCCGCGGCATCGAATCCTCCGCATTGCACATCCTGCGCATCATCCAGGAAGAGGCGATGAAGGAACACAGCGCCGCCATCCATGTGCAAGTACCGATAGATGTCGCCACCTTTTTGCTCAACGAAAAGCGCACGGATATCCACCACATCGAATCGCGCCTGAAGGTGAGTGTCACGCTGATTCCCAACATGCATCTGGAAACCCCGCACTACAATGTAGCCCGTCTGCGCCATGACGACATGACCAGCGAAAACCTGCAGGCCAGCTA
>JACREC010000063.1 GCA_016218445.1 Nitrosomonadales bacterium
CAACTGGCCTCTACCACGGGAGTTCATTTGCTGCACTTTAGCGAACTACCACAACTTGCAGAACGGCTTGGGCTGACCGCGTAACCCGCTGGATTATCCCACCACCAACCCGGCCAAGTGTCGGGTTTTTTACGTCAAGCGATGTAAGAGGGAAAGAACATCGGTAAGAACGATGCAGGCAAATCACGCTGTAAGCCGCATGGATGCTCAATATATTGGCGGAGAGGGGGGGATTCGAACCCCCGTTAGGTTATTCACCTAAACACGCTTTCCAGGCGTGCGACTTAAACCACTCATCCACCTCTCCGAAAGGGCGCGCAGGATAAACCAGAACGGTGTTCATCGCAATCTAAAATTGGTTTCTCCATTCCCGCAAGGCAGTAAACACGCTAAGTTCGCCGGTGTCCGCCAAGCCGCGCTGTTGCAGCGTGCGGATGATCTCCGGCTGGGTGCAGCGCAGGAAGGGGTTGGTGGCTTTTTCCAGCGCGATGGTGGAGGGTATGGTGGGCTGGTTGGCGGCGCGCAGTTCTCGGGTGGCGGCGATGCGTTGATGCACGGCTTCATTGCCGGGCTCGCAGGCCAGCGCGAAGCGCAGGTTGGCGGCGGTATATTCGTGGGCGCAATAGACGCGTGTGTCTCCGGGCAGTTGCGCGAGGCGTTGCAGGGAGTGGTGCAGTTGCGCGAGGGTTCCTTCGAAGTTTCTGCCGCAGCCTGCGCCGAACAGGATGTCGCCGCAAAACAGGATTCCGGGCGCAATGAAGGCGATATGGTCGTCGAGGTGGCCGGGGGTTTCGATGATGTCGAATACGATGCCCAAATCGCTATCGGGCGCATCCAGCCTAAGCTGGGCGCCTTCACGCAGGTCATGAGTGATGTACGGGTTGCCGGGATGTCGCCGCCCATACACCGGCACGTTGTATACTTCGCGCAATTCTGCAATGCCGCCGGTGTGGTCGGGGTGGCGGTGGGTGCACAGGATCGCTTGGAGTTGCAGGCGGCGCGCATTCAGGAAGGCCAGTACCGGCCCGGCTTCGCCGGGATCGACCACGGCGGCATGAAGGTCGTTGTGGATGGTCCAGATGTAGTTGTCATTCAGGGCTGGAACAGCCGTAATGTTAAACATTGAGCGGGCGGGATGTAAGCGATGCCGAATTGTAAGTCAACTGCGCAAAGTCTGAGCGAGTGGTTCGCCACGCCGCAGGGCGGCTATGTGCTGACGCGCGAGCAGGCTTATTTCGACCGCACGGTGAGCGACATTTTTGGTTATAACGCCCTGCAATTGGGTTTGCCGGAGCACGATTTTCTGCGCAGCAACCGGATGCCGCTTCGATTCAATGCGGGCAATCAGGCGGGGAATGCCGTGCGCGTGTGTTGCGCGGAACTGCCGTTCGAAACGGCCAGCCTGGACTTGGTGTTGATCCCGCATGTCCTTGAGTTCGCCGAGCATCCGCACCAGATCCTGCGCGAGGTGGAGCGGGTGCTGATGCCGGAAGGCAGCCTGGTCATCAGCGGTTTCAATCCGCGCAGCTTGTGGGGTATGCGACGTGCACTGGGCAGCAAGGAGTGTTATCCGTGGAACGGCCATTTCATTTCACTGCCGCGCATCAAGGATTGGCTCGCACTGCTTGGCTTTGAAGTGGTGGGCGGGCGCTTTGCCGCGTATGCGCCGCCGTTTCGCAAAACCAAATGGCTGGAGCGTTACGCATTTATGGAAGCGGCGGGCGACCGCTGGTGGGCAGTGAGAGGCGGGGTGTATTTCTTGCACGCGATCAAGCGCGTGCCCGGAATGCGGCTGATCAAGCCGCAGTGGAACGAGAGGCTGGTGAGCAAGCTGTTGCCGGTCGCGCCGAAGTTGAACAACAAGATTACACAACGCAACAGGACTGATCCGCAATGAACAAAGATGTGGTCGAGATATTCACCGATGGCGCATGCAAGGGCAATCCCGGCGTGGGCGGATGGGGTGCGCTGCTGCGGACCAAGGGCAAGGAGCGCGAGCTGTTCGGCGGTGAGGTGCATACCACCAACAACCGCATGGAGTTGATGGGCGCGATTGCCGCACTTGAGGCGTTGAAACGTCATTGCCATGTGCGGCTGCATACCGATTCGAAATATGTGCAGCAGGGTATCAGCACCTGGATACATGGCTGGAAGCAGCGCGGCTGGAAGACGGCGGACAAGAAGCCGGTGAAGAACGAAGACTTGTGGCGCAGGCTGGATGCGCTGGCGGAGCAGCACCAGATCGAATGGGTGTGGATCAAGGGACACGCGGGGCACGACGGTAACGAGCGCGCCGATGAACTGGCGAATCGCGGTGTGGAAGAGATACAGGAGAATGGCAATGCGTAAGATCGTACTGGATACCGAAACAACCGGCCTGGATCCGAAGCAGGGGCATCGCATTATCGAACTGGCGGCAATCGAGCTGGATGGGCGCAAGCTGTCGTTGCGGCGTTTTCATCGCTATCTCAACCCTGAGCGCGAGATCGAAGCGGGCGCGGTGGCGATACATGGCCTGACCTACGAGCGTTTGCAGAACGAGGCCAAGTTTACCGACATCGTGACCAGTTTTCTGGAATTTATCGAAGGGGCTGAGCTCATCATCCACAACGCCCCGTTCGACATGGGCTTTCTGAATAACGAAATGGAGCTGATCGGGTTGCCACCGTTGCAGAATGCGGTGACGGATACGCTCAAGGTCGCGCGCGAAATGCATCCCGGCAAGAAGAACAGCCTGGATGCGTTGTGCAGCCGCTACGAGATAGACAACGCGCACCGCACTCTGCACGGCGCCTTGCTGGATACCGAGCTGCTCGCCGAAGTATATTTCGCAATGACGCGCGGGCAGGAAAGCCTGCTCGGGGAGGATGTGCTCAAGACGCGCCAGCCAGCGGTATTGAGCACCGATGCATCGCGCCCTAGGCTGCGCGTGTTGCAGCCAAACCCGGAAGAGTTGGCCGGGCACGCGCAACAGTTGGCCGACATCGACAAAGCCAGCAAAGGCGCGTGTTTGTGGAAGAAGCTGGAAGGCGCAACATGATCGGCCGGGCAGGCTAACGCGATGCGGTGACGGCCTTCGTCAAACCTTACGCTCATTAATTAACGCTCGTAATGAGTCCAATGGAACAAATATGAACCCAAATAGTTCATTAGCAATAAACTGCGTCATTCCCGAGCAGGCGGGAATCCAGCAAGGACAAGCATCCCGCGAAGCGGACAAAACCGCGATGTTGCCCCGCTTCGCGGGGAATTTTTAATCATCTGGATTCCCGCCTGCGCGGGAATGACGGGCTAATGGATTATTTGGGATGAAAACAGATGTAATTATTATCGGTTCGGGCGCAGCAGGCCTGATGTGCGCCATGCAAGCCGGGCTGCGAGGGCGCTCTGTGGTGTTGCTCGACCACGCCAAAAAACTCGCGGAGAAGATTCGCATCTCCGGCGGCGGCCACTGCAATTTCACCAACCTCAACACCAGGCCGGAAAATTTCATTTCCGGCAATCCGGATTTCTGCCGTTCCGCGCTGGCGCGTTTTACGCCGCAGGATTTCATCGCGCTATTGCAAAAGCACAATATCGGCTACCACGAAAAGACTATCGGGCAATTGTTCTGCGATGACGAATCGGATGTCATCATCGCGATGCTGCGAGGCGAATGCGAAGCTGCGGGCGTAAAACGCTTCATGAGCTGCGAGATTGGCGAAATAAACTACTCCCCTCGCCCGCCTGCGGGAGAGGGGCTGGGGGAGAGGGTTAAAGCGCAAGCTTTCCATGTCAGCACTTCGCGTGACGAATTCAATTCGGCTTCGCTGGTGATCGCGACCGGCGGTTTGTCCATCCCCAATTCCGGCGCTACTCCATTCGGCTATCACGTTGCCGAACAGTTCAGCATACCCATTGCCAAACTCAAACCCGGCCTGGTGCCGCTGAGTTTTGCACCGGACGACTGGAAGCCCTACGCCGATTTGAAAGGCGTTTCGCTGGATGTGGTGGTGAGCTTCGGCAAGCAGTCGTTCCGCGAAAATATGTTGGTCACCCATCGTGGTCTGAGCGGCCCGGCGATATTGCAAATCTCTTCCTACTGGCAACACGGTAAGCCGTTGCACATCAATCTGCTGCCGGATTGCGATATGGCTGCCTCGCTGGATGAACAGAAGGGCAGCAAGAAACTGCTGAGTAATTATTTGACGCAATGGTTTCCCAAAAGCTTTGCAGACGTGTGGTGTGCACAATTCGCTGAGCACACGAAAATTGAAAACAAGCCGCTGAATCAATACAACGGCAAACAGCGCAAAGAAATCGCCGCGCAACTGCACGGCTGGCAGATCACGCCGAGCGGCACGCTGGGCTACAACAAGGCCGAAGTGACCTGCGGCGGAATCGATACCCGTGCGCTGTCATCGAAGACGATGGAATGTATCGAGGTGCCCGGCCTGTATTTCATCGGCGAAGTGGTGGATGTTACCGGCCAGCTTGGCGGCTACAATTTCCAGTGGGCGTGGTCGTCCGGTCATGCCGCCGGGCAGGCCGTTTAGTGCTATAGTTTCCGCGTGTTTTTTGACATTCAACAAGGAGGGACTAACGATGCGTGTCTTATGGGTAGTTTTATTGACCTTGGTGTTGAGTGGCTGCGGTTACAACACATTTCAAACCACCGATGAGCAGATCAAGGCGAGCTGGGCGGAGGTGCTGAACCAGTACCAGCGCCGCGCCGACCTGATCCCCAATCTGGTGAACACCGTCAAAGGCTATGCCGCGCAGGAGCAGGTCGTGCTGCTGGGTGTTACCGAAGCGCGCGCCAGGGTGGGCAGCATTCAGGCCACACCCGAGCTGATCAACGACGCGCAGGCCTTTGCCAAGTTCCAGGCCGCACAAGGCCAGCTGACTTCGGCCTTGAGCCGCTTGCTGGTGGTGGCAGAGAATTATCCGCAGTTGAAATCCGATGCGAACTTCCGCGACTTGCAGGCGCAACTGGAAGGTACGGAAAACCGCATCACCGTGGCGCGCAACCGCTACATCAAGGCGGTGCAGGAATACAACATCACGGTGCGTTCCTTCCCGAGCAACCTTACGGCAATGCTGTTCGGTTACAGCGTGAAGCCATCGTTCACGGTGGAAAACGAGAAGGAAATTTCCCGCCCGCCGACGGTGGAATTTGCCGCACCCAAGGCTGCTGCACCGGCAAAGTAAGTAGTGCGGTAGGGTAGATGCGGCACGATGTGCCTTTACCCCAGATGGTTCATTAGCCAAAACTGTGTTATTCCGGCGGAGGCCGGAATCTAGTTGATTGAAAATCTCCCGCGAAAGCGGGACAACGTCGCTGTTATGTCCGCTTCGCGGGGTTTATATTCTTGCTGGATTCCGGCCTCCGCCGGAATGACGAGCTAATGGATTATCTGGGTTTATCCATCTACGAAACTGATCCAGCGATTTGGAATGAGTCATTCAAGAGAAGGAGAACATGATGAAATGCGTAATCTGCAAAACCGGACAGACCCATCCGGGTATTACCACCGTTACCCTGCAACGCGACAAGACGGTAGTGGTCATCCGTGATGTTCCTGCTGAAATTTGTGATGACTGCGGTGAATATTACTTGAGTGAACCCATTGCCCGCCGGGTTTATGCCGATGCCGATGGTACCGTGCAGAGGCAGGTGGAAGTGGAAATTCAACGCTATGCAGCCTGATCGTTCGACCACGCCTGACGCTGCTGCATCGGTGAAATAAATGAAAACAATAGCGCGAGTTGTTCTGCTTGCGCTGCTGCTGAGTGGAGCGGCGCAGGCCGAGGTGGCCGTGCCGCCGCTCGCGCATCGCGTCACCGACCTCACCGCCACGCTGGATGCGCAACAAACCCAAACGCTGGAATCCCGTCTCGCCGCCTTTGAGGCGAAGAAGGGCGCGCAGCTTGCGGTGCTGATCGTGCCGACCACGCAACCGGAAACCATCGAGCAATTCGGCATCCGCGTGGTAGAGGCGTGGAAGCTGGGGCGCAAGGGCGTGGACGACGGCGCGCTGCTGCTTGTCGCCAAGGATGACCGCACGCTGCGCATCGAGGTGGGATATGGCCTGGAGGGCGTGCTGAACGACGCCACTGCGCATCGCATTGTGGATGAAGTCATGGTGCCGCATTTCAAACGCGGCGAGTTCTATCCGGGCATCGAGTCCGGCACAACGGCGATGATGAAAGTGATCGATGGCGAACCGTTGCCGCCGCCGAAGCGTGCCGCGGCAAGCGGAAAATTTGATGTCGAGTCGCTGCTGTTCATCGCCTTCGCGCTGGTGGTGGTCGTGGGCGGCATGCTGCGCGCGCTGCTCGGGCGTTTCCCCGCCGCCATGCTGATGGGCGGAGGGCTGGGGGTGCTTGCCTGGCTGACGGTCGCGCCGCTGCTGATTGCGCTGCTGGTCGGGTTGATGGCATTCGTGTTCGTACTGCTGGGTGGCTCAGGGCGCGGCTTCCGCGGCTATGGCGGCGGTGGTTTTGGTGGAACCAGCGGCGGCGGCTTCGGCGGAGGAGGCTTCAGCGGCGGGGGCGGCGGGTTTGGTGGTGGCGGTGCATCGGGGAGATGGTGACATGAACCCAGATTGCCCATTAGATTATTCGCGCTTTGTAGGAGCCCGACTTGTCGGGCGATCCAGATCCATCGCGGTGTCAATTCTGCATCGAGTTTGCTCGATAGCAGATTGCCTGACTTTGTTGCAACAAGTTGCGCTCCTACGGGTGCCCGGCCAAAAGTTTTTCGGACAACGGTGTTTCTCCCTAATGGATTGTCTCAGATGAACCTGAAACGCATCATGCTGCATCTATCGACTGGCCGAGCGGCGGTGCGGCGCGCTTTTCCGCCGCGCACGCTGGATGCGATCGAGCGCGCGATCCGCGAAACCGAGGCAAAACACAACGGGCAAATTCGCTTTGCGGTGGAGGCCGCGCTGGAATTGGCGCCGCTGCTGGCGGGCCAGACGGCGCAGCAACGCGCCCTGGAAGTGTTTTCCAGGTTGCGCGTGTGGGATACCGAACACAACAACGGCGTGCTGATTTATTTGCTGCTGGCGGACCGGGATGTCGAGATCGTCGCCGATCGCGGCATACACGTCAGGCTCGGCACGGAAATATGGGAAGCAATTTGCCGTGAGATGGAAGCTGCATTCCGCGAAGGCCATTTCGAGGAAGGCGTGCTCGCCGGCATCCGCGCCGTGGGCGCCCATCTGGCGCGCCACTTTCCGCCGCGCAGCGGCAAGCCCAATGAAATGCCGGACAGGCCGGTGGTGCTGTAGCGAGCGGGCCAATAAAACATGCGCCCGATTTTTCGTCCTGATCTGGTAAACGGCTCTGCGGGAGACCCCGTGCTGTTTGTCGACTGCATGTTCGAACGGCGCGCCCTGTTGTTTGACCTTGGCGACATCCGGGCGCTGCCGCCGCGCAAAATGATGCGCATCAGCCATGCATTCATCACCCACGCCCACATGGACCATTTCATGGGGTTCGATTGGCTGCTGCGCATTCTGCTGGGGCGGGATAAGGATTTGCACCTGTTCGGCCCGCCCGGTTTTCTGGCGCAGGTGGAGCACAAGCTGCGCGCTTACACCTGGAATCTGGTGCACAACTATGCGTCCGACTTTACCCTGCGCGTCACCGAGTTGGATGGCAAAGGGGCTGGGCGGCGCGCCAGCTTCCGCTGCCAGGGCGAGTTTCGCCGCGAAGGCGAGGAAAGTGTGGCCTATCCCGAGAATGTATTGCTGCGCGAGCCGGCCGTGCAGGTGCGCTGCGTCCTGCTCGATCATGGCGGAATCCCTTGTCTGGCTTATGCCCTGCAGGAACAGGCGCACGTCAATGTATGGAAGAACCGCCTGCAGGAACTCGGCCTGCCGCTGGGTGCATGGTTGCGCGACCTGAAGCAGGCGGTGCTGCGCAACGAACCGGAGCAGTGGCAGATGCGCGTGGCCTGGCGTGAAGGCGGGGCACAGCACGAACGGCTGTTGCCGCTGTCCGAATTGAAGTCCGCGCTGCACATCGTGCGCGGCCAGAAAATCGCCTACGTCACCGATGTCGGATGGTGTGAAGACAACGTGGCACGCATTGTCGAATTGGCACGCAATGCCGACCTGCTGTATATCGAGGCGGCCTTCATGGAGCGCGACGCCGAACACGGGCAGCGCAAGTTCCACCTGACCGCGCGCCAGGCAGGCGAAATTGCCCGTGCCGCAAATGTTGGCTGCGTCATGCCGCTGCATTTTTCGCCGCGCTATACCGGCGAGGACAAGACATTGCTGCGTGCCGAAGTGGCAGCGGCATTTGGCGGCAAGGTACTCTGAGAAATTTTTGAATCTGAAATGTAGGAGCGGGCCATGCCCGCGAACAAGAAAATATCGCGGGCATGGCCCGCTCCTACAAAATCTTTTTTAGATTGGATGCGACATGGTAACTACTGCCTGCTGGGAGCATTTCCCTCATCAAGCCGATATCGGCGTGCGCGGCTTGGGCGCGACGCTGGAGCAGGCTTTCGAGCAGGCGGCGCTGGCGCTGACGGCGGTGATCGCCGACCCGGCGGATGTGGCGCCCAGGGAAATGATCCGGCTTTCCTGCGCAGCGCCCGATGTTGAGTTGCTGCTGGTGGATTGGCTCAACCTGTTGATTTACGAGATGGCGACGCGCAACATGTTGTTCAGCCGCTTTGAAGTGCATCTGGAAGGGGAACGCCTCACCGCGCAGGTGTGGGGTGAAGCGCTGGATGCAGCCCGCCACCGCCCTGCCGTCGAAGTTAAAGGCGCGACCTATACCGCGTTAAAGGTTGTGCAACAATCTGATGGCAGCTGGCTCGCCCAGTGCGTGGTGGATGTTTAGCAGTTGAAAATTGCGAAAATCAATGATGGGGATTTAGACCTTGGCTTCTACCCCCACCCTAACCCTCCCCCGGCAAGGGGGAGGGGATTGGCTCCTTCCCCCTTGCCGGGGTAAGGCGGGGTTGGGGGTAGACTCTGTCTACCAGACATGCAGCCCGGATGAAACGCAGTGTAATCCGGGGAAGTGCCGAAGCTCCCGGATTCCGCTAACGCTGCATCCGGGTTACGAAATCTGATGACGAAGGAACGCCATGGACCTCGCATTATTTGAACGCAAATCCGAATTCGAATGGCACATCAAGCCGTTCGGCAAGATGCGCGTGCCGGGTGTGATTTTCGCCAGCGAAATTTTGCTGCGCGAGATGGATGCCAAGGTGTACGAGCAGGTCACCAATGTGGCCATGCTGCCGGGCATCGTCAAGGCATCCTTCGCGATGCCGGACGCCCACTGGGGCTACGGCTTTCCGATCGGCGGGGTGGCGGCGTTCGATGCCGATGCGGGCGGCGTGGTGTCGGCGGGCGGCGTGGGCTTCGATATTTCCTGCGGCGTGCGCACGCTGCTGACCGGCCTGCGCATCGGAGACATCGAAGCGGTGAAGGTGCGGCTCGCGGATGCGTTGTTCAACACCATTCCGGCAGGCATGGGCAGCACCGGCGCGATCCGGCTGAAAGGCGCGGAGATGGACAAGATGCTGCGCGGCGGCGCGCGCTGGGCGGTGGAGCGCGGCTTCGGAACCGAGGCCGATCTGCAGCGCATCGAAGAGGGCGGCTGCATGCGCGGCGCCGACCCGGCGCAGGTTTCCGACCAGGCCAAGAAGCGCCAGCGCGACGAGATGGGCACGCTCGGCTCCGGCAACCATTATCTTGAAATCCAGCAGGTGACCGACGTGTATGCGCCGGAGATCGCTGCGGCGTTCGGCGTGAAGCCGGGCGACATCGTGGTCAGCATCCATTGCGGCTCGCGCGGGCTCGGCCACCAGATCGGCACCGAATTCCTGAAGCGCATGGTGCTGGCCGCACCCGACTATGGCTTAGCACTGCCTGACCGCGAGTTGGCCTGCGCGCCGATCGCTTCGCCGCTCGGGCAGGAATACCTCGGCGCAATGCGCGCGGCGATCAATTGCGCGCTGGCCAACCGCCAGATACTCACCCATCTCACGCGCCAGGTGTTTTCAGAGGTGCTGCCGCAGGCGCGCTTGCCGCTGCTGTATGACGTGTCGCACAACACCTGCAAGGTGGAGGAGCACAAGGTGGATGGGCGGATGAAAAAACTCCACGTGCATCGCAAGGGCGCCACGCGCGCCTTCGGGCCGGGGCATCCCGATCTTCCTTACGAGTTGAAAAATGCCGGCCAGCCGGTGCTGATCGGCGGCAGCATGGGAACCTCTTCTTATATTTTGGCCGGGACGGAGCAGGGCATGCAGCGCGCCTACGGCTCCGCCTGCCACGGCGCGGGGCGCGCGATGAGCCGCCATCAGGCGCTGCGCAACTGGAGCGGGCGCAACGTGGTGGACGATCTCGCCGGGCGCGGCATCCTGATTCGCAGCCCTTCCATGCGCGGGGTTGCCGAGGAAGCGCCGGGCGCGTACAAGGATGTCAGCGAGGTAGTCGATTCGTCCGATCATGCCGGTCTGGCGCGCAAGGTGGCGCGGGTGGTGCCGCTGATCTGCATCAAAGGTTAAGGGGCGCACATGAATTCACCGAATCGTAATGACTTGCAGCCCCACACCGGCGACGCGCTGCTGATCGTGGACGTGCAGAACGATTTTCTGCCCGGCGGTAGCCTGGCGGTGCCGCGCGGCGACGAGGTGGTGCCGGTGCTCAACCGCTATCTGCGTATATTTGCAGCGCTGCCGGTGTATGCCACGCGCGACTGGCATCCCGAGCGGCATTGTTCCTTCCGCGCGCAGGGGGGGCCATGGCCGCCGCATTGCGTGGCGGGAACGCGCGGTGCGGAGTTCGCGGCGGCGCTGCAATTGCCGCCTTCCGCCGTGATCATTTCCAAGGCGACCACCGTTGAGCATGATGCCTATTCAGGATTTCAGGACACCGAACTCGATTCTTTGCTGCACTCTACCAATATCCGCCGGCTGTTCATCGGCGGGCTCGCCACCGACTACTGCGTGCTCAACACCGTGCGCGACGCGGTAGGCCTTGGTTACAAGGTATTGTTGCTGGCCGATGCGATGCGCGCGGTGGATGTCCAAGCCGGCGACGGGCAGCGCGCCGAAGCAGAGATGCTAAGGCTCGGTGCGCAGCGCATTTCCGTGGAAGGAATTGCCGCATGAACTCCCCAATAAACCTTACGGGCAGCGCGCTGCTCACAGATCTCTATCAGCTCACCATGCTGCAGGGCTATCACGAGTCCGGCATGGAGGAAACCGCCGTGTTCGAGTTCTTCGTGCGCAAGCTGCGCCCCGGACGCGGCTTCCTGATGGCGGCGGGCCTCGAACAGGTGCTGGAATTTCTGCAAGGACTGCACTTCCCGCCGGAAGAAATGAAATGGCTGGCATCCACCGGCCGCTTCAGTAAAGAATTTCTTGCCCGGCTCGAAATGCTGCGCTTCACCGGCGATGTGCACGCGATGCCGGAAGGCACGGTGTTCTTCCCGAATGAGCCGATCCTGCGCGTGACCGCGCCGATCGCGCAGGCGCAACTGGTGGAAACGCGCCTGATCAACCTGCTGCACTTGCAGACACTGATCGCCTCCAAGGCAGCGCGCATCGTGCTGATGGCACCGGACAAACTGCTGGTGGATTTCGGCCTGCGCCGCGCCCACGGCGCGGAAGCGGGGTTGCTGGCGGCGCGCGCCAGCTATATCGCCGGTTTCACCGGCACGTCGACGGTGCTGGCCGGCATGCAGTTCGGCATCCCGCTGTTCGGCACCATGGCGCATTCTTTCGTGCAGGCTCACGATGATGAGACGCTGGCCTTCGAGCATTTCGCCCATGCCCAGCCGGACAACGTGGTGCTGCTGATCGACACCTACGATACCGAGGCGGCGGCACGCAAGGTGGTGGCGCTCGCGCCAAAACTGGAACGCGGCGGCATCCGCATCAGGGGTGTGCGCATCGATTCCGGCGACCTCGCCGATCACGCCCGCCGGGTGCGGCAGATCCTGGATGCGGGCGGACTCAAGCATGTCACCATCTTCGCCAGCGGCGATCTGGACGAATACGTGCTGCGCGACATGCTTGGCGCAGGCGCGCCGGTGGACGGCTTCGGCGTCGGCACGCGCATGGACACGTCGAGCGACGCGCCCTATCTCGACTGTGCCTACAAGCTGCAGGAATACGCCGGCAAGGCGCGGCGCAAGCGTTCCGAAGGCAAGCAGACCTGGCCCGGGCGCAAGCAGGTGTACCGCAGCTACGATGCCGCTGGCCGCATGGCAGCGGATGTCGTGACTGTGGAAGAGGATGCTCAGCCGGGCGAGCCACTGCTGGTGCCAATGATGCGCGCAGGGCAGCGTCTCGCGGCAGCCGCGACGCTGGCCGATATCCGCAGCCACGCTGCAGCCAATCTGGCGCGGCTGCCGGAACCGTTGCGCCGCCTGCAGGAGCCTTATGCTTACCGGGTGGAGATCGCCAGTGCGCTGCACAAACTCGCGGAGCAGGTTGATCGCAATTCCTCATCTTGAGAAATGGGCTGAACCTGAAACATGAACTCTATTTCCCCGCTTTCCGCAGACAAACTGTAGCGGCCATCTGTGCGAAATTATGCGGGCTGAAAAGCCGTAGCTATCGTAATAAATCAAGGTGCACCTGCGGGTGTTCAGGCGATTCACTCAGGGGATTGAAGTTGAACAGGGGGTTGTATGCACATTCTTATCACTGGTGGCACCGGGCTGATCGGTAAACAGCTTTGCAAAGCATTGCTGGCGGAAGGGCATGAGCTGACGGTGTTCAGCCGCAATCCGGCATCTGTTCCGGTCAAATGCGGCACTGGGGTTCACGCGATGGCTGCGCTTGGCGAGTGGCATCCCGGGCAGACTTTCGATGCTGTCATCAATCTGGCGGGGGAGCCGATTGTGGATGCACGCTGGACGGCGCGACGCAAGCAGGTTTTGTGGGAGAGCCGCGTCACCCTCACCGGGGAGCTGGTGAGGCATATCGCTACTGCCGGGCGCAAGCCGACAGTATTGTTAAGCGGTTCGGCGGTAGGCTATTACGGTAATCGCGGTGATGCCGAAATGTATGAGGCGGCGGAGGCCGGAGAGGATTTTGCCGCGCAGTTGTGCAAAGCGTGGGAAGACGCGGCGCGTGCCGCAGAGCAAGTCGGGGTGCGGGTGTGCCTGTTGCGCACCGGTCTGGTGTTAAGCAACAACGGCGGTTTGCTGGGACGCATGCTGCCGCCATTCAAGCTCGGTTTGGGCGCGCGCCTGGGTGACGGAAAACAGTGGATGAGCTGGGTGCACATCAACGATTATGTGGCGATGCTGCTCAGATTGTTGCACGATGCCCAAGCCAGCGGCCCATATAACATGACCGCGCCGCAACCGGCTACCAATGCGGAATTCACTGCTGCCCTGGCGAAAGTGCTGCATCGCCCCGCGCTATTCGCGGCACCCGCGCCGCTGCTGAAACTGGCGATGGGCGAACGCTCCTGCCTGTTGCTGGAAGGACAAAAAGTATTGCCCGGCAAGATGTCTGCCGCCGGTTATCGTTTTCAATTTTCCAGTCTGGCTGACGCACTCTGCAATTTGCTGTGCAAGTAGCTATGGAGTTCCGCCAACTGCTAGGATAATGCCGTATATCAAATCTTGCTTCACCGGATGCAGGCCGCATCCATCTGCTTGCCAAGAAAATCCCCCAGCACCCTGACCCATGCTTCACGCATAAAAATAAAACCGTCGTTATGCCCGCCGGCAAGCTCGAGGAACTGTTTGGGCGGATTGGCCGCGGCAAACAGTGCGCGCCCGTGCTCGAATGGAATGATGTCATCTTGCGGACTGTGCGCAATCAGCACCGGTGCGGCAACCGAGCGCAGGCTTTCCCGTGTGTCGTAACGGATGCGCGCCAGCAATCTTATCGGGAAATAAGGGTAGAGCTGCTGCCCCAGATCGGGCACGGAAGTGAAGCCGGAAGCGATCACCAATGCAGCCGGTTTCTGGCGGGCGGCCAACCATGCGCCAACGGCGCCGCCCAGCGATTCGCCGAACAACACGATACGGCAGGATGGGGTATGCCGCTGTTCGGTCAGGTAGCGCCATGCGGCCTCGGCATCACGATAGGTGCCCTGCTCGGAGGGCTTGCCACTGCTGTTCCCATAGCCGCGATAATCGAAGATCAGCGTGCTGTAGCCCAGGCGGTGAAACATCTGCACTGAATCGAGCCGGTGGGAAATATTCCCCGCGTTGCCGTGCAGGAACAGCACCGTGCCGCGCGGCTGCGGAGCCGGGACATACCAGCCATGCAGACTGATGCCGTCGGAAGTTTGCAGCTGGAGGTCTTCGTAGGGCAAGCCGACTTGGCTGGGCGTGGCGGCGACCTTGCGATCGACCTCAGGATAAAAAACCAGCTGCGACTGAAAAATAGTCAGCAACAGCGCGAGCCCGCCATAGGCTGCAGCCAGAACACCCAGCGCATTCCACATCATGCGCATCGCGCCACCGCGCGCTTCGTAATGCCGGCGGAATCACGACGAGCCAGAGCCGGCATTGCACCGCGAAATGGTTTTGAGCTCTTCATATTGCATCCTCCGGTGTGGCACGCAGCTTGTTAAGCTTTGCCCATCCTACCGCATAAGCATAGCCCGCCCAAACTCATCAAGCGTATTATGTCCCCACTTTATAGTGACCAATGATGCTGGTTTGTAAATCCAGACGAGACGGCGCATTACTATGTGGATACAGAAAGAGATTCGCCTGAAACCCAGGGTCCGGGGCTTTCATCTGATTACAGAGGAACTGCTGCGTGAACTGCCCGAGCTGCGCACTCTCAAAATCGGCATGATGAATGTTTTTATCATGCACACATCCGCGTCATTAACGATCAACGAGAATGCCGATCCTACGGTACGCCAGGATTTTGAAAGCTACTTCAACCATGCCGTTCCCGAAGACGAGCCCTATTACATACATCAGGACGAAGGCTCCGACGACCTGCCTGCGCACCTGAAATCCAGCCTGCTCGGCAGCAGCCTGAGCATCCCGATTGCCGATGGACAGCCAAGGCTGGGAACCTGGCAGGGGATCTACCTGTGCGAACATCGAGACCACGGCGGCAATCGCCATATTGTCGTGACGAAACAGGGCGAGTAGCTGAGATGAATTGCGATGCTCACCTCATTATTGATCCGGCACAAATAATCCTTCCATTTCCGTTCGGGCTGATGCTTCGGCAAGCTCAGCACAGGGTACGCAAAGCGTATCGAAGCCCCTTGTTTTACGATGTTCACCCTTCGATACCTCAGGGCGAACGTGATACTTTACTCGTGCCGTATCATCAACTCCCATGACTGCCACACCACCCGACGCCCTGCTGTTTATCGCCCCCGGCTGCCCGCACTGCCACACCGTTTTGCAGGGGCTGAGCGAGCTGGTAAAGCAGGCGCTTATCGGGAAAATGACGGTAGTGAATGTTGCCGCGCATCCCGAACAGGCTGCGGAATATGGCGTGCGCGCCGCCCCCTGGCTGCGTTTGGGGCCGTTTACCCTCACCGGCGCACAGAGTCCTGCCGAGCTGAGACTTTGGGCCGAGTGGGCGAGTGGCGAAGAAGGTACAGCGCACTATGTTGAACATCTGTTGAAGCAGGGCGGCTACCAGCAGGCCGCAGCATTCATCGACGCAGATACGCAGCGCCTCAAGCCGCTGCTTGCCATCATCGCCAATCCCGGGGCCAATCTCGAAGTACGCCTTGGCGTCAGCGCGCTGCTGGAAGCACATGCCAACACACCCGAACTGCGGAAGCTGCTGCCGCAACTGGCCGACCTCGCCCGCCATGCCGACCATCGCGTGCGCGCCGACGCATGCCATCTGCTTGGCCTCACTGGCAGCGCAGGCGCACGCACTCATGTTGAAATCTGTCGCAACGATGCTCACGAAGAAGTGCGGGAAATAGCCGAAGAGGCGATGGAAAAACTGGAGAAGCAAAATGCGAAAACGTAATGCGATGCCGGCCCGTTTAATTGCTCGAAAAAAAGAAATCGACCCTGAGCTAACCCTAGTATAACAACACATAAATAGCGAAACATGTATCATACTGTCGTATGCCCACCCCATGACGAGGAGCCAGCCATGCGACAGACCGAACTGCATCTTACTGACAAGGACCGCGAGTTGATCGAATCATATCGTGCAAGGGGTTTGCGCCATGCCCGAGAAGTCAATCGGGCGCATATCTTGTCTGCCCTTGATCGCGGGATACCCGAAGCCCAGATCATGGAAGTTCTTGGCGTTGGACGAACCGCTATCTGGCGGACACGAAGCGCATATCTGGATGGTGGTGTCGAATATGCGCTGTGTGATGTCGCACGTTCAGGAAAGCCGCGAGAGTACGATACCGACGTTGAGGCGCAGATTACCGCCTTGGCCTGCTCGGAGCCTCCGGAGGGAGCCAAGCGCTGGACACTTGAATTGCTGGAACAGGCAGCACAGAAGCAGGCGGATATTGGCTCGATCAGCCGCGAGACGATTCGCCGGTTACTAAAAAAAACTGCCTCAAGCCATGGTGCAAGGTGATGTGGTGCATTGGCGCTCTGACCGAAGAGTATCGGCAGCGAATGTACGACTTGCTCGACCTTTATGCACGCCCGTTCCATCCGAAGGAACCCGTCGTCTGTCTGGACGAGAAGAGCAAGCAACTGCTCAAGGATTCGCGTCCATCTTTGCCAATCGGGCCCGGTTCGCCCGCGAAGCAGGATTACGAGTACGACCGCGCTGGCACTTGCAACCTGTTCGTGGCGGTCGAACCAAAAGGGGGGCGACGGACAGTCATGGTCACCGATCATCGCGCGAAGACCGACTTCGTGGCATTCGTACAGCACTTGCTCAAGCAGGTCTATGCTACGGCGAAACGAATCCATCTGGTGATGGACAATCTCAACACCCATTTTCGCAAATGCTTCGAGGAAGTGCTCGGCGTCAAGAAAGCAAAGGCGCTGCTGCGACGTGTTGTCTTTCACTACACGCCGAAGCATGCCAGTTGGCTCAATATGGCTGAAATCGAAATCGGCATTCTTGATCGCCAGTGCCTTGATCGGCGTCTGCCAGATCAGGCTACGATTATCACTGAAGTAAATGCTTGGCAGTTGCGCCGTAACACGGAACAACGTGGCATCGAGTGGAAATTCACCCGGCAGGATGCAGACACAAAAATGGCTCGACATTATGTTTCGTAATTAATGGGTTTCTATACTAG